>DATIKY010000335.1:0-3886 GCA_035476995.1 Sedimentisphaerales bacterium | reverse complement strand
TCCTTTCTGCTGAGACCCGCGTGATCAACACGGCCTCCAACGCCGTCAATGACCACCCATTCTCACAGAAAGCTTCTGGGAGTGCCGCACTTTTACTCCGCCCCGCCACCCGCCGCACTTTTGCTCCGCCCTTCACAGGAGACCAGCCCAGCCGCACCAGCGTCAATATTGCCTGTACCACAGCCATCTTGAGTTGGTTTGCCATGCCGAACCTCCCGAAACCGTAACGTGTTCGATTTCGAGAACTTCTTACGGCAAACCGTCAGCTCCTCAAAGTGGCCGGTTTTGAACCCGATCCGACTGGCCGGTTTTGCCCGATCCTTGACAGTGAGGGGGGGGCCTCACCGGAAAAACATATCTGATCCACGACCGCGGTCCGTCAAAGGGGAGTGCCTCGATCACCTGATTCTCTTCTCCAAAGAGCAACTGCGGTACGTCCTGACCGAGTATCTCAAGTACTATCATCATGAGAGGATTCACCAAGGTGTCGACCGGTATTCTGTGAAGTACGCGCTGCCGATATGATTTCGACGACATGGAGGGCATGCTCGGGCGTGAGTAGCAGTTCCTTTCCGGTGGCCAGACACTCGGCTCACAGTGACGCACCACATTCCCAAACGCAGTTGTGTCTGGCGGCGGCGACCGAAATGGTCCAACCCTTCTCGCAATAGATGGCCTTGCCGGCACTCGAAGCGTCGATCACCATCTGCTCGTGCCAGTAATCCGGCGCGGCAATGATCACCGCTTCCACCTTCGGATCGGCGAGCAAGTCCCGATGGTCCGCGCCGGTTCTGACGTCTGGATTCCGGCCGCCTCGACCCCACGCCGCATGTGCGGCTTGTAGACGTCGCACACGGCC
This sequence comes from Sedimentisphaerales bacterium, assembly GCA_035476995.1. Classification (GTDB taxonomy): domain Bacteria; phylum Planctomycetota; class Phycisphaerae; order Sedimentisphaerales; family Anaerobacaceae; genus PLanc-01. The sequence continues at coordinate 3,027 of DATIKY010000335.1, read as the reverse complement.
GCCACCTTGGCCGTATCCGTCGTCCCGGCGCACTTGATGAGGTCCCAGCCCCGCGTACCCGTACCGATGTGGCCGATCCACACAGGAGCACGCGCCGTAGAGACGCCCTGCAGAACCGCAGGGAACGCAATACACGCCGACACGCCGGATGCACCTGTCACAAGGAACTGGCGCCTCGTCGTCTCTCTTCTGTTCATAAGAACCTCCTAACCGTATGTCTTGGTGCCTTCTTTCTTCGGCCTTAGGGCAGCCCCACTGGGGAGTCTCTTTCCGCATGCACCGCCACCGGGCCAAGCAGACCCGCAAGCAGCAACGGCGCACTGCGGTTCACCGTGGGGGCCAGAAGGAAGGTTCTTCGCTGTCCCGCCGGCAAAGTGGCATCGCCGACGAGCCGATTGTTCCATACGTTCACAACGTCGATCTCGAGTGTATTTGTACCCTCTTGCACGGCGTCTGTGATATCGAGTCGCCAGGGAGCAAGCCAGAGCGAGCCCATGTCTCGGCCATTGACGCATACGCTGGCCATATCCTTCACCTCACCAAGATCAAGTACGATCCGCGATTCGGGATCTGCGGTCCACGAGTCCGGCAACTCGAACACCTTGTGGTACGCGGCCCTGCCGGAGTAGTGCTTGATGCCGTCGTCGGGATTCTGTGTCCAGCTTTCGAGCCTCTCAAAAACGGCTCGCTCCGGCGCGCCCCATCCCGGTTGGAAACGGACATCCCACGAGCCGGGGGTCGCGTATGGCGATGGCATGGGACCCACGTGAACCTTGCGGCTGCTCCCATCGGCAAATCTCAGTTCATACTCTCCCGGCGACGCGGCCTGAGCAAACAACTCCTGACCCCGGCGCGTAAGCCAGATCCCCGGACCGGCGGCCGCACGGTCGGGACGCGGCATCGTCTCCGCCAAGGCGGCCATCTCCCCTTGGTCGAGAACGCGAGCGAATCGGGCGAATGCGCCTGCCTGGCCCCGGAACTGACCGGAACTGCCCGATCGCACTCCCGAATGGACAATGTGCTCGCTCTGGCGGCCCATGCGGGCGAGCCTGCCGTTGAGGTAAAGGCTCGGAAGGCCGTCGCGATACACCACGGCTACGTGTGTCCAGCCCACTAATCCTACAGCGTGAACCAGCGTGGGTGCAAAGTAATTCGCCCCGTGTTCGAAAACGCAGACGCCGTTGGTCCCAACCGCCAGGCCACAGCCAGCATGGCCGCTGCCCCCGAATCCATCGCCATGGGGTGCAGACACAAGGTCGTTGCGTTTCTCACTCATCCCAACGATGCCCCGTGTGGACTCGGACACCAGAGTCGTGTCGTCGTCGGGCTTCACCCACACGGCGAAGGTGAAGTTGTTCGGATTGTCTCCCTCGGTACTGCGCGGCGCCGACGTCACCTTCGTGCCGAGCAACTCGGCGCCGTCGCGCCGGACGGCGACGATCCGCTGCAACTTCGGCGCGGCCTTCTCCCGGAACACGACGAACACGGAACCCTGCGCGCCCAACGTCAGCGGCAACCGGACCACGCCGTCGGAAACATCGTACACGGCAGGACGCTCGATCTGGCCGGAGTGGGACCACCACAATTCCGGCGCCTTGTCCCCTGCGCGGAAAGCTGCCGTGGTCGTGAGTGACGCCGCCTGCGGATTTGCGACGAAATAGATGTCCACATTGCCGCTGCGGCGATGCGTGAATCGCAATTCGGCCGGACTCTCGAAGTCCGGCTTCGAACCGAGGGATGCGAAGACGTCCTCCAGACTTCTGCCCCAGCTGATACGGCCCCTGCCAACTGCTCGTTCCCCCGGTTGCTGCGTATCCTCACTGCCCCAAAGCTCGGCCGCCAATCGCCGGACCTCCTCATCGCCTCGGGGGAAATCCTCCATGCTGGGCGAACGTGACGGCGGTCGTCCGAGAACAGTCGCACCCGCCCTGACGAGATCCAGGATCTTCCGCAGCACTTCAGGGCGCATCGTGGGCAGGTTCGGCAGGACGAGCAGCCGGTACTGCGTTCCGTGCGGCAAGGTGAGAATCCCGTCCTTGACTGCAAGCATCTTCTCGATGACTTCGGCATTGATGTAATCGAAGTCGCGTCCCGGCGGCAGTTCGGGTTCGCGCACGCCCGTCATCTTCGGGGCGTCCTCGCCGATGAAGTAGGCCACATCCGCGACCCGGTAACCCTGCTGCAGCAGCCAGCACGACCGCCGCAGATAGTCGATCCACGTCTTACTCTGTTCGAACCACGTGTTGTGCCGGTTGAACTCCGTGCCGAACCAGGCGTTCACGCCCGGCACCCTGCCCTCCCAGGGCTGGTGGATATATACGTGCAGCACGAAATGATTGATACCCTCGCAGAACGACCAGTCGCCGCGGGCCTTGAGGGCGCGTGGGGCGTTCTGAAAGGCCGGTCCGCCCGTGAACGCCTCGGCCGAAACGAACGGTTTGCCGTAGGTGTTCGCGCACGAGGAGGCGGCGCGGCACTCGATGGAACCGAGATCGCCCGTTACCCAGTACTCACCGCCGATGCGGTCGGACTCCGCGCCGTACTTCAAGAACTCGCTGGGAAAACCCCAATGACCGTAGTTCTCCAGCCACAGTCCCAGACCATGCGGCCGGCAGGCGTCGCGCAATCCGCCCACGTAATCCGTGGCGACGCGATCGGCCACCAACCGGCGGAGGTCCCAAAGAAAACGCTCGCTCTGGTCGGCGCTCCCGACGAGGCGACCGGTAAGCACGGGCAGCCAGGGCGTCGGATCGTAACCGTAGCGTTCGCGGAACTGCTCGCCGAGGCCGTCCGTCCAATTCTGTGAGCCCATCTCATAACTGTCGGCCACCACGCGCGTGAACGCTTTACGATGAGAAGCCGGAATGCGTCTCAGCACCTCACCAATAAGTAACTATCTCAAAAGGCTCAGGCGATGGAGACGGCGATACCAGAGCAGGCCGCAACACAATTGGATCAGGCCCAGGTAGTTGCATGATTTCTTGGCGTATCGAATCAGAATCGCGCGACACTTGCTCATCCAGCCCA
>DATIKY010000334.1:0-5581 GCA_035476995.1 Sedimentisphaerales bacterium | reverse complement strand
CACCGTTGCAGGGTCACACGCTGTTCGTCCGTAATCGTGATCGTCGCAGCTACACGCATTGCGTCCATCCTTTCCTGTTACCAAGGAAGACGCAATATAAATCATATAATTGCAACTATTTATCAAACACTACACTAGGGTATACGCGGAGAGGGCCTTCGACCGGTGTGCCTGGTCATCCCAGATAAGCCGAACGATGCGAATTGCGAATACTGGTTTCACAACGGCCCTTGGCTCGTTCGGACTCCATGGAAGCATGGTGAACTCCCATGGGATTTGTTTCCTATCTCGCGGGACCTCCCCGAGGACAGCCTCCATTGCCGCAAGGGATACTGTTAATCGGGCCCTCTCGCAGGGTTAGAACCGATAGTACAAGGCCATCGACAGGACGGGGTAGATCCGGATCGCGTCCATGTCGTCTTCGATCTCTTCCTCTTCTTGGGCCAGATCCGCCGGCAAGGCAGGATCGTTCGCGAAGGGGCCCGTCGCACGCAGCTTGACGTTCGGGGAGCCGATGAACGCAACCCCAGCCTCGGTCATGAACCCCCACCGGCCGTCCGAGGAGAGCGGGTTGCCGAACCCGATGCCGATGTAGGGCGCGATGTCGTCGAAGTCCGACTCGCCACGCAGACTGCCCACGTCGGCCGGATCGTAGGTCGAGCCGCCGATCTCGATGGGCTCGCTCAACGTCGCGTCCAGGGTGATGTCGCTGTTGTTGAACACGACGCCCGCGCTGACGCGGAAGCTGCCCGAGAAGGGATACCAGTCCAGGACGAGCATGGGGTTGAGCAGGTCGATGTCCACATCGTAGTCGATGTCGTCGAACTCCGCTTCAAAGTCAAAACCGAACCACTGGACGCCGCCGCGAAGATGTACGTCGGGCAGCAGACTCGTCGTCAACTCGCCCCCGATGCCCAGCGTGCCGGCCTTGGCCCCGATCGCCCAGTCCTCGAACGCCGCACCCGCCGCACCGGCCAACGAAAGCACCGTCGCGGCCGCCACCAGAACCACCCACATCGTCCTGTGTCTCATGACCCGTCTCCCTATGCAAAGTGAAAGAAGTGGTCTGGCGGGACCAGCCGAGCCGCCCCCGCGGACCTCTCGAAACCTGAGCATACGATAGAGGCGCGGTCCCCCCGCGTCAACCGGCAAATCCCCACGTCCCTGCCGATACCTGGGGACGCTGTCCCCAGACCCCTGGGATTTTCCGCTTTGAGCCGGCAACAGGCTCATGTCAAGCAGGCGACGCGCCATTCGCGGCGCGTCGCCCTGTCACCGGCCCGCCACAGCGCTCGGGTTGCCTCCCGGCAGAGCGGGTTCCCAAACGCGATGAATCGCGTTTGGGGTCCCGACCTATCCTCTGTGACGGCACAGTTCAGGATATCATATGCCACCTATCTCCGCAAGGAGGTTCTGCCGATAGCGACGTTCCGGGTATGCCCGAATTCCCTGGCGGGCTAAAGGACGCCAACGTGAAGATCCGGCGAATCGCAGGCTTCGCCTCGGGTGGCCATTCCGCGGAAGGCCTGCCCTCGACCCGATCGGCGGTGGGAGTCCGCGTCAGCGGATACCGACGATTCCAGGGTCCAGGCAATTGACAGATGACACCCATCCTCTCCAATCAACCTGTTACTGGCGCAAAGCGCAAAATCCCAGGGGTCTGGGGACAGCGTCCCCAGGTACGCGCCCTACATCGTGCCGGCGTTCCTGATTCTGCGCCGCAGCCTCTCGCGGTCCACCGTCCAGGCGATCAGCAGCAATCCGACGACAACGCACGACGTCCCCAGCGTGTAGTGGAACGCCATCGCGAAATGGTTGCGATGGTGCACTCAGAACGCTCATCACTGTCGTCATTCCACCACGTCCACGACAAGACAGAACCCCAATTTGGAGGCCCTCCCCATGACTGAGACGAATTTGCTTTCTGAAGAATCCATGATGAATCAAGAGTCCCTCGCCGGGGGCCGTCATCGCGAGGCCCTGCGTCACAGGCGGCCCCGCACGCGCGAGGAGCTCAAGACCTACGTCAAGACCTTCCTCGACCTCGACGTCCCCGACGTGCGGCTCTGTCCCGATCACAGCAGCCCGACGGACTACCTGTGGAACAGCTTTTCCATTGATGATCCATCATCCATAATCCATCATCAATGCTCTGACAGTATCGTCTGGGCCAACCGCGCGGGCGGCAAGACCGAGCTGGCCGCGATCGCGACACTGCTCGACGCGTTCTTCAAACCCAACTGCCATGTCCGCATCCTGGGCGGCTCGGGCGAGCAGTCCTCGCGCCTGTACGACTACCTCGTGGGCTTCCTGCGCCGCGGATTCGAGGAATCGCTGGCCGGCCCCATCCGAAAAGGAGGCTGCCGATTCGCCAACGGCTCGACCGTCGAGGTCCTCACGCAGTCGGCCACCAGCGTCCGAGGCACGCACGTCCAGAAGCTCCGCTGCGACGAGGTGGAGCTCTTCGACGAGGACGTCTTCGCGGCCGCCAAGTTCACGACGCTGAGCACCGACGTCTGCGTCGGCTCGATGGAGCTGATCAGCACGATGCACAAGCCCTACGGCATCATGCAGCGCGAGGTCGCGGCGGCCAAGGAACTGGGCGTCCCGGTCTTCAAGTGGTGCCTGTGGGAGACGATCCAGAAGTGCGTCGGCCGCGACTGCTCGCGATGTCCCCTCTGGTCCGATTGCGGCGGACGGGCCCGACACGCCGGCGGGTATCTTCGAATCGACGACTGCATCGCGCAGATGCGACGCAGCAGCCGCTCTGCGTGGGAATCCGAGATGCTCTGCATCCGTCCTTCGTCGGAGAACGTCGTCTTCAGCGAGTTCGACGCGAGCGTCCACGTCCGCCCGGTCGACTACGACCCGAACCTGCCGCTCTATCGAACGCTGGACTTCGGGTTCGTCAACCCGTTCGTCTGCCTGTGGGTCCAGGTCGATGGCGAAGGCAAGGTCCGCGTGATCGACGAGTACGTCCGCAGCCGCGCGACGATCGACGTGCATGCCAAAGAAATGAAGGCCCGCACGCCCTGCCCCGAAGAGCGGGTCGCGGCCACGTACTGCGATCCCGCGGGCTCGGGCGCCAACGACGTCACCGGCACCAGCAGCGTCCGCGAACTGCGGAGCCTGGGCATCGCGGTCAAGCACCGACGCAGCGCGATCCTCGAAGGCATCGAGCTGATCCGACGGGCGGTGCGGGCGGGCGACGGCTCGACCTCGCTGGCGATCTCGCCCCGCTGCGTGCGTCTGATCGAGGCAATGGAATGCTGCCATTACCCCGACGACACCCGCGCCGCGTCAGGCGAACTGCCCTTCAAGGACGGCGTCCACGACCACCCGATCGACGCCCTGCGCTACTTCTTCATCCGCGTCAAGCAAAGCACCCGAACCGCCACCCGGCGGTACTAAATGGTTTTACAATCAGCCATATTGCGAACGCGTTGTCGGATATTCTGTATTGGAGAACGAATGAGCTTGTATACGGCCGATGAAAGTGCTATGATTTTCTTTTATTGCGAAGGAGGTTGATCCATGCAGATTGGGGAAAGACTACGGAATGCTCGCAATGCCATCGGTTGCACTCTCGAAAAAGTGGCCGAAGGGACGGGGATCGGTCAATCCTCCCTGTGCGACTTCGAGAACGGCAAGAGGGAACCGCGGTTCTCTCAATTGAGCCGCTTGGCTGAGTTCTACAGAAGACCGATTGACTTCTTTCTGAGCGATAGCCCTGTGGCTGAGGAGGTGATGCTCTGGCGTGATCCGCCGGCCCAGAGCGAACAGATCAAGAAGACCGAGACGGAGTTCCGGCAGTTGTGCGAGCAATACCACCGGCTCGAACTGCTCATGGGCGAGTCCAAGGACGCCGGTCTTCCCCAGGCAAAGGGTTCACGAGAGAAGTTCACCTTCCGAAACGCCGCTCGGCTCGCAGAGAGCTTTCAGACGCAGTTCCTGCCGGGTGAGATCCCCAGCAGCTCACTCCGGCAGGTGCTCGAGGAGCGCTTCCTGGTCAAGGTGTTTCATCTGCCGTTCTCCGGCAGTGCGATCTCGTTCTTGTCTCCCCAATTCGGTCCCGCAGTGCTCCTGAATTCCGGTAGCACGCTATGGCGTCGCAACTTCGACTTGGCACACGAGTTGTTTCATCTTTTGACGTGGAGCATCTTCCGACCTGTCTCCTGCGAAGGTTGTGTCGCCACGGAGCAGGAAGAGAAGCTCGCGGATGCGTTTGCCAGTCGTCTGTTGCTTCCGACGGATGCCGTCACGAATCGGGTGGACGATCTCAAGGATGAGAAGGGGGAGGTCGGCATGGAAATGCTGGACGAGATCGCCCGGGAGTTCGGTGTCTCCCTTGACGCTCTCCTGTGGCGACTGTTGTACCTCTACAACAAGGATGTCGACGAGATCCAGCGATTGATTCAGCAAGGTCGAAAAATGAAGCTGATGAGGCCGCCGCGACTGTCCGATCGACCCGACCCACTGCCCGAGCGGTACTGGAGTCTGGCGGTGCGGGCCCTTCGTGACGGGAAGTTATCGCTCATCCAATTTGCTAAGTACACAGGCTTGTCCTACAAGCAAGCCCAGGAGTATCTGACGGACCGGGAGAATCTGGCGGATGAAGAGACTTCGATTTCTGTTGCTTGACGCCGGACCGGTCCTGAAGCTCTTCGAATTGGGTCTTTGGGAGGAATTCATCGCCCGATGCGACGTGTCCGTTTGTCGGACGGTTGTCGGGGAGGCCCAATGGGCGAGCCGTGGGTCGGAGGACGTCTGCATCGATCTGGATGCCTATGAGCGCGACCATCGCATCCGAATCGAAGACGTTCCACTGTCGCGCATCAAGGCTTTCCATGACCGATTCGACCCTTCTTACCGGGACCGTCTACATGACGGCGAGAAGGAGACGCTCGCTTTCTTGTGTGACACTTCCGAAGATTGGCTTGTCTGCGCAGCCGACGGCGGTGTGTTCAGGACCCTGGGGCTCTTGGGGAGAGGCCCGCAGGGAGTCTCTCTGGAGAAGGTCCTCGCGGAGATCGGACTGGGACGCCGGCTCGACTGGCAGTTCACAGAGGAGTTCCGCCACAGGTATACTGTGATGGGACAGCGGGACGCCATACAAGGCGGCGGGCTCGCCCGGTAACCACAGGATCACGAAAGCGGTCTACCTCACTTCGTAGTCCGCTTCTGACGAGACCCGCGGCTCGAAGCACCACGGCGCCGACGGCATCCGGCTCAAGAGCGTCCACGACCACCCCATCGACGCCCTGCGGTACCTCTTCATCCACGTCAAGCAGAACACCCGACCCGCTTGCAGAAGATACTGAAAACATGCACCACAGAGACACAGAGGACACAGAGAAGAAGGGGTTGGGCAGGGGTGAGGGTCGCTTTGGATAACGTCTCCCCGCCCATCCCTTTCTATCCTTCTTCCTGTCTTCTCTGTGTCCTCTGTGCCTTCTATGAGAAGGCATGTCAAGGGGAGTTCGCCTTGGCGAACCTCCTTTTTTTCTCCGGAGCTCTTGTATCGCCTTGCTTCTATTCGCACTCGTTATGGGATCCTTCGATCCCGGTGCATGGTAGGGTC
>DATIKY010000333.1:0-3792 GCA_035476995.1 Sedimentisphaerales bacterium | reverse complement strand
AAAACGGGTCAATTCCGGCTTGAGTTGCATAATCGTACTGGCGTCCATACCGATGACCTCCCAAGAGAAGTTTCATTCCTATGGGATCATCGGTTGGCCGCTTAGGTTCTCTTAAGCTTTTGTAGCGTTGTAGTACTATCGTCCTTCGGAAAAGGACTCAAGGAGGTGAATGGCTCGTGAGATTCGCATGGCTGCTGTTGTTGATCGCCGCTCTGTTCGAGGTGGGCTGGCCGCAGGGGTTCAAAGGGGTTCAAGCTGTCGCAGACGACGCGGTTCAAGTGGCCGTTCATTGGTTTGGCGGTGCTATCGATGGCGATGAGCGGCCTGTTTTGGGCCTTGTAATCCCGCCTGCGGGCTATATAATCATGGTTTACCCTGAACCTATGGAGACAATTGGCTATGGCAAAACTGACGAAGCTCGACGATATCGTATCCCTGTGCAAGCGGCGCGGGTTCATTTTTCAGTCCAGCGAGATCTACGGCGGATTGGCGAGCTGCTACGATTACGGCCCGTTGGGCGTCGAGCTCAAGAACAACGTCAAGAGGGCCTGGTGGAAGAACGTCGTCCAGATGCGCGAGGACGTGGTGGGCCTGGATTGCAGCATCCTGATGCACCCCCTGGTCTGGAAGGCCTCGGGCCATGCCGACAAGTTTGCGGATCTCGTCTCCGTGTGCAAGAAGTGCAACACGCGGAGCCGCGTGGACCACCTCAAGGACAAGGAAGCCAATAGCAGGAAAGCGGAGGAGCACGCCGAGCACGTGAACGTCGAGACGGTCGAGGCGCAGCCGAACGACCTGCGGAACAAGGTCTGCCCGAGTTGCGGAACGATCGGCCAGTTCACCGAGCCCATGCCGTTCAAGCTCATGTTCGAAACGCAGATGGGCGCCAATGCCGATGATTCGATGGTGCTCTACCTGCGGCCGGAGACCGCCCAGGGCATTTTCGCGAACTTCCGCAATGTGCTCGACAGCACGCGCGTCAAGGTCCCGTTCGGCATCGCCCAGATCGGCAAGAGCTTCCGCAACGAAGTGACCACGAAGGCCTTCATCTTCCGCACCCGCGAATTCGAGCAGGCGGAGCTGGAGTTCTTCTGCGAGCCCGGCACCGACGAGCAGTGGTACGAGCATTGGAAGGAGCAGCGCTGCAACTGGTACCTCAACTTGGGCATGAAGAAGGACAACCTGCGGTTCCGCGACCACGAGAAAGATGAGCTAGCCCACTACGCCAAGGCGTGCGTGGACGTCGAGTACAAGTTCCCGTTCGGCAGCGGCGACTGGCAGGAGCTCGAGGGCATCGCCAACCGCACGGACTTCGACCTGCGGCAGCATCAGCGGGGCATGCGGACCGTCACGAAGTGGCACGAGAACGGCCGGGACCTGATGAAGGTCAAATTGGCCGAGGAGGCCGAGGATTACCAGTCGGGCCCGCTGTCGTTCTTCGACGAGGAGAAGAAGAGCCGCTACGTCCCGTATGTGATCGAGCCCAGCGCAGGCATGGACCGCAGCACGCTGGCCTTCCTGGTGGACGCCTACGACGAGGAGGAGGTCCGCGGCGAAGTGCGCAACGTGCTCCGTTTCCATCCGGCCCTGGCCCCGACCAAGGTCGCGATCTTCCCGCTGGTCAAGAAAGAGGGCATGCCGGAGATCGCCAGGAACATCTACGACGACTTGAAGAAGTACATGACCTGCTTCTACGATGAGAAGGGCGCGGTCGGCCGGCGGTATCGACGCCAGGACGAGGCGGGCACGCCGTTCTGCATCACGGTCGACGGCGACACCCTCAAGGACCGCACCGTCACCGTCCGCGAACGCGACAGCATGGAGCAATCCCGCGTCTCGATCGACCAGATCAAGGCCTATCTGCGAGAGAAACTGGACATGTAGTACGAGATCTGTTGGAGTGCAGCCATGACACCGGCGATTCGACACGACAGAAAAGAGGAATCGATGGAGGCAAAGGCGAGGTGGTTCCAGTCGCTCTCCATGGCCGAACGGATGGAGGCTTTCTGCAGCTTTACCGATCTGGCTTTGTCGGTCAATCCTCGTCTAAAGGACCGAAGACATGCTCAACCGGTTGCAGGACGTATTCAGATCTTTTCAGCGTCATGAGGTCCGGTACGTAGTCCTTGGTGGCGTGGCCTCCGTGCTGTACGGCGTGCCTCGCGTCACTTTTGACTTGGACGTTCTGATCGAGCCAACTGTCGAAAACGCCGAGCGGCTCCTTGCGGCCCTGCTGGACGCAGGTTTCGGCACCGCGGCCATGACGGATGCTCAGGATGTGGTGACACACGAGATCACTGTGTTCAATGATCGGGTGAGAATCGACGTGCAGACTCGGACGCCGGGGATACGATTCGAGGACGCGTGGAGTCGTCGCAAGGTTGTGACTTACGAGGGACAGGATTTCTTTATTGTGTCCCGAGACGACCTCATTGCTTCCAAGCGAGCGGCTGGCCGGCAGATCGATCTTGAGGATGTTCGCCTGTTGGAACTTTCGGATCAAGCAGATGACGCCGGCTGAAGCTCCGGCGACAGTGGTGATGGTATGTCAGGCATTGGGTTAGGAGACCAAGGCGATGATCATTGACCGAGTCGAAAACGGGCGTTTGTACGAGCCGATGCACAAGAGGTTTGGGAAGGCCTTTGCCGTGCTGGCGGACCCGGCGATCGCGCAGAAGCCCGACGGCCGCTACCCCGTCGATGGCGATGACCTGTTCTACATCGTCCAGCACTACACGACCAAGCCGATTGACCAGGGCCGGTTCGAGTCGCACAGGAAATACATCGACATCCAGGCTCTGATCGCGGGCCAGGAGACCCTGGCCTGGTCGCCCATGCAGGGGCTTGAGGTCGTCGAGCCCTACGACGAGGCCAAGGACATCATGTTCTACCGCGTGGGCACGATCCCCGCCCAGACGCGGCTTGAGCCGGGCCTCTTTTGCCTCCTGTACCCCAACGACGCCCACCTCCCCTCCTGCCAACTCGCCTGTCCGGCCGCCGTCCACAAGGTGGTCTTCAAGATCCGGGTGTAGGGCGTGCCGTGCACACCTTCTCCTAATCGTGGATTAGCCGGTCTGGCATCACGTTGCCGGTGGCGGTGTGTGGCCCATTTCTATCGCATGTCTCCGTTGAGCAGGAGACATAACAGGCCAAATTGTATGCACACGGCCTAGATCCATACGTCGCAAATCCTCTTTGTACTGCGCTTTCTTCAAGCTGAGTTTGAAGAACGAGGGGCTGTGGTCAATCTTGTGGTGTCGAAGTCTCCAAAAGACCACGAATGCCAACTTGGGTGTCAGGTGCTTGTTTCTCCGATAGAAGGCGAGAGCATTAGTCAGAATATCGCTGGCTTCGGTACTCGCTAATCTATCGAGTGCCTTATGGTCGATCGTACGTTCAGTGAATGACCATTCCTCAAAAGCGTTGGGTAGAGAGCCCGCCACTGAAAGCGGAAGGATGTTGTCTCTCACTCTTTGCGGATAACTGCACATTCGTACTGCCTCTCTCGCATTAGATGTCGGTGGCACTCACCTACCATTCCTGGCTACTTGCGCTCGAAATGGAAACCTCTCGTGGGGCAGTTCCTGCCGTTGTACTTCCGCCTCAGTTTCGGCAGGCCGCCTTTGGCTTCGCCGAGCTTGCGGAGGGTCAGCAGCGGAAGTTGTCAAGTTGAATGAGACAGTTCCTTTTCACAATTAAGCTCTAATCAATCCGTTGTTTTTGGGGCCTCCTTGGGCGGATTGATCCAGACGGCCTGAGGGGGCAACGCCGCCTCGGGCGGTTTGTGTAGGA
>DATIKY010000332.1:0-1626 GCA_035476995.1 Sedimentisphaerales bacterium | reverse complement strand
CGCCTACAAGAAGCCGTTTTTCTCGAAGGTGGGCTATTACGCGATGTATCTGATGCCGCCGGGCAAAGCCGATGGCGGCTTCGGCGACTTGGCGGCGGGAAAAACCTCCCAATCCAGGGCCAGCGCACACTAAGGCAGTGTCAGACAATAACTGCACGAATCAGTTCTTCCCGTGAGGATGGATCGTGTAGTTCCAGTCGGGGTGGAAACGATGAGGAGCCAAGCGGATTTTCGCCATCTGTTCGTCCGAGACCTCCTGGCCTTTCGGATAGCGCCCTTTGTCGAGCTCGCATCGAACGCGCAGGCCCTCTTGGGTGCGTGTCGAGGCGGTCAGGTTGACGATCACCGCCAACGACACCAGCGGACGTCCGCGCCAGTTTGTGCTGATGTAGGAGAACAGCCGATGCTCGATCTTGTTCCACTTGCTCGTGCCGGGCGGAAAGTGACAGACGGTGATCGAAAGTCCGGTGCGGTTGGCCAGATGCTGAAGTTCCCATTTCCACAGGCGAGTTCGCGCGCCATTGCTGCCCCCGGCGTCGGCGGTGACGAGCAGGGCTTCGACGCCCCGGTACAGTGGTCGGCCCATCTTCTGCCGCCACCGGCCGATCGTGCGGACCGCGAAACGGGCGGTGTCATGGTCGATGCCCACACTGACCCACCCGGCGTTCCGCGTCAGGTCGTACACCCCGTACGGAATCGCCTTGCCCAACTCGGGAATCCGAAAGCCGTGCACCCGGACCGGTTCGGGCGTCCCCTTCGGCCGCCACTGTTTCCCGGCGTTTTTGAAATTGCCCGCCAGTTCCTTCTTCTTCGTATCGACCGAGATGACCGGCTGGCCGAGGGCCTGGAAGCGTCGGACCTTGCGTTGAATGTAGCGGAACCGGGCGTCCCGGTCCGGATGGTTCGAGCCCTCGCGGCTCTTGCGGTTGGCTTGAAGACTGTAGCCCGCGGCATACAGCAACTCCAGGACCAGTTGATGGCTGACGTTGTGTCCCAGGGCCCGCAGTTCCCTGGCCAGGGTGCGGACGCTCTTGGACGTCCAACGCAAGGGCGACTGCGGGTCTCCCGAAACGCTGGGTTCGACCAACCCGTCCAAGTCGGCCAGGAGCGTTGCATCCTTCGCGAGCGTCTTCTTGCGGCCGCCCCCCGGGCGACGGACGCGGCCGGGTTCCGGGAGCAGACCCGGCTCCAACTCCTTCAGACCCCGCGTGATTGTGGAGTAGGAAACCCCCGTGGCACGCGGCACCAACGCAATCCCTCCATGGCCGATCGCCTTGGCCTCGGTCGCCGCCCAGAGCCGGCCGCCCCGCTCATCCAAGGCACAAACCAACGATTCGAACTTCGCCTTGACAACGCTTGTGTCCACACGTCCTATATCGGACGAAAGCTCAAAATCTTTCAGTTATTGTCTGACACTGCCTAAGGCAGCGCTATCCCGAGGTGGAATGGCGGGCAATCGCCGGGATGAGGGACCGGGTGATCCACCACTATTTCGGTGTGGACTACAGCATTGTGTGGGACGCAGCGGTAACCAGGATCCCGCTCCTGCATCGTCAGATCGCGGAGATCCTGCACCGAGAAAGCGACGACTGATCCGCCGGCCTTCCACGCAAGTCGGCTGAAGCT
>DATIKY010000331.1:0-3054 GCA_035476995.1 Sedimentisphaerales bacterium | reverse complement strand
CACCGTTGCAGGGTCACACGCTGTTCGTCCGTAATCGTGATCGTCGCAGCTACACGCATTGCGTCCATCCTTTCCTGTTACCAAGGAAGACGCAATATAAATCATATAATTGCAACTATTTATCAAACACTACACTAGGGTTCATCCTCGGTTTGCTGTCGCTGGCGACGGCCGGATGCGGCGTATTGCCCGATCGGGGCCTCTCGGGCCCGGCCAATCACGTGGTTTTCGACGGGTTCAATGCGCAGCCGCGGACCCGGTTCGGAGGCTACGCCGCAGCCATTCCCGGCATGACCTTCCTCGGCCGGAACCTGGGATCGCACAATTACTACTGGCCGTTCTTCGAAAAAAATGGGATCGTTTACACCTGCAGGGGCGGGCACATCGACGTCGTCCACATGCGGATCGGCATCGACTGGACCGCCTATCTGACCGCCAAGAGCTACAAGCACCTCATGCGGAAGGACACGGGGTTCTCGTGCAAAATGCCTGTGGATCGGTCCCGAAACCACGTCGAGATCACCTACCCGCCAGGGTGGGATTACCTCTGTGAAGCGGACCGATCCGCCATTGCGGAGAAGGTGGCTCTGGCCATCGGCCCCTATCTGACGTTCGCGATGTTGACCTGGCACGAGGTCACCACCTGGTACGGCTACAAGAGCATGGTGATTCCCGTGGAGTACGATTCCGCCTTCAGTTGGGAGGACTCGTACTCGAACCTTCTGGGCATAATCGTCGGGGTGCAGGCCCTCCAGGACAAGGAGCATTCTTACAACAAAGCGGTGACTCTGGCCATCGACAGGGAAATGGAGAAGCTCGGCATCCTGCCCTCGGCCCGCGACGCCCGTCTGGCCAGCAAGTCCATGAAAGGCCAGTGGTACACCGGCACGTTCGTCCTGCTGATCGACATGAAGAAGCGAAACTTCGACATCGGGCTCGACGACGGGCACGTTACGCCGACCCTGGTGCCCAGCGTGTCGCAGTGCCCCAACGCCCAGCCGTTCTCGTATCCGATTCCCACGCTGGACGCCCTGAGCGAATACGGTTTCGGGATCAAGCACGAGATCGAGCCCCGCGAGTGGGAAAAGGGCAAGATCCTCCGCATCGTGTTCGGCGACAAATCCCGAAGACGGATCGACCCGCAGATCCACATGGCCACCATCATGGACCACATCCAGCGACAAGCCGCAGCCAAGTACGGCCCCGAGTACGATCCCGACAACCAGGACGAAGACCCCCAGTACGTCCGCACAGGCCAATAAGCTCCCCATTTACTATTTGCGGATTTCGACTATGATGTGATCTTCACGAATTCGTGAAGGTCACGAATCGCAAAGGGGTAATTCCGCCAGCTTGACGAAAATGGAAGGCCTGCAAAGCATGAGAGATTGTGGCGTATCGTGGCGACGGTCGTTTCTGGGTTTCGCACTGCTCGCTCTGGGGACCGCCGGATGCGGGATCATCCCGGACAAGGGACTTCGCTCGCCGGCCAGCGACGTCGTCGTAACAGGATTCAACTTCGGTCCGCGAATCCGCTACGGCGCGTACCCGGCCTCGATCCTGGGGACGCCCTGGGCCGGGGAAAAGCTGGGCACGCACGGGTACTACTTCCGCCCGTCGGAGAAGAACGGCATCGCCTACACCTGCCGAGGCGGGCACATCGACATCATGCACGTCCGGATCGCCGCCGACTGGACCGCGTACCTCGCGGGCAAGAGCTACAAACTCATCATGAAGGGCGGCGACCACTTCTCCTACAAACTGCTCGTCGACCGGTCGCGAAGCCACCTGTACCTGACCTACCCCGAGAACTGGAAGAGCCTCTCGAAAGACCAGCAGAGCGTGATCGCCCGCGAAGTCGCCCTGGCTTTGGGGCCCTATCTGACGTTCACCATGGTCACCTGGCACGAGATCATGACATGGTATGGCTTCAACTGCATCGGCCTGCCCACCGAGTACGCCTCCGCGTTCAGTTGGGAGGATTCGTACTCGAACCTCCTGGGCATCAAGCTGGGCAGCCAGGCCCTCCAGGACACGGAACGCCCCTACAACGAGGCCATGAAGCTCGTCCTCGACGAAGAGATGGCCAGACTCGGCGTCCAGCCCGCGAAGGTCTCCAGGCAGGTCAGCGAGTCCGTCTACGGCTCCTGGTACACCGGGCGGGTGTCGATGTTCGTGGACCTTCGACGACGCAATTTCGACATCGGCCTCGACGACGGCTCGATCACGCCGGTGCTGCTGCCCGACGCGCCGGGCTGTGAAGGGGCAAAACCGATCTCGTACCCGGTCCCGACGCTCGAAGTCCTGGCCAAGCACGGCTTTTCCGCCCGCCTTGAGATCGAGCCTCGCGAATGGGAGAAGAACAGGGTCCTTCGCATCGTCCATCCCGACAAGAAAGGCAAGAGGATCATCCCCGAAGAGCACTTCCCCACGATCATGGCCCAGATCCGCAAGGAAGCCGAGGCCAAGTTCGGCGCCGAGATGGTCGCCGACCCGGAACCGTGATTTCGAGGATCGGATTTCTCCGACTTGACATAGATTGAACTTGACAACCGCAGCCATGGGCCCCATAATTCCGCCGATTGGATCAATTGCATTGGGAGGACCGATCATGGATGGCCGGCAGACAAACCCCAAGGCGCTCGGGAGAGGCCCCTACGAGACGCTCCCCGGCGGGCACGTACTATCCCACGGATTCCGAATGATGGGCTCGCACGAGCACGAGATGCTCCTGATCGAAGGCCGCTACCGATGTCCCCACTGCCGCCGGGCGGACATCCGCGAAATGAGCGACACGACTCTCGCCCAGCAGTAGCGCGACAGCCGTTCGCCCCACAGCATGGCCGTTGATTCGCGCGACGAATGACGGTAGGGTCTGTGTCCATGACTGGAAAGCAATTCTATGATTGGCAGACTTCCGGCGGGACGAACGGAAGTTGTCAAGTTGAATGAGACAGTTCCTTTTCACAATTAAGCTCTAATCAATCCGTTGTTTTTGGGGCCTCCTTGGGCGGATTGATCCAGACGGCCTGAGGGGGCAACGCCGCCTCGGGC
>DATIKY010000330.1:0-1549 GCA_035476995.1 Sedimentisphaerales bacterium | reverse complement strand
CCGCCGAGGAGGAGCCGGTCCAGGTGAATCTTCAGGAGGTTCGGTTCGAGCGACTGCGGGACTTCGGGGACGTGTGGCTGGCGTTGGGGCTGTGGCGATTGCTGGGGCTCGATGTCCTGCTGGCCGAGAAGATGCCCAACGGTCGCGAGGAGGTACCCTGGGCGGCCGTGGCGGCGATATTGACGATCGCCCGATTCTGCGAGCCGTCCAGTGAGTTGCACATCGAGGACCACGGGTACGCGCGGACGGCGTTGGAGGATCTGCTGGGCGTCTCGGCCGAGAAGGTCCATACGGATCGCTTGTATGGAGGTCTGGATCGGCGGATCGAGCAGAAGGATACGATCGAGAAGCATCTCAAGGGACGGCTGGGGGACCTGTTCGATCTGAAGTACGAGTTGCTCCTGTACGATGTCACGAGCACGTACTTCGAAGGACTCTGTGCGGCCAACCCGATGGCTCGGCGGGGCTACTCGCGAGACAGTCGGCCCGACTGCCTGCAGGTCTGCATCGGTCTGGTGGTGACCGAAGACGGGATGCCGTTGGGTCATGAGGTCTTCGACGGCAACACCCACGACTCCAAGACGCTCGAGACGATCGTGGAGGCGATGGAGGCCAAGTACGGCCGGGCCCAGCGCATCTGGGTGGTGGATCGGGGAATGGTTAGCGAGGCGAACCTGAAGTTCCTTCGGGAACGAGGCGGCTCGTACCTCGTGGGCACGCCCAAAGCGATGCGGCGTCGGTTCGAGCAGCACCTGACGGATTGCGGCTGGCAGCGGGTGCAGGAGACGGTCGAAATGAAGCTGGTCGCCGGTCCGGATGGACAGGAGGTCTTTGTCCTGGCCCGCAGCCAGGATCGCCGGCAGAAGGAGCAGGCGATGCACCAGCGGTTCCTGGAGCGGATGGAGACGGCGTTGCAGAAGATGCAACAGTCGGCCGCCACGGGGCACCTGAAGGACGTGGCCCTGGCCCAGCGACGCTGGGGCCGCCTTCAGCAACGCTACTGGCGGGCCGCCAAGGCCTTCGACGTGACGATGGCCCCGCTGGACCCACCGGTGGGAAAGGCAAAGATCAAGATCGTGTATAGCCGCAACGCCTCGTGGGACGACTGGGCTGCGTTGTCCGAGGGCTGTTACCTGCTTCGGACGAACCTCCTCGGAGTCGATGCCCCGACCCTGTGGAAACGCTACATCCAACTGACGGAGGCGGAATGGGCCTTTCGGATCGCCAAGGATGAACTGGTGATCCGTCCGATCTGGCATCAGAAACCCGAGCGGGTCAAGGCCACATCCTGGTCTGCTTCCTGGCGTACGTGCTCTGGAAGACGTTGAGCCAGTGGATGCAGCGCTCCGGGTTGGGCGATGCCCCGCGTACCTTGCTGTTGGAACTGGCCAAGATCAAGAGCGGCGACGTAGTGCTCCGTTACGCGTGATTTGATATAGAGTTTCCGGTCTCTTTGCCGATAGGATAGTTGTACCCAGGTAAGGAGACCTATCATGAAGAAGAAGTATACTGTCACCCTGATGGAAGAGGAACGGCGGATGCTGCAGGA
>DATIKY010000329.1:0-5648 GCA_035476995.1 Sedimentisphaerales bacterium | reverse complement strand
TGGTCACGACAAGGTGGACAGCGAATCCTCAACTTCCGCTGCTACGTCAAATCCGGATTGTGGAAGGAATTCTGGGATACCTACAGTCGGCTTCGCCGCTGTGCGTAACCCGGTACGTAAAATGAAACCTGCACCCGTTCTTTGTCGCGACGCACAACCCGTATCTGCTCTCGGCCATCGTAGAGAAGAGCCGCAGCGAGGACATCCAGGTCTTCATCACCTACTTCGAAGATTACCAGACACGCGTCAGACCCCTGACGCCTGACCAGCTTGCGGAGCTTATGGAGGCCGACCCCTTCTTCAACGATGGACGCTGAAAGAAGAGGCCTCATAGGCAGACCGCCGTCGAGCTATTCCGTCGGCAGGGTTACGGTGACCGTGGTGCCGTGGCCGGACTGGCTTTCGATGTCCAGGGTGCCGCCGTTGAGCTGAATGAGGCGGCTGGCGAAGGCCAGACCCATGCCGCGCTTTCGCCCGGCGGGCTTGGCGGAGAAGAACGGACTGATGGCCTTCTTCCGAGTCGCGTCGTCCATACCGCAGCCCAGATCGCTGATCCCAAGCGTCACGCCGGAGGCGGATGAACCGGATTCCTCGCCGGACGAATTCGACTCGACCGTGATCTTGACCGGACCCATCGCGTCGGAGTAGGACTCGACCGCATTGGCGATGATGTTCGCCAGCGCCGAGGCGATCTGCGCCGAGTCCACGAGGACGTCGGGGACATCCCCGACCACGTGAACCTGTGTGTTGATGTGTTCGGCACCGGTCTTGCGGCCCGCCAGATCGATCGCTTCGTCGATCACCTGGCGGACATTCACCAGGCTGACCCTCGGTTGCGGCGGCTCGGCATAGGCCAGCAGGTCGTCCACAAGGCTGGAGGCCTCGCGGGCGTTGTCGACGATCCGTTCGAGAGCGTTCTTCTTCTGGCCGTCGGTTTCCGATTGCGCGATCAGTTGAGCCCGACCGGTGATGACGGACAGCGGGTTGTTCAGTTCGTGCGCGACGCCGGCGGCCATCTCGGCCAGGGCCTCGACAGGATCGCGGATCAATCCGGTCTCCGAGACCGATGCGGCCGACTTGACGCAACCATTGTCCTGGGAGAGCCGCTCGGCCAGGTGCTCCTGGCGTTCCTTGGCCAAGGCCAGGCCCAGGATCGTGCCCGCCAATGAAGCAGCCATCTCGAATTTCTCCGCGAAAAGCCCGGCGTCCGCAGGGTAATTCAGCTCGAACACGATCAGGCCGACCGCCTGGCCGTCCGACAGCAGCGGCAGCAGCCTGGTCTGGCCGCGATTCATGTCAGCATCCACCTGGTCCAGGAGCCAGTCGATGTGGTCGTGCGCCTCGATCACGGCGAACCGCCCGACCAACGGCTTGGGGACGGGAGATTCATCGGCCGGGGCTTCAAGGACCGTCTTGTGGCTGTGGCCGAGGGCCTCGACAATCGCGGTGTCCAGAGCCCCTTCCCGCGGGCCGGCGGTCAGACAGAGACAGACGGTGCCCGTCTGGAAGAACCGCTGCCAGCGCCGCGCGAAATCCTCCGCCATGTCGATGGCGGAGAGACTGGGATTCTGCCCTCGCAGGAACTCCTGGGCGAAGGCCAGATAGCCGGAAGCGGTCTGGAGGGACCGCCCTTCGGTCGAGAGCTTCGTGTGGCGCTGGGCGAGGTCCGCCGCGACCGCCTGGATCAGATCACAGTACCGCGCCGTCGCCTGGGGGATCTCCCAGCCCAGATTCTCCGACCGGCGTTTGACCTCGGTCCCCAGTTCGTCCTGGATCTGCTGGAGGGTCTTGGCGGGGACGCCCAGATGCTGCGAAATCTCACGGATGGGAACAGGCGCCTCGAAGCTGCCCGACTGGCCGATGCCCCCTTGTCGGACCAGGCTGTCGGCGGCCTTGACGAGGATGGCGATCCGCGCCTCCGGCACAGCCTGAAGCGCCGCGATATCGCGATGGTGCAGCCAGATCGACAGCAGGATCGGTTCGGGCAATCGCCATCGCTGGACAAGCTGCTTGCCGAGCAGCGTGTGATTGGTGCCCAGATGGCGGTGCTCGACGGTGTACAAAGAGGCGCCAGAGGCCTCGGCCTCGCGTGCGATGGCTGCCAGGCTCTTGGGCATGACGTCCTGGAGGGCGAACTTGCCGATGTCGTGCAACAGGCCGGCCGACCAGGCCAGATGCAGGTCGATTCCCGCAGCTTCCGCAATCCGACGGGCGCAGCAAGCCACCGCCAGGCTGTGCAGAATCAGATCCTTGCGGGTAGGCGCGCCCAGTTGCTGGTCCGCGAATTCGATCTCGAAACCCGCGGCCACCTTCGTTCGCAACAGCGCGTCGCGGACGTCGTTGGCGTCCAGACGATCGAGCACCAGACGAACGGAATGCCGCTGGCGAACGGGACCGGCCGCCTGACGCTGGGCCAGAGCCAGAATCGTCGCGGCGCAGGCAGGTTCGCATTCGAGGATGTCGGCGACCGACGCCGGGGAGAAGGAATCTCCCATTCCGACCGACCGCACGGCAGGTCCCGAACGGCCCTGAACGAGCTTCGAGAGATACTGCACCGCAACGCACGGCGGAACCGACAGCGAACCCAACTCATTGACGGCCAGTTCCACCTTGCGGCAGGCCGTCGCATCGATGTACCTTTTCGCCATGCGGCCACCCTATGCCATCGCCACGCAAGAGCTCCCGCCCGCCACGAGTGGCGTCGTTCACCCTCGCTCCTTCACCCATCCAACCCGTCGCCGCGTCGCGGCGTCACGTTCTCAAGCGACCAACTGCAAAGCGGAATTCACCTTGTCGGTGAGCTCCGAGATGTCGAACGGCTTTCGCACGAACGATTCGGCGCCCGACTTGAGAAGTTGATCGATCTCTTCCTGCTTGATGACGCCGCTGACGATGATGATCCGGGTGTTCTCGAATTCCGGGTTGCTCCGAATCGTCTGGCATACGACGTTGCCGTTGACGTCCGGCAACATGTAGTCCAGCAGAATCAGGTCCGGCCGGAACATCTGCGTCACCATCCCAGCCTCGTACCCGCTCGAGGCCGTGCGGATGTCGTAGCGACCGTCGCGCGTCAGGATGTCCGTGATCAATTCCACGATCTCGGCATCGTCATCCACGACCAGCACCTTCTTCCGTCCGGAATCCAGATTGTCCAGGGGGATACTGTTGTCCCTCATGAACTTGATCAGATTCGCGCGGGGAATGCGACGGAACTTCGAGCCCGGCACACGAAAACCCCTGAGCCGGCCCGAGTCGAAGCAACGGATGATCGTCTGTTGACTGACTCGACAAATCACTGCGGCTTCGCCGGTGGTAAATAGATCCTTCATCCTTACCCTTCCTTTTTCGCCAACTCCATTTGACAGAAGGCCCACTCAGTTTGCCTTATCGACCTACCTTAGCTCCACGCCCACGTCCTGTCAAGCCCAAAAACCAACAAAAACCCCGTTCTTTGCCATAGTACCCAGTTTCTTATCGGCAGTTCACCCTGTTTCTCTTCGATGTTTTTTCCGGACGCTGGGCCCCACGGCTCGAATCGCGACTGGAATGGAAGGGTCTTCGACCCGAAGAGCTTGCGTCGCTCCGTCAGAGCCCTACAATATCGAAGCGTCGCGATTTCAGATCCCGTCGGTGGATTGTCGTGCACACACGATCAGAGGAGATTCATGCATACCGCACATGCTCGCCCGCGCGTTCTCATCCACGCCCTGCTCTTGCCCCTGTGGGCTCTTGCGACCAGTGGGGATCTGTCCCCTCTTCTGGGAAACGAGCCTCCACGCATCAGCGATGCCTGGGTCGCGACGGACGCCTTGGGACGCAAGTTGCCGAACCACGCCGAGGTGGGAGACCCCCGGCCGAACCGGACCGTCGCGATGTTCTATTGGACCTGGCACATTGGCGGGAACGCGGATCGCGGCCCAACCAACACCCACGAGACCGTCGGCCGCCATCCGGAGGCGGTCAACGACTACGATCACCCCGTCTGGAAGGAGATCGGACCCGTCGGCGGATACCATTGGAACGAACCGCTGTTCGGCTACTATCGGGGCACCGACCCGTGGGTTTATCGCAGGCACGCCGAGATGCTGGCCGACGCCGGCGTAGACGTCGTGGTCTTCGACTGCACCAACGGAACGTTCACATGGAAAGAGGCGTACGACGTGCTCGCAGAGGTCTGGATGGCCGCCCGGCGGGACGGCGTGCGGACGCCGCAGTTCGCATTCCTGTGCCCGTTCGCCCCGCACGACGACAGTCGGATCAACATCACCAAGATCTATGAAGACATCTACAAGCCGGGGCGTTTCAAGGATCTCTGGTTTTACTGGAAAGGCAAGCCGCTGCTGATGGGCTATCCGGACAACCTGCCCGAGCCGATCCGCTCTTTCTTCACGTTCAGACCGGGCCAACCCGACTATCGCCGGGGACCCTCGCGCCCCGACCACTGGGGCTGGCTGGAAGTCGTTCCTCAGCATGGTTACGTCGAACTGGCGCCGGGCAAGTTCGAGCAGGTGGCAGTAGGCGTGGCGCAGAACGCCACCGACGTCCTGGCCCCGGCGGCGATGAACGACCCCAAGGGCTCGTATGGCCGCAGCTACACCAAGGCCCATGGCTTCAGCACCGATCCGAACGCGACCGGGCGAGGCTTGAACTTCCAGGAGCAGTGGAACCACGCGATCAAGATGGACCCCGAGCTGATCTTCGTCACCGGCTGGAACGAGTGGATCGCCGGTCGTTTCAAGAACTGGCAGGGCACCGAGAACGCCTTTCCCGACGAATTCGACAACGAGCGCAGCCGCGATATCGAGCCGATGAAAGGCGGCTTCGCGGACAACTACTATTATCAGCTCGTCGCGAACATCCGCAGGTACAAGGGCATCGAGGCTGCCCCGCGGTCCTCGGGGCCGGTCACGATCGAGATCGACGGCCGATTCGACTCGTGGGCCGACGTGCAGCCGGAGTTCCGGCACCACAAGGGCAGCACGATGCACCGCGACCATCACGGTTACGGCAAGACGCACTATCGCAACGCCTCCGGACGGAACGACTTCGCAGCAGCGAAGGTGGCTCGCGATGCAGAGAGCCTCTACTTCTGCGTCGAGACCGCCGGGCCCATCACCGCACCGGCCGGCCTCGGGTGGATGACTTTGCTGATCGACATCGATCGCGACAAGCACACCGGCTGGCAGGGCTACGACTACGCGGTCAATCGCTCAGAGCCCGCCGGCAACGAGGCGACGCTGGAGCGAAGTCGCGAGGGATGGAACTGGTCCGAGGTCGGCAAGGTCGCATTTCGCGTCGAAGGAAACCGAATGGAGCTTCGCATCCCAAGGTCGCTCTTGGCCCTGCCCTCGAACAGCCCGCTGGATTTCGAATTCAAGTGGGCGGACAACGTCCCCGCCTCCGGCGATATCCTCGACTTCTACCTCCACGGCGACGTAGCCCCCGGCGGTCGCTTCAACTACCGCTTCTGCGCTCCATGACGAGTCCGACGCCAAGAAAAAGGAAAATATGGCTCATCCGGTTTTTGCGTACTTTTGAGTTGAGAAGAGTGGACATGCCGGCTTATCCAAAGGTTTTGCAAGGACTTAGGATAGGAGTCAAGCATGTCCACCAGCTTATTGTACCATGGGTTTGGGATTCGGGGCTAC
>DATIKY010000328.1:0-2237 GCA_035476995.1 Sedimentisphaerales bacterium | reverse complement strand
TGAAGAACTACGGTCGCCTCCGTACCCTGGTAGATCGTTGGATTGAACTGTCAACCCAACTGTGTCAGACGAGAATGGAACGGGAAACGGGTTGACTATCCCGCCACGAAGACAGGCCAGAACATGGCACTGTCCAGTACTCTAATTCTCGGCAAGGAATTGTCTCATCTATTCTGACACAGAGGGATGACGTCTATCTCGGCACAGCGCCTGAACTGATAGAGGCAAATCGGATCGCCGTGCGGCAACCGGCCTTTCCTGCGATACATCTGGTGCAAACGGATCTGGTACCCGGGGCGACGTACTACTGGCGCGTGGACCACATCGACGGCGAGGGAAAAGTCTACGTTGGCGACGTGTGGAGCTTCGTCGCCACCCCCAATACGGCGTACTCCCCCAGCCCGCGCGATGGGGATAAGTGGATCGATATCGACACCGCTCTGACCTGGCTCCCCGGGAGGACTGCCACGACGCACGAGGTGTATTTGGGCCTCGACAGGCAGGCCGTAACCAACCGGGATGCAAGTACGTTCGAGGGAAGCCTCAACACGCAGATCGTCCATCCGGATCGCCTGCAGGCCGGGGTCACCTACTACTGGGCGGTCGACGAGTTGGACGAAGACCACCGGTACGAAGGCCTCGTCTGGAGTTTCACCACGTTTGGCGGCGGCGGCGTGAGGGCGGAGTATTTCCCCAATATGACCGTCTCGGGTCTGCCGGCCGTCAAAGACATCGAGGATCAGATCCGCCACTTCTGGGGCACCGGGCCAATCGTCGGCTTGCTTGCCGACGCCGTCTCCGGACGCTGGACCGCCGACCTGGAGATCGCCCTGGCCGACACGTACACATTCATCACGACCAGCGACGACGGCGTTCGACTCTGGCTCGACGGCGAGTTGCTGATCGACAACTGGACAGACCACGGTCCCATGGACGACTACAGCCGGCCCATAAGCCTGTCCCCCGGCGTCTACAGTCTGCGGCTGGAATGGTACGATTTGTGGCAGGGTGCGACGCTTCAACTCTCGTGGCAGACGGCGGCCATGGGGCGGCAGGTCCTCCCGGCCGGTCCCCTCCAGCCGCCGCTGCGGGCTTGCCTGCTCCATCCCGCCAATGGCGATGTGAACGTCCCTCGGGAGATCGTGCTCAGGTGGTTGCCCGGCGAACGGGCCATGACGCACGACATTTACTTCGGCCCGGATGCCCAGACCGTCGCGGCGGCCACGCCGGCCGATACGGAGGTCTACCAGGGCAGTCTCTCCCGGGAAGAAACCACATGGACGCCGGGGTCGCTCGAATGGAGCCGGACCTACTACTGGCGCATTGATGAGATCAATCCGGATGAGCCCGACAGCCTTTGGCGGGGCAAGGTCTATTGCTTCACCACGGCGGCCGAGGGCGCTTCCCCGGGCAGCGCCGCCACGCCGGCGATTCGTCCTCGCCGCTGAAGGGCCCCATCGGTAGCGGCGACAGGCAAGGGAGATACAGGCCTATGAGCGAGGGCCCCTTCATGGGGCCCTCGGGCATTACTGTTGGGGGGGGGTAGGGAATGTCCCTATTGACGAGTTCCCTCCCACGCTTCCACGCTCATACGCATCCACGTTTCCAAGCGCCGAAGCCGCCCTTCGTTCTTGACACCCCGCCCCTGCTGCTCCATAATCACACCATCGCCCACCCGCTGCAAGCGACGGGCGACGAAATACGCGGCCCCCGGCCGCAGGCTAGCCCGCAGCGACCCCACGAGGAAGGCGAGGCGTTGTGAGAGGCTCCCATTGAAAGGGAGGATGTGCGGACCAGTGGACCAGGCACCTTCCGTTCGTCTCCCGAAACGGGCGGCGGCTTAACCAGTCCTCATCGAATTCGAAGTTCCGGAGAAGAGAACCAATGAGTGCCTCCAGGTTCCGTGCATGGTTCGTCGTGCTGCTTGTGTTGACCGGCGCGGCGTGGCTGTACTGGGCGACCAGCGAGAGCCTCTTACAGGCATTTTGCGAGGAGACGTCTTCGCAGCTACGATACCCGGGTCAACTGGTGCCCTTCCTCGCTCTCTTCCTGGTCTGGCGCGATCGCGGCATAAATAGGGACTGTCCCTCGGCCCGGTATTGGCACGCGTTCGACACGCTGATCGACCTGGGTCTGATGAACCAGGCGGAAAAGAACCTGACGGAGTGCCTGGAGACGTTCGGCGAGCAGCCTCTGATCCTGGAGCGACTGGCGACGGTGAACCTGGTCAAGGGCAG
>DATIKY010000327.1:0-3767 GCA_035476995.1 Sedimentisphaerales bacterium | reverse complement strand
GGCCGCATCGAGCCACGGGTCCTCAAACGCCGTCGCCACCGCTACCCCCTCATGCAACGACCCCGAGAGCAACTCCGTGAGCAACTGCAGAAAACATAAACCCCTGGTATCGCACGCCTTGTGGACGGCAGTGCCATTCCTGTCTGTCCCCTGCTCATCCCATCGTCACGTCGCGAGGTTCCGAGATTCGGTCAGTCGACGCACTTCGTCAACCGCCTGACGAACGGTCAGGATCCTCTCCACCGCGTCGTCGGGTACGCTCACGTTGAACGCGTCCTCGATCTCCATCATGAACTCGACCTGGTCCAGGCTGTCGAAATCGAGGTCGCCGGCAAACGTCGAATCCAGAGACACCTGCTCTGCCGACAAGGACACCTGTTCGGCCGCGAGTCTTCGGAACACGATCGGACAGGGCATCCTGGGTTTCTGTGCTCGGTGTATCCATTTCTTCCCTCATTTCTTTCGACATTCATTCATTGCGTTGACGAGCTTGCGGACGGTCCCGAAGTCCGGCGTGGTGCGGCCCTTTTCGATCCGATTGAGGGTTTCCACACGCACTCCGGCACGCAGAGCGAGGTCCTTCTGCGTCAATCCCGCCTCCTGACGGCGTCGCAGCAGGCGATCCGCCAGACGCTGATCGCTCATACTGACCGCGTCCAGATCATCTTCGGTCCCCTCCGGCCTGGGACGAGTCATTTCGCGGAACTCGTCTTCGCGAACGATCACGTACCAGGTTCCGTCCAGACACACACGCTGATAGCCGGTTCTTTGTCGTATTGGTTTCATAATGGGGTATTGTAGCAGTATTGCTCTACACGTCAATAATGATATGTACATCAATTCACAAACAAGTTACGGGAGTGGCAGGACTTCCGATGCCGATGGGAACACCACCCTATCGTCTCGTCACAATGAACGCCGTGTTTCCTTCTTCTTCCGGGCGACGATCCAGGACCGCTGGGCCCATCGGGCCAATTCGTCCGGGTCTTCCAGCACATCGGCCGGGATCTCGAAACAGGTCCGGATCGTGGTCTTGATCTTGTCGGGATAAGGTTCGAAGGGAGCCGAGCCCGCACGCAGAAAGTCGTCGCAGTTCGAGTCGTCCACCTTCAGATAGGCGACATCGTCGGCCACGACCGCGAACATAATCCCCTCCCGACAAAGCCCCGCCCCGCCGAACATCCGCCGGACAGACACCTCCCCCCAGCCGGAAAGCTGCTCGACGACATAGTCGACGAATTCATCCGATACGGCCATGGGTCCTCTCTCCGAACCCCGAGACAACGGCTGTGCAAACCGCTCCATTACTTGATTTCGAAGCGAAGTCCTGTCTCAAGGTAATTTCCCCCGACCGAGAACGCCGTCGGCTCCGACACTGTGAGTTCGAGAATGAGCGAACCAGCCCCAAGAAGTGTGAATGAACAATGAGCACTCTTTCCGTCGGGGGATATCTGTGCCTGCGCACCAACAACCGCATTGTGTACTGATTCAATCTTCTGTATGACTGCTTTTGTCCCTTATGCCAGAGAGACATGGAACTCCACCAAACCCAACCGCTCGTTCTTCGTCGGTTTGAACTGAAGGAGAACCTTGCGGCCAAATTCGCACTGTTCGAACTGATGGGCAGCAAACACGAGACGCGCAGGCTCGGCAAGTGCTTTCGTTTCGGTAAGCTGTTTCTGGAGAGACTCGATCGTTCTGGTCTTCGCTTGGTCTTCAGACGGGAATGGTGTGCATGGCACACCCTACATGCCGTTGGCCCAAAGCGGCAAATGCCGGGGGCCCGGGGGCGGAGCCCCTGGTCGTGTCGGGCTGCCGCCAGTCATCGTTACGCGTACCGCAACCGCCCGCGAGGGACGGGAATCTCGCGTCCGAGATCTCTGGCGGTCTGAATCCACTCCTCGATCACCCGTTCGGCATTGGCGACCGCTTCGCGGTAGGTCGGCCCGTCCGCCATGCAGCCCGGCAACTCAGGCACCTCAGTCACAAACGACTGGTCCTCGTCGCTCCAGTAAATGATCATTTCATATCTACTCATTCTCGTTCACCCCGAGCTTGTACTTCAAAATCACGTTTCGGACTTGTTTGACTTGATACGGCTTGGCCGCCGACCCTCTCGGTTGGAGGTTCAGGATTTCCTCGATGTCGGTGCGGGTGAAGATGTGATGGTCGCCCCTTGTCCGCTCCTCGAATCCGAGATGCAACAAGAGCTGAACAAGATCGGCGAACCGGATGTTGGCATCCGACCTTCCGCTTAGAACGTGCTCAATGAGCTTTCCGTGTCTCCCCACATCAAGTCCCTTCATCTATCAGGGGGCTGTCGGTCTTTCATCCTAAGTCTTCGCTTGGCCTCCCCCCAATCGGACGTAGAGATCTTCCCGGCCTCGAAGGCTTTTTGCCGATCTTCGAGAACATCCTTATGCCAGGCAGGCGATTCGAGGTTCTTGTCATCCCGCGAGAGATCCGTCCAGAGGGCCTCCATCAGGTCCAGCTTCTGGGCCAGAGACAGATCGGAGATAGGCAACTCGACTCTTTCCACAGCATCTTCCTTTCGTTATCTACAGAAATCATCATACCGCGACGGGGTCGCTGAATCAACCGGGAATGGCGGAGTCAACCAGCGGTTCATGGAGACGAGACGGCCTTGCGGGAAGAACTGCCCCCTCCACGGTCAGGACCCCGTCGCCCGCGAGGGCCGAGGGAGCACGCCGACGTGTTGCCTTCAGTCCGGGATCTCCAGCGCGACCCGCAATGCCTGGGTGAGCGTTTCCATCGTCGCGGGCGGAAGCGCCCCGATGTAGCTCGTAAGCATCGATTTCGGCAAGCTCACCAGTTCATCGCAATGGATGCTGCTGTCGTGTTTCAGACCCTCGTCCGGCCCAACGGGAACCTGAGTCGCCAGTCCCTCGTGCGAGGTGTAGACCGGGGCGCAGATCACACTTGAAAAACGCGAGTCGATCAGCACCTGGCGGCTGACGACCACGAACACGCGGTACTTCTTGGGATCACGCGCCGAAGGATGGGCCACCCGGTAGAGTTCCCCGCGTTTCACGGGAGCACCTGGTACTCGAGTACATCGGCGGCTTCCCGATTCAGAGAATCGGCGTTTCGATTGATGATCTCCAGATCGCGGGCATTCTGCTCGTCGCGGATCTGTCGCTGAATGAACGCCCAGACCGCAGTCTCTATGAAGTCGGATCGCGTCTTCTTGTGCTGTCTGGTGCACTCATCCAGGGCTTCGAGCAGCTCTTCCGACAGTGTGATAGACGTCTTGACTTTCATACCACCAATATACTCCCGTCGAAGGTCGCTGTCAACAGCCTGCAAACTCAAGGAGGGCGATGGTGTGCACGGCACACCCTACATGCCATTGTCCCAAGGCGAAAAATGCCCGCCGCCCCGCCGCGAGAATCTAATCCCTCTTCACGGGCGACAGCATTCTTTTCTCGACGCCCTCGTGCGTGATCCTGATGGGCTGGATGACCCCCTGCTCGTCGAAGTACATCCGGTCCATGCAGGTCACGAGGTCGTTCGAGGAGAACGCGTCGAGGTGGAGCTGCCGGTCGTAGGGAGCCGAATACGTCGGAAAGACCCAGTACTCATCCCCGATGATGATGCCCTCCGGATCCGCGTACCAGCCCTCGAACAGGGGATTCCCCGCCCAAGCGGGAGCCACGACAGCCATCACCAACAGGACAGTCAGGTTCAATGCTTTCATGCTGCCTCCAACCGATTCTTGACAGACGAATCCGCAACGTCTTGGCGAC
>DATIKY010000326.1:0-8065 GCA_035476995.1 Sedimentisphaerales bacterium | reverse complement strand
CTGCCCTTGACCAGGTTCACCGTCGCCAGTCGCTCCAGGATCAGAGGCTGCTCGCCGAACGTCTCCAGGCACTCCGTCAGGTTCTTTTCCGCCTGGTTCATCAGACCCAGGTCGATCAGCGTGTCGAACGCGTGCCAATACTGCACGATGCGGTCGTCGCCCGTGATCAACAGGGCCTCGGGCGGCTGGATGTACAGGAACAGGTCGCGTCCGAGCCGGCCCTGGTGATACAGGGCGCGGTTGATCGCATTGACCGCGTGCGCCTCAGCGGGGCAGCGATACGCCGCAACGAGAACCTGTGGCCATTGCCGCCGGCAGGCGTAGTGATGCACCTCCAGCAAGGCCCGTTGACCGGCGTCGGTCGAAAGCCACGTAGCCGCCCCGCCGATGCCGAACAACGCCAGCGTGCCGAGGGCCCACGCAACTGCCGGCCTGGGGAAGCGACGCGTTGCCAGTCGGCCTTTGGCGAGGTCCCACAAGCCCGCCGCCAGGACGCCTGCGATGGGGAACAGATACGCGACGTACACCGCGGCGATCATCGTCTGTCGCGTGGGCCAGCCCAGGACCCGCCAGGACACAGGCAGCAGCTCCGTGTAGGCGTTGTCGAGACTGATGCGAAAGACGAGCACGCCCAGGACGTAGGGCAGCAAAGCCGCCGCGATCGCATACAGCCCGGCCCGAAGCCGGCGTCGGTCTCGAAGCTCGTACGCAGCACAGAACGCCGCAAACGGCAACGACGCCGCCGCGCCAGCCAGGTACAGAATGCCGAAGAGCCCCAGAAAGACACCGAGAGGGCTGCGGGCTCGTCCCGCCGACTGCACGTACAGACTCGCGAACGCCGCCGACGCCAACGCGCCCAGGAACAGCGGCAGATGGTAGCTATACCGCGCGTAGGCGACAAGCATGAAGATCGCAGGCACAAACCGCAGCACACGCGCGCCGGGCAGACCCGCCTTTCGCAGCAGATAGCCGGTGCAGGCAGACAGCGCCCAGGCGTGCAGCGTGATGACCGCGGCGCCCGCCCAGGAGAAATGGAACATCTGCGATGCGAAGGCCGAGACGTACTGGAGGAAGCCGCCGGGCGTTCGCACGGTCTGGAGGAAGAACGGCCACCCCTTGTAGAAGACCGGGAAATTCGTGACCGTGCCGCAACTGGCGATCAGGGCGGGCTTCACCCACAGCCACAGATACGCGAACCCAAGACCGAAGAAGACCACCGTCCTCGCCGGATCGGCCCAACGCGGACACAGACGGTCCCCTCCACGCGGGTCGCAGGCACGAGGATTCAACGGGCTTGGCCCAACTGCCTTCGTCATACCCCTTTTGTAGGACATCCGCGAGAGAAAGTCAACCGACGATTCGCCCGGGCGGCGTCCCTATCGCTGCACGGGATGAAAATGCCCAAGAGGTCCGTCAGTTCGTAGGGTGGGCCGTGCCCGCCGATCCCGTCTGTTTGGCCTCCTCCGCCTGGGTCCGGGCCCAGACGTGGCTAAGGTTGAGCTTGGAGGCGGCTTCGAACGCGGTCAGGGCCCCGTTCACGTCGCCCGTGCCCAGGCAGCCCAGGCCGATCGTGTACTGGGCCGAGGCCTGCTGGACCTGGCGGGTCTGCTGCTCGCCGAACTTGGCGAAGAAATCCGCGTCCTGGCCCAGGTACAGGGCCTTGTAGGTCTGTTCCTGACGGATGCCGGCGACGCCGTCCTGCATGGGGTAGGGATAGATCCGCTTCTGGGCCCCCTGGTACGACTCGTTCGTGTAGAACCGCGGCTTGTCGCGGCAAGGCGGTTTGTCCCAGCGGCGCAGCAGGCGTACGCGCCATCTGCCAATCAACAAGGTCAATTGGGTCAAGAAGGTCAACAAGTCCTCTCGTGACCTCATTGACCTGGTTGACCTTCTTGAGGCGGGGACCTGACGCTCCCCCCGCGTCCCGCGCAAAAGAGAAGGGCCGCGAGCGTTCGGCTTGCAGCCCTGGAATCCTCGCGAACTCGAACATCTACCTCATGCCGCGACGATGCATCGAAGCGACCAGACCCGCGCCCAGGCCCGCCAGCAGGATCGCACCGGGCGCCGGCGCCGGCGGTCCGTCCGGAAGACTATAGGTCAAGTCGTCCAGCACGAACCGTCCGGGAGGGCCCTGCACCACGACGCGGTCCACGGGACCGGCCAGGTCGGCCGACCGGAAGATCGTCTCCCACGTCAGCGCCAGACCCGAAGAGGTTCCCGCAACCATCCCGCCGAGGTAGCCCGTGAAGGAGACCGGGCCGTAGTCCGGATCGCCGGCGACATACGCGCCTTCGAACATCACCGGCCCGACCGCGGAGAAATCGATCCAGGCGTCGCCGCCCGTCTGGGCGGATACCCCCATCGGGGGCGAAGAAAGCCCATAGAAGCCGCCCTGGCCGTAGGCCGCCCAGGACGCCCCCCAGCCCAGACCGGCGTACCCGACCGGCAGCGCCGTCCCCTCCGGCAGGTCGTCGAAATCGACCGCCACGACGCCCCAGGCAGGCATCGCGTACGCCGCGAGGGCCAACAGAACCACCGCCACCGTCTTCATCTTCTCTTTCCCCTGCAACACGTACCTGCAACCGACCCTCCGTCCCCCGGACGAACCGAGAGCCTGGGCCTTTACCGGCGTCCCTACGCAGATTCACAATCCCTGGCGGCGTCCGAACTCCCATTTCTCGACGCCGTTGGGCGGGTCTTCCCCGGGGAAGACCCGCCCCCCATCCGCTGGTCACGACACACTTGCATTGTGCCACTCCTACGCCCGCTTGTCAAGCCCGAAATGGAAATTGTCCTGGCGGGGTCCGTACAGACTGTCGGCGAGATCCTTCAAGAGGGTCAAGAGTTCACCTTGGCGAACAGGGGTCCCCTTGAACTTCTTGACCTTCTTGAAACACGAACGCAGGGTCGGGGTCTTCGTCCTGCGCCGGCGGCAACGACCAGTACCACGCGGCGTCTTGTCGCTGGCCTTCTTTGCGGGACCGAACGCCCAGGCGCTGCTTGGCCTGCTTGAGCCTGCGGGGCGCAATCCCTGCGGCCTTGGCCCGCGCGAAGATCTCCGTGCTGGCCACGGGTCCGCCGGTCAGCGCCGCTTGCAGCCACGACCCCGCTTGGGACGGGGCAGTCGCGCTCGCTCCGCCCGCCTCGTCGTGCTCCTGGCGCAGTCCGTCGTCGGCGTTCATGTCCACGGGCTCCGACTCCCAGGCGATGGACGCCGGACCGCCCGACTGGCCGGCGATCGTGAACGCCAGGCCCTGGCCCTCGACGGCCAGGTTGTTCTTGCCCGACAGCAGCAGACGCCGCGAGGGGTTGTGCGAGTCCCGCGTCACGTGCCAGACCGCCCGGGCGATCCCCGTGAAGGCCCGGCTGCCCATCGTCTGGTCGTCCGCGCTGCCGACCACGCTCTTGCGACGGTGGGCGACCACCAGGACCGCCGGACCGTACACTTCCGCCAGCCGCGCCACCGGGGCCAGGACCGACCGCACCTCGCTGTCGCGGTGGCTGTCCGTCCCGTTGCCCAGGAACGACCCGATCGGATCCACGACCACCAGGCGGCAATCGGGATGCGCCCGGAGCCCTTCTTCCAGCGCGGCGGCGTCCCGCAGGGTGAAGAGGGTCTCTCTCGGCGTGCCGTCGGCGTCGATTCGTCGGACGGTCGAGACCAGGTGAATCCGATGCACGTCGGCTCCGTGCGCGTCCAGACGCGGGCGGATCGTGTCCGCGGGATCGTCCTCGGCACAGATCAGGAGCACCGAGCCGCCGCAGGCGAGGCCGCCGTCGGGCCAGTCCGATCCGGTCGAGACCCGGGCCGCGATATCCATCGTGAGGAAGCTCTTGCCCTCGCCGGGCCGGCCGACGAGCACCGTGATGCGCCCCAGGGCGATTCGTCCGGGCCACAGCCAGCGGACCTTGGTCGGCTCGACGTTCGCCAGGCACTGGAGGACCATCTCCGCCGGCGGCTCGCGACGCGTGGTTCGTGCCTCGCGACCCGTGTCCCGTGACTCGTTGGTAGTGACGCCGTAAGGCGTTGTCTTGAGGAGTTTCGAGTTTGAAGTTTCAAGTTTGAAGTCGGAGGACACGGACCCAACGCCCGTCTTCTCCTGCTTGACACTTGACACTTCACACTTGAAACTGGCGCACGCCGCTGTCGCCTCGACGAGCTTCTCCAGGCGCTCGCGGAGCGTCTTGGATTCCGCCGCGTCGCGGCGCTCCAGCCAGTCGTGGAGGTCCTCGCCCGCCTCGATCTCCGGCAACGCCACGATCCGCACCGTCGCCGGCGGCTGCAAACCGAGCAGAAGGCTCGCCACCTCGTCGGCGTAGCGGCGGCCCGGGTCGTCGTTGTCCGGCAGGATCACCACGTCGCGACCGGCCAGGGCCCGCCAGTCGGCCTTGGCGGCGCTCTGCGCCCCGTGCGGACTGGTCGTGGCCAGCAGGCCGAGGCTCCATCCGGCGTCCGCGGCCTTCTCGCCCTCGGTGACGTAGACCCGCTCGCCCGGACGCTTGAGCAGCTCGACCAGCCGATACAGGGGCCGCGGGGTCGGCATTCCGCCGAGGATCCAGCCGTCGCGGGTCCGGCTGACCGGGCGGATCTGCTTGCCGCCTTCGGCGTCCCAGCGGAGAATCAGACCCGCCTGGTCCTCACAATCGTCGTGGTAGACCCACGTCCGCGAGACCGGCCCCATCCGCCGCTCCAGTTCCGCGACGGCCTCCTCGGCCGAGGCATAGACCTTCCCCACCCCCGCGCCGGCCGCCGCGATCCGTGTCAATCCGTGTGAATCCGTGTCGAGTCTCCTCTTCTCTTTCCACAAAGCCGGCTTGTCTGTCTCCGCCATCCGCATCGCTCCACGGCCATCCGCGTCCCTTCTCCTGGTCTCGTCGGGCGGCATCAGGTCGGCCATCGTCAAGCCCATCGCCGCGACGATCGCCTCGGGCGTGCAGCCCGCGTAGCAGTGGATCAGGGCCCGTCCGCCGTCCCCGAGCGTGATCGACAGGCTCGGGTTCGCGTCCGCGTGGGCCGGACAGCAGGCCTTCCACGCCTTCTGCGACGTCCCCGCCGCCGGCTTGGCCGACGGCAGTCTCGACAACACCAGTTCAAACGGATTCATCGCCCCCCGCTCGCCCGCCACAACTCCACGGCTCATGTTCGCCTCCGTCTTGCGTCTGTTCTTTTGCATCCGGTTTCGGGGCCGCTCACGCTGATGCGTCCCTCTACCCTTGCCCGATGTTGCACGAATTTGTCGAAAAATTCGTGTTTTGAGGAAGGTGTAAATCCACATAACTTCCGTTGCGGCCTGGAGTAAAAAAAATTGTGCGACGAGGCCGTTTTGGGAGTTCAGATGGTGCACGAATTTGTCGATTCCCACGGCAGGGGTGGGGATTTCAAAGCCCCCGAGGCTGCCCGCAGGTGCGACTGGGCGAAGCCTTCTGCGGACCGGCGTTTTCGAGCGAGAAGACGGAGGCGAGGGCTCGCAACGAGGCGGAAACCGGCTGCGGAGGGAGGTCAAAGACGCTCGTGAACCTGTCCCTTCGCGCCGCGAAGAACGCCCTGCCGGCAGCGCGGGTTTCAAGAGGCTCAAGAAGGTCAAGAGGCCGCCGGCCTGTACAGGCGGGCTTCTTGAACTCCTTGAACCGCTTGAATCGGCGACCCGCCCTTGAACCGGACCGGGCTTGAGGGTATCCTACAGTGCTTACGGGTTGGCGGCCGATCGCGGATCG
This sequence comes from Sedimentisphaerales bacterium, assembly GCA_035476995.1. Taxonomy (GTDB): domain Bacteria; phylum Planctomycetota; class Phycisphaerae; order Sedimentisphaerales; family Anaerobacaceae; genus PLanc-01. Next base: position 2,350 of record DATIKY010000326.1, on the reverse strand, counting down.
CATCCCCCTCCCAAGCCGATTTGTTCGCGGACTGGCTATGACCGACGCATTGAAGAAGATCAATCAAGACATCGTTCCGATCACGAAATGGCTCCCGCAGGATCGCGGCGGGGTCGAACCGCTGCCCTGGGTGATCGCGGGCCCGTGCAGCGCCGAATCGGCCGAGCAGATGCTCGCGACCGCCCGGGGGCTGGCGAGCTCGCCGCACGTGAAGGCCTTTCGCGCGGGGATCTGGAAGCCGCGGACGAGGCCGAACTCCTTCGAAGGGATCGGGATCGAGGGCCTGGACTGGCTGAGCCGGGTCAAGGCCGAGACCGGCCTGCCGACCGCCACCGAGGTGGCCAACAAGCACCACGTGGAGCTGTGCCTGGAGCACGGCGTGGACATCCTCTGGATCGGGGCCCGCACGACGGTCAGCCCGTTCTCGGTGCAGGAGATCGCCGACGCCCTTCGCGGCTCGGACGTTCCGGTCTTCGTGAAGAACCCGATCAACGCGGAGCTGGCCCTGTGGCTGGGCGCCATCGAGCGGCTGCACGCGGTCGGCGTGCGGAAGCTCGGGGCGATCCATCGCGGGTTCTCCAGCTTCGGCGAATCACAGTTCCGCAACGACCCGAACTGGCGGATCCCGATCGAGCTCAAGCGTATGCTGCCGGAGCTGCCCTTGATCTGCGACCCCAGCCACATCACCGGAAGCCGCCAGCTCGTCGAGCCGGTCTCACAGATGGCGATGGACCTGGGCATCCAGGGCCTGATCATCGAGTCGCACATCGACCCGGACCACGCGCTCAGCGACGCCAAGCAGCAGGTGACGCCGGAGGCGTTGTGTCGGATGCTGGACCGGCTCAAGGTGCGGAACGCCGGGATCACCGACCGCGAGGTCAAGCGCAAGATCGCCCAGTTCCGCGCCGAGATCAGCCAGGTGGACGTGCGGCTCATCCAGGACCTGGCCGAGCGGATGAAGTGGGTCGACGAGATCGGACGGCTCAAGCACGAGCACGGCATTGCGGTCCTGCAGATCGACCGCTGGGAGAACCTGCTGGGCGACCACATCGCCCGAGGCCGCAAGGAGGGCCTGGACGGGGAGTTCATCAAGGCCCTGTTCGAGCTGATCCACGCCCAGGCGGTCAAGCGGCAACTCTGACGCAACACGACCCGGCGCGGTTCGTCCTTCCCGGAGAAAGGCCTGCCCGCGTGTTGTCATTCCCGGAAGAAGCCGGCCCTTCGTTTGTCATTCCCGCGAAAGCGGGAATCCACCGCCCCGGACACGACTGATCCCACGATTCCTGGATTCCTGCTTTCGCAGGAATGACAGAGCCGAGGCGGGGCCTGACGCGGCGTTCGAATGACAGAGCCGCGTCGGGGCCTGACGCGGTACCCGAATGCCAAGGCCATGACGGAGCGTAACAGGACGTTCGACGACGCGCGGCTTGCGCAGGTCGTCATTCCCGGAAACGGCCTCCCTGCGCTTTGCCATGCTCGAAAGACGCCGACCCACGTTTTGTCATTCCCGGAAGAAGCCGGCCCTTAGCTTGTCATTCCCGCGAAAGCGGGAATCCACTTCATCGGATGAGTTCAGGGTACAGATCCCGCCATTGGGGATTGTCTCGCTCAATGAGTTGGATCTTCCACTGCCGCTTCCATTTCTTCAGTTGTTTCTCGCGTGCGATGGCGTCGTACACGTCGCGGAAGGTCTCCACATGAACCAGACGCTTGACGCCGTAACGCTGGGTGAATCCGGGAACCTCGCCGCTCTGGTGCAACTGGACCCGGCGCATGAGCCCTCCGCTGAAGCCTATGTACAGCGTGCCGTTCTTCTGGCTCGCCAGAATGTAGACGTAGTAGCACTTCATGTCCCACGGTTCCTGGATTCCTGCTTTCGCAGGAATGACAGAGTCTCTTCGGAGGATTCTACCGAGTTCTCATGGGACGACGCAAGCCCCACAGCTTGTCATTCCCGGAAAATGCCGGCCGGTTGTCATTCCCGCGTAAAGCCTGCCTCTGCCTTGTCATTCCCGCGAAAGCGGGAATCCATCGCCCCGGACACGACTGATCCCACGATTCCTGGATTCCTGCTTTCGCAGGAATGACGGAGCTGTTTCGCGACTTGTCGGGATTTCGGAATGACCGAGCCGAGGCGGGGACGGGTTTTGCGGGTGGAATATTTCCAGTCTGCTTCCTGCGGCGCGTTACCTTTTCCCCCGGCCGCGCCTCTAGTGCTCCGTTACGCGTGATTTGATATAGAGTTTCCGGTCTCTTTGCCGATAGGATAGTTGTACCCAGGTAAGGAGACCTATCATGAAGAAGAAGTATACTGTCACCCTGATGGAAGAGGAACGGCGGATGCTGCAGG
>DATIKY010000325.1:0-63642 GCA_035476995.1 Sedimentisphaerales bacterium | reverse complement strand
AACTGCGTGAGGAAACCGCCGCATGGGAGAAGAGCCGTGACGGGGCCGAGGTGAAAGTGAACTGGCAGTTCACCACGGCAGACGCCAGGACAAAGCTGAAACGTCTCTATCCATCAATGGATGGGTAATGGAGCACTAGTGGAATCCGGCCGCAAAGCCAAGCCTCTGGTGTCGGACGCCGTCATCGTCGATGGCGACTGGCACCGGATAGGCTTCGTGTGGGATGGCTCCAATCGCATCCTCTACGTTGACGATGTCGAAATGGCCAGGGATACGCAAGCGAACCTGGCTGGTTCAACGGGCAATCTGATTATCGGAACCGGCGCCGCCATGAAGTCCAGCAGTTTCTGGATGGGCATGATCGATGACGTTAGAATCTACGGCCAAGCCATGAAGCCGTGAATCGGTGGCGGGTTGTAGTCCCGAATCGATGTCTGTGACGATGCAACTTCCGATTGCGGCTTGGGCGTCACCCACACGGCCCTGTCTTTGGGGGCTGTATTGTGCTCTGACGTTGCATCCTATTCGATCACAACCTCCTGGACGCCCGCGGACCACTTCTCCTGGAGTTTGATCTCGATTTTGAGAGCGGTGGTCTTGACCGGCTCGAAGGCGACGTTGTTGAAGCCGTCCTTCTCCAGGCCGTAGGGGTTGGCGTTCTTGACCGGTTCGAACTTGCCGTCGGCTGTCCGGCAGAGCGCCCGCCAGCTCTGCGGCAGGTGACACTCGCCCCGACCGGTGTCGTCGAACCAATAGACTTTGACACGTGACAGCGTCTGCGGCTGGTCCCATTCGAACTGAATCCACTCGGTCGTTCCCTTGTGCGGCCAGAAGTCCAACTGCTGCGACGAGTTGTCGCCCGAATTCTGGGGGATGTTCTGATCCTTGATCGCATCGAGCGAGACATGCACGAACGAGGCGGTGGTCTTGCTGCGGTAGGCCAGGGTGTCGGCCGGCTCGGGTCGGGCCCCCTGCGGCTCGCGGGCCGGCCAGACGGTCATCTGCGACCGGCCGCGATGGGCCCATGCATAGTAGGGAATCGCCATGAACGGCTTGGCGGACGCGGTGACGACGCGGCCGTCGAGCATGCGCTTGGTGGTGTGGCCTTTGCCCGTCAACGCGACGACGCCGTTGAGCAGATCGGGCCGATACTCGGCCTTGATCTTCGCGTCGTCCGGGATTGTCAGATTCAGGACCTTGCCATCGTTGTCGTGGCCTTCGAGACAGAACACGATGGGCCCGCGCTGCAGAGCGACTCTGCCCGCGTTGGTCTTGATCTGAGGATGGGAGACGATCCGACGAACCGGCATCGGCAGGTCCAGCAGGATCTTGTCGCCTTTCTGCCAGTTCCGCTCGATCCGGGCGAAGCCCTTCTCCACCTGGAAGGACACAGGCTTGCCGTTGACCTTGATCGAGGGCTTCTCGGAAACCTGATCGGCAAACTTGTACAGGTCACTCGGCACGACCTCGTTCCGCGCCCAGCCCGGGATGCGGACGAGAATCGCAAAGGCGCCGCCCTGTTCGGGCTCGACCGAGATCGCAACCTCGCCCTTCCACGGATACTCGGTCTGCTGGCTGAGTTTGATCTTGTTGTCCGCGGTCGTCAGCGTGGCATCGCCTCCGATGTAGAGGCTCACGTAGACGTCCTTGCCCTGGGTCGCATAGACATAGCCCGGCACGGACGGGATGAACCTTGCGACGTTCGACGGGCAGCAGGAGCAGTCGAACCAGGGGCTTCGCGCGTGCCCGCCGGCGGATTCCAGCACGTTCGGATAGAAGAACGTGTCGCCTTTCATCGAGATGCCGGAGAGAGCGGCGTTGTAGAGGGTCCGCTCCAGCACGTCCAGGTACTTGGCGTCGCCTCGCATCAGGAACATGCGATGGTTCCAGAAGACGTTGGCGATCGAGGCGCAGGTCTCGCAGTAGGCGGTCAGGTTCGGCAGCTCGTACTTGCCGCCGAAGCCTTCGTGCCCGCCGGCGGCGCCGATGCCGCCGGTGATGTAGAGCTTCGTCGTCGCGACGTCGCCCCAGATCGCGTCGATGGCGTCGACGTACTTCATGTCGCCCGTCAGGGCCGCGACGTCGGCCATGCCGGTGTACATGTAGGCGGCGCGGACGGAGTGGCCGACCGCTTCGGTCTGCTCGGTCACCGGGATGTGGTCCTGGGAGTACAGGCTGTAGAGCCCGGCCTTGCCGTCGGGCCCGCGGTTGCCCAGGCGGCCCCGCTGGTCGAGCAGGAATTTGGCGGTGTCGAGGTACTTGCCGTTGCCGGTGACGCGGTAGAGCCTGCACAGGCCGATTTCGATCTCCTGATGCCCCGGCGGGTCGGTCCGCTTGCCCGGCCCGAAGAAGTCGCAGACGTAATCGGCACATTTCGTCGCGACATCAAGGAAAGCCTTGTTTCCCGTCACCTGGTAGTGGGCGACCGCGGCCTCGAGCATGTGTCCGATGCAGTACTGCTCGTGCATGTCGCGCACGTTGGTCCACCGCTTCTGAGGCTGTCGCTCGGGAAGCGAGTAGAACGTGTACAGGTAGCCGTCTTCCCACTGGGCGGCGGCCATGATCGTGATGAGCTTGTCGAGGTACATCCGCAGCATGGCGTCGGGGTTGACCTGGAGGGAATACGCGGCGCCCTCCATGATCTTGTAGACGTCGGAGTCGTCGAAGTAGATGCCCTCGTGCTTGCCCTGCCGCAGGCCGGCGGCCTTCTCGAAGTTCCGGATTCGGCCGGTCTCCTCGCACTTCTGGAAGCAGTAGGGGATCGTCACGAGTCGGTTGGTTTCGAGTCGGGCCGTCCAGAACCCGTCCTGGACGTGGACCTGGTTGAACGGCACCGGCGCGACGTGGTAGTCCCGCGACAGCGAGGCGTTGGCCTCCTGCGCGGAGCACAAACCCCATGCCAGGGTGGTTGCGAGGGCTGCGACGAGCAATTGTACGCTGCGGCTTCTCATAGGCGGCTCCATCTGTCAAGACCTGTGATTGATTGGCGTCGGGAGTCCATGATACTCGCCCGCTGCCCCAGGTCAACCGTGAGGTGAGATCGTCACGAGGAGGAAATCCGCGATGGGGTTCCTATCCCAGCGGTTTGCCGCCGTTGAGTTCCTCGTAGGCGGTGATGTACTTGGCGACCATGTTTTCAAGGCTCCAGGTGTGACGGGCCTCCTTCATGATCCTTCGCATCTGCTTTTCCCACTCGCGAGGATGCTCGCGGAAATACCGGTGATGCTGGATCGTGGTCTTCAGACCCCACAGCAGACCGTTGGCGTCGTAGTCGCGGAAGAGGACGCCGTTGCCGTGGTCGATCGGGGCGCCCCAGGCCCGCAGGGCCAGCGGGACGATCTTGTCGCTGTAGCCGCCGGTGTCGCGGTTGGTGGCGGTGGCGCCGTAGATGTTGCCGACCACGTCGATCTGGCCGAAAGGCTCATAGAGAGAGGCGCCGAAGACATCGCTGGCCGCGGCGTAGCCCAGAATGCTCAGATCGTGGCTGAATCGCTGGTAGCAGATCATTCCCCGCGACGCGTAGGCGATCCGTCCCATGACGTCTGCGTGCCAGTTGTCCCAGCCGACGGGGTCGCCGATCACCGCGATCTGCACGCCGGGATGGTCGTCCACCAGCTTCTGGGCGATCTTCTCCAGCAGATCGATGCCCTTCTGGACCGGGTCCAGCCGGGAGGGCCAGTAGAGCAGGATCGCGTCGGGATCGATCCGCAGACCGGTCTTCTGCTGGAACTTGATGAGGTTGGCGCGCTTGGCCTCAAGGACGTTGTCGGAAGGTCCATATCGCCTGGCCAGCCCGCGCTGATCTACCGCCGGGTTCTCCTCCTGGTTCTCGGGATACATGTCCGGCGAGATGCCGTTGGGGATCACCAGCGTGTCGTGGCCGTAATAGCGGGCCTTGGTCTCTTCACGCACGCTCCAGGGCATGACCGAATCCCAGAGGAAGAAATCGCCCACGACCTCCTTGAGGAACTTCTCGCCCACGTAGCTGACCTTCGTGGCGTTTCGAATCGCGGTCGCCTGGCAATCGACGGCCTTCTCCCGCGATTCCAGAGACATGTACAGCTTGTCCGACAGGGCCTGGACATTGACCCCATAGAACATGTTCAAGGGCACATGGCCGGTATGGGTGTTGTGCACCGTGTGCAGGACCGGGACGCCCCGCAGTTTGGCGTAGGCGGTGATGATGCCGCCGGCCATCCAGTCGTTGCAGTGCAGGATCGCGCGGCCCTCGTAGGCGCTGCGGATCTCTTTGATGTATGTATTGACGATCTGCTTCTGGAACTCCGCGGCATTCTCCAGCGGGGAACCGTCGTACGCGCTGCGATACCGCTCGTAGATGGCCGAGCTGACCAGGTGGATGTTCTCCGGGTTCAGATGGTGGCGGGTCTGGGTCCACTCGGCCTCGCTCAGTCCCGCCTCCTCGCGGAATCGCCGACTGAGGTTCAGCGTGATCAGGTGCACCGGAATCCGGCGCTCGGAGAGCCCCTTGCACAGGGCTGAGATCACCTCGCCCAGCCCGCCGCTCTTGCCGGAGACGTACTTGGCGAACTGTCCCATGCCTTCCGAAGGCAAACGACCCGTCTCCGGCGTCACCACGATCACCGGAGTCCTGGCGCTCTTTTTCAAGATATTGAAGCTGCGCACCGAGTGGAACAACTCGTCGATCGCATGCGTCAGGGCATAGGTCGCAGTTGCCACGGAATCGTAGGGATTCGTCGGGTCGCCGGTCAGGTCCGGGCCGTTGCCGCCTTCCCGCAGGTACTGCAGGTGGTCCGAGGTCGTCAGGTAGCGGAACCTGCGGACGAGATCGCCGCCGGCGCGCTTGGCCTCGTTCTCCAGGCTCTCGATGTTCCGAAAGAGCACCCACTGAGCGTGTGATGGCGGCGTTCCCGCCTGTCCCGACATCGTCTCCGGCAGCGAGTCCGTCGGGTCGGGACAATCCACCATGGGACACTCGGTGATCTGGAACCACTCGGCGATTTCCGTGGGGTTGGCCGGCACGATGTCCGTGCGGCTGGTGATCTCCTCGGCCAGGCTCCGCCAGAACTGGGCCATCTTCTCGTACGCCGGCGTCCCGGTCTCCACCAGCGGGAAGCTGCTGTACAGCACCATGACCTCGCCGCCGGCCTCGTGAACCAGGTCGGCGTACTGGGTCGCGGAGACGGTGTCGCCGTTGACGCTGTGAGCGAGCCTGCGACTGAGGTTCGCGTTCCGAGGCAGCACCGCCAGCTTGCGGGGCCGGCCCTTCCTTCCGATCGCACGATGCACCTCATTGGCCAGGATGGGCGTTCGGCTTCGCACATCGACCGTCTTATCCGTCGGCTGGCAGAGGATGGCCCGAAAGCCCATGTCCGCCACGATGTTGGCGATTTCATTGTTGTACGACAAACCGGTGTTGGCGAAGGCGGTGGGCTTGACGCCGAAGATGTCGTGCATCTTCTGGCGGTGCAGCGAGACCTGTTCCTTGAACTCGGTCTTGCGAGGATCGGCGAAAAACGACGCATACGATGAATAGTACGGCTGTTCGAGGAACTCCACCTGGCGGGTGTCGCGACCGAGATGGAGAAGCCCCTTGAGAGCGTCGAGGACCTGCGGCTGGTAAAGCTCCGCCTGCTCGATGAACGTACCCGAGAGACTCAGGCAGACCTTGAAGTCGTAGTGAGCGTGCACGAGGTCCGAAAACATCTGGATCGCGGGCACGTAGCATCGTTCCGCTCTCCGGGCGAAGATCTCCCGATTCTTCTCATCCCAGAAGAGCGAGGTCCCCTCGGGGCTCAACCGAAATGGCTGATGAAGCTGAAAACACAGCGTCAACAGAGGCATTGCGACAACTCCCAGGCTGCGCTGTTGCGGTCACTTCCGGAACGCCCGAATCCACGCGGTCCACATTCCCGCCGACGGCATATCCCTAACCAACATCTCTTTTCGAGGTACGACTTCCGTATCTCATCTTAGCTCTTGAAGACAAACAGACAAGTAGGACGAACCTACCGCTTCCACCCCCGACGAATCACCGAACCGATGAAGACACCTGTCCGAGAGACTGTTTCGACCATCATGGCGAGACTACCCGATTCCCCGGCGCATGGGAAGCCCTTTTCTTGCGGGCGGCTCGGAAAAATATCAGGTTTGTGTCGGCATTTATTATGGGACCCCGTCGCAATCGAAGGAAGGAACGAAGGTCGGAGACTCCTTCTCGGCTCTGCCCTTCATTCCTTCCCACCGTCTTGCTTTGCCTACACTTGTCCTGGGTCCGGATGCACCCACGGGCTGCGGTACGGCCGGGCGAGCAGCCGGTTGGCCTCCTCGTCGCCGACAATCTGACCCTTGTCCGGATCCCAGACCAGAGTCCGGCCCAGCTTGCAGGCCATGTTCGCCAGGATGCACGCGGTCGCGGTGATCGCGCCCTGCTCGATGCTCGAGACCGGCTGATTGCGCGTCTCGATGCAATCCAGGAGGTTGCGCCAGTGCCGGCGCATCGGCGCGGCAACGTGCCGCTCCAGATCCCTCTCGGTCTGGTCTTCGGGATACTTGTCGTATTCGTACAGGGCCTTGCCCTCGAGCGGCTGGCCCTGGCCCTGTGGAATGAACTTGTATTTGTGCACGTCGGCCTTGAGCGTGCCCTTGTCGCCGTAGATGAAGCCCGCCCAGGGGAACTCCGGATCGGGAGCGCCGCCCCAGGTCCGATGCGTCCACACGACCGGAAGATCGCCGAAGCTGAACGTCGCGGTCTGGGTGTCGCTGATCGTGGCTCTGCTGTTGGTGTCCACGAGGATGCCGCCGGAGGAACTGATCCGCGTCGCGGGACCCAGATCCAGCAGCCAGCGGACCATGTCGAGCATGTGCACGCACATGTCGCCGACGATGCCGTTGCTGTACTCCATGAACGCCCGCCAGCCGCGCGGATGCTGGATCGGCGTGTAGGGCAGCATGGGAGCCGGACCGGTCCACATCTCGTAGTCCAGGTGCGCCGGAGGCGTTGTGGGAGCGGGATTGCTGCGGTTTCGCATCTGATAATAGCAGCAGATCTCGACGTAGGCGATCTTGCCCAGCTTGCCTTCCTGGATGATCCGCTCTTTGGCCTCGATCAGGTGCGGCGTGCTCCGCCTTTGCATGTTGACCTGCACGACCCGCTTGTACTTTCGGGCCGCCGCGAGCATCGCCTGGGCCTCGACGACATCGACGCTGACCGGTTTCTCGACGTAAATGTCCGCCCCGGCCTTGCAGGCCGCGATCATCGGCAACGCGTGCCAATGGTCGGGCGTCGCGATGTGAACGACGTCGAACTGCTCCTGCTGGAGCATTTCGCGCCAGTCGCCGAACGTGCGGGGCGTCTTTTTCGACTTCTGCCGCGCCGCGATCATCTCCGCGGCCTCCGCGGCCATCCTCCTATCCACGTCGCAGACCGCGACGACCTCGACCGGCTCGATCTGGAGCAGTCGGAACAGGGCGCTCTTGCCATACCAGCCCGTTCCGATCAATCCCACGCGCCGGGTCTTGGCCTGGGCATACAGCGGGACGAAATTGCCGACGGTGGAAAGGGCCGCTCCGGCGGCGGCGGTCCGCAGAAACTCGCGACGATCCATAGCGTTCCTCCAGGTACGTATTGCCCGGCGCGGCGCGTGCGTCGCTGCATGCGACTCCACGCGACACGCGCATCATGGCCGACGACTATACCGCCGTCAATCCGGCTCCGCAAGCCGCAGTGTCGCTGGAGACGTTGCGTGGGTTTGGAAGTGCACCTCGCCATCCGCGGCGATCTCGGCTCCCGCCTCGCGAAACGCGGCAAGAACCTTGCCGATATCCGGCCGGAATTCCAAAGGCACCGCAGAGGACAAATCGATCGGAACGTGCTCCATCGTCTCGCGTTTCTCCTCGAACTTAAAGCCCCAGTCACGCCCTCCGCCTTTTCGAAGATATCCACGGGTGGGCACGCGGCGTTCCCTATCCTTGTGCCGGTACGTGAACTCGTTCTGGGAAACCTTGATCTCGATTGTTCGGACGAATCGCTTTCGCGCACGCGACAACCAGGCAGTGGTGCTCATTGCATACCTCGCAGCCTACTGGGTCGACGGCGTATACCCGAGCTTGCCCCAGGCGGCTCGCTGCAGGCGCTGGATGTCTCTGTTGCCGGGCTGCGCCGCTTGGAGACCGCCTTCCCCGCGGCCGTATTTCAGGGTGCGATTGTCGTCCCACTTCCAGTACTCCGCGTGGCCGTCGGCGAAGCTGAAGTTCGTGCCCGCGCCGTGACGGATCGGAGGACTGTCCCACCAGGATTCCTGTTCGTAGAAGATCGTCCAGCTCTGCACGCTCGTCTTGCCTTCATCGACGTAGACGATTCGCTCTCCCGGCCGCTTGATCTGGGTCTTCTTCTTGATCATCAGTTCTTTGACGAAAGTCCTCATGGGCGACGCCGCTCCGTTCATGGCGTCGACGATCGCATAGGTGTTCACTTCGCCGCGGATGCCGGTGGGACACTTGTAGATCTTGAGCTGGTTGACGTACGGCCACATCGCGCCCCGCTTGATGCCGTCGATCCGCCGCTCGGTGTCGGTCCAGTCGTTGTGGAAGTACATCCAGCAGGGCTCCGTGCTGTCGTTGTGCCCTTCGCTGTTTTCGACGGTGCACGCGTTGACGAGCTTCTGATCGTTCTCGTCGGCGTACAGGACCCAAGAGACGCCGAACTGCTTGACGTTGCTCAGGCACACGGCCCGCTTGCCCTGCTCCCTCGCCCGCTGCATGGCGGGCATCAGCACAGCCATCAGGACCGCAATGATGGCGACGACCACGAGCAACTCGATGAGCGTAAATCCTCTCCTGGCCATAGGCGACCTCCCTACTTGTTCTTCGTTTTGTACTCCTCCAGGCGGGCCTTCTGCGCGTCGGCCCACGCCTGCGTCAACCCTTTGCCGATCAGAGGCGTTCCAATCTGAACGGCCTTCTGCTGGATCGCGACGGCCTCGCTTCCGCGACCGACGCGGGACAGCATCTCCGCGTAGACGACGAGCACGCCGGGATTCTCCTGTTCCCCGGCCTGGCCCTTTTCCATGGCCGCGACAACCAGAGCGAAATCCGGGTTCTTGAGCTTCTCGAGGTTCCGGCTCACGATCGCTCCGGCGTTGAAAGCATGGTACGGGTTTCTCTCGAAACTCCCCTTTTCCAGCAGCGTCTTGAGGTAGGCGAAACCCGCAACCTCGTCAACCTGCACCAGGGCGTTGAACCGCACAGGCATCAGGTCCTCTTCCATCTCGGGCTGCACCGCCAGCGCCTTGTCGATTGCTTCGACCACGGCCTTGTTGTCCTTGGCCGTCAGGGCCGCCCGGATCGGGGCCTCCAGCTTCACGCGTTCCTGCTGCTGTCGCCACTCGGTCTCCTGTCGCTTGGCCTCGGCTTTCACATCGAACGTCCCGGCGATCACGCCCTCCAGCACCTTGTCCATGCTCATCGGGTGGCCGATCCAGGCGATGGCGCCGTCCTTGCCGACGATGAACGCGCAGGGGATGCCGTTCTTGCCCGCCGCGGTCATCCAGGACTCCGCCGTTTCCCGTCCGATTCCGTCGACGGCAACGCGGTACTCCATCTTGTCGCCCATCTCCTTCACGAAGGGCTCCACGAGAGCGAGAATGCCTTCGTCGGTCTTCTCGGCGGAACGTTCCCAGATGCTCACGCCGATGAACGTGGCCTGCCCGCTGTGCTTGCGGGCCAACTCGGTCATGTGGGGAATCGTCGCGCGGCAGGGTCCGCACCAGGTCGCCCAGAATTCCACGACGTACACATTGCCTGCCTTGAATTCTGCGACGGGCTCGCCCTTGATCCACTTGGCGACCTTCAGGTCCGGGGCCTCCACGCCGACCCGCAGCGCGGGCAGTTCAGCCTCCGCCGATTCTTTCCCCGATTGCGCGGTTTTGGCTGCCGCCGGATTGATTTGTCTGGCGTCGGTTTGCGCCGCCGCCGTGATCGAAGCGCCGATTATCGTCAGACTCAGAACCACTCTGATGCACATGGATGCCGCCATTGGACACACTCCTTCACATAACCATCGATCGGCACGCCGGATGTCTGTCCTGCGGTCGATTCGCCAGAGCGTCCTATTATAGAACAAATGGAGCAACAGGGCAAACAGCAAAAGGATTGCCATTTTTCCTACTTACACAGCGGCCATTTGCGGTATAATGGGGACCATTATGGAGAGAGTCGCATACAGGATCATAGATGCGAATTTCAATCGCGCCCGCGAGGCGCTGCGCGTCATGGAGGAGTACTGCCGATTCGGGCTCAATTCCGCGTCCCTGAGTGAGCGAGCCAAGAAACTCCGGCACGAATTGTGCGCCGCGGTCGGACGGCTGGATTCGGGCAAACTCATCGCCGGACGCGACACCGCCGGCGACGTGGGGGTCGGACAGAAGGTCGAAGGCCAACACCAGCGAACCACCCTGAAAGACTGCTTCACCGCGGCCGCCAAGCGGCTGACCGAGGCCCTGCGGGCGCTGGCTGAGGTCATTGCGACCGAGGACCGGGCCGTCGCGGAGGCAGTCGAGCGGCTGCGATACGACAGCTACACCCTGGAGAAAGACATCGTGCTGTTCAGCGAGCCCGTCGAGAAGTTCAATCGCGTCCGGCTGTACGTGATCATCACGAGCAATCTGCCCGCCGAGGTCCTGGCTCTGGCCAGCAAATGCGCCACAGGGGGGGCCGACTGCATCCAGTTGCGGGCCAAGGATATCCCCGACGACCGCTTGTTCGCCATGGCGGTGGAGTTCGTGGAGATCTGCCGGGAGATGGGGACGCTGAGCATCATCAACGACCGCGCGGACATCGCGGTCGCCGCCGGAGCCGACGGGGTACACCTGGGCCAGAACGACCTGCCGATCGAGCAGGTCCGTCGGATTCAGCTCAGCCCCCTGATTATCGGCAAGAGCACGCATTCGTTCAAGGAACTCGAAGCCGCCCTGCCGGGCCGGCCGAGCTACGTGAGCCTGGGACCGGCGTTCCCAACGTCGACCAAGCCGGACATCGAGATCGCGGGATCGGACTACATCAAGCAAGGCCTTGCAGGACTCGAAGCAACCGGGATCAGCCACAAGCAAGGCCTTGCAGGACTCGAAGCAACCGGGATCAGCCACGTCGCGATCGGCGGCATCACCGCCGACAACGTCGAGCAGGTGACCCGGGCCGGAGCGCAGCGAGTGGCCGTCTGCGCGACCGTGACCAGAGCTGCGGACCCGACGGAAGCCTGCCAGCGACTCAAGGACAAGCTCGTGAGATTGCTCGGGGAATCGACGTGAACCGGAACGCTCGTGGCGTTCCGATACGAGATGTGATGTCGCGATAGCGACGCAGGCGCGCCTTTGCGTCACGGCGTCTGGCCCGGCACAGGTTGTCGTTGCCGCAGGGCCGGCCAGTCCGCGTAGGCGTTCTGCCGTCAGTATCCCGACAAAGACGGAATCCTCGTATGATTTCGTCGTACGGACATCCTCCATATGAATCTATCCGCGCGCCTTCTTCTGGAATTCTCGTCTTGCGGCATGGGGGTCGTTGATATTCAGGGGTGCCTCGGATCGTCCGGAACCCTGCGAGAGTGGCCTGTGGAGCCCGCAAAGCTCGGCCCACCGCAAGCACACCCTGAACTGATGAATTCTTGCGCTCACTTCTTATACTGGGTACAGCGGTCGGCAGTTCAGAAAACCGGAGGGTTTTCTGCAATAAAGCCCAGGGGGATCTCATCTTTCCTGTGTCGTTCGAACGGTCGTCGCAATTCGGTCCCGCAGCGACCCTGCTGCGGGGGAAGGAGAAACGAATGGGAACCCGGTGCGTCTTCTGTCTCCTTGGCCTTCTTCTCCCATTGCTCGCGGTTTCCTGCAACTCCCCTGGCGAGCGAGGATCCGGCGGACGGGTCGAGTTGTTGCGGGATCCATGGGGCATCCCGAACGTTTTCGCGGACACCGACGCCGGGGCGATGTACGGCCTGGGTTACGCCGCGGCGCAGGACCGGCCCTTCCAAATGTACTACAACCTTCGGATTATCCAGGGCAGGCTGGCCGAGCTGGTCGGCGACGTGAAGGTGGGCGTCACGCGGCAGCAGCCGCAGGGAAGGACCTCCGCGCTGCGAAGCGACGTCGAGATGCGGACAATCGGGTACTGGCGGGCGGCGCAGGAGACCGCTGCCCGGCTGGACCCCGAAGCCCGGGAGTTGCTCGAAGCGTACAGTCGGGGCGTGAACGACTGCTTCGCGACCGACCCGAACATCCGGTCGGCCCTGTTCGAGAAGTACGCCCTGGAGCCAGAGCCCTGGACGCCTGCGGCGTGCATCGCATCCTGGTGGCGTCTGAGCCTGTTCTTCTCCGGCGACGGCCTGCGAGAGATGACGCCCTACTACGAGATCAAAGACGGCGCCAGGACGGCGCGGCGTTACACGCTGACGGATAGCGCCGGGGCCAAGGAGGGCCCACTCTTTCGCGACGAGGCATCGGTGATCCAGCGGGGCGATGTCGACGACGAATGGGTGCAGAAGGTGACGGACTACGCAGCCAAGCACAACGTGACGAGAAAGACGGAGGAGCCCGCCGTACAGGGCCGACCGGGGCCGCGGTTCAGCCACGCCTGGGTCGTGGGCGGCGATAAGACCACCACCGGCTCGTCGGTGCTCGTCAGCGATCCGCAAACGCCCGTGCGGAACCCCTCGCTGTTCTGGGAATTCCACGTCAGCGGCAAGACCTTCAACGCCCGCGGCATCGGCGTGGCGGGTTGCCCCAGCCTGCTGATCGGGTTCACGCCCAACGTCGCCTGGGGCCTGACCGCTCTGGGGGCCGACCAGGCGGACCTGTTCCTGCTCAAGACCGATCCCAATCGCCCGAACCAATACCTGCTCGACGGCACGTGGCGCGACATGGAGGTCCACGAAGAGACGATCCTGGTCAAAGACGGCGCGCCGAAGACGATCACCTATCGCAAGACGCGCTTCGGCCCGGTCGTGACCTCGCTGGTGATGGGCGTGCGGCGAGGGGATGAAGTCGCCCTCAAGCGAATCCCGATCTGTCAGCCCGAGCGGGACACGTTCCGCGGCCTGCTGGACATGATCCGTTCCAAGGACGTGTACGAATTCCAAAGAGCGCTGGGCGGCTGGAGCTTCCCCAGCGCCAACTGCGTCTTCGGCGACCGCAAGGGCAACATCGGTTTCAAGACGATCCTGAGCCTGCCCATCCGCTCGGCCCACTCGCTGCTCGACGACCGCGCCGCACACGAGGGCTGGGACAGCGCCAACGACTGGCAGGGCATCGCGCCGCACGAGCTGCTGCCGCAGGTGATCAACCCCAGGCAAGGCTGGCTCGTCAGCGCCAACCACCGCCCGATCGCGTCGTTCTACCCGCTCTCCCTGGGCATCTCCACCGGCAGTCTCGGCGACACCGACCGCTCCTGGCGACTGAAGGAACGCGTGCGGGACAAGGACAAGTTCACGCCGGAAGATGTGCTCGACGTCCACTACGACACGGTCGCTCCGATCAAACGAAACCTGGTCAAGCTGGGCTACCACCTCCGCGACGTGCAGAAGTACGCCCTTGATGAAGACACGCTCCTGGCGCTGGCCTATCTTGAAGACTGGCGGGCCGCGGGCTGCAAGTCCGAGATGTCGATCCAGGGCACGGAGATCGTCAACCTGATCCCGATGGCGTTTCGCCAGAACTTCGCAGCGGCCGTCACCTACGGCGGCGGGCTCTCCGGCCTGTGCAGCATGCTCCAGACCCTCGACGCCAGGATCGCGGCCGACCCGAACGCGGCGCTGACCGCGGAGGAGGCCGACTACGTGAACCTCATGGTGCGGGCGGCCTGGCGCTACGGCAAGGCCCGCTTCGGCGACGACTCGACCCGCTGGCACGAGCGGGGCAAACAGGCCTTGCTCGAAACGAAGCTGCCGTACATGTCCACGCTCGACGGCTTCGGCTCGCTCGACGAGGCCGAGGACATCACGATGCCCGCCCTGCAATGCACCGACGGCGGCACGATCCACTCGCAGCAGGCCCAGTCGTACACGCAGTACGTCCGGCTCGACGACGCGGACCAGTCGATGTCGATTCTGCCCATCGGCCAGTCGGAGCAGCCGGACAGCGCCTATCGCCTGTCGAACTACGACCTCTGGTCCCAAGGCAAGCTGCACCCCGCTCCTCTCTCGCGGAAAGCCGTGGACAAGCTCGCACCGAGTACGACAAGCCTGGCTCCGTAGAGCGCGTACCACGACCGTTTTTTCTTGGTGCAGGGGTAGGCGGCGCCCGGCACACGCCCTACAATGTTCACACGCCACCTTCGAGCGATTGGGTGGCATCGGCAAACAACGCCTGCCGATGGCGCAATTGAGGGTAACAGGAGAAACAACGATGAAACAGCAAGACAAGACACGGCGTGACTTCCTGCGGTTCGCGGGCGCCGGCGCTGCGGCTGTGGCGGCTGGTGGATTCTCACGAGTTCTGCAGGCAGGCGAATCGGTCAATCCCTTCGCCGCAAGAGGTCGCAAACGGCCGAACATTCTGCTGCTGCTCACCGATGACCAAGCCTTCTGCACAATCGGGTCGCTGAACAATCCGGACGTGCGAACGCCGAGCATCGACCGCCTGGTCCGGCGGGGCACGACGTTCACCCACTGCTTCAACCAAGGCGGCTTTCACGGCGCGATCTGCGTGGCCAGCCGGGCGATGCTCAACACCGGCTGGCACCTCTGGACCTGCGGCGGCGACACCTGCGGCGACTGGCCCCTCTGGGGCGAGACCCTCGGCCAAGCCGGCTACGACACCTTCATGACCGGCAAGTGGCACAACGAAGCGGCTTCGCTCAAGCGGAGCTTCAAGACCGTCGGCCCCACCGGCGGCGCCATGTTCCCCTCCAAGGACCCCAAAGCCGAAGAGCACAAGAAACAAGGCATCCTCAAGAACCCGTACAATCGACCCACTCCCGGCAACTCGTGGAGCCCGTCCGACGAGACGCTCGAAGGACATTGGCGGAAGGTCGGCGACGGCATCGTGCACAGTAGCAAGCTCTGGGCCGATGCCGCTATCGACCATCTGAGCCATCGTGCTATCGGAAGCATACGGCAGACTCGTGGCGAGGGCATCTTGCCCTTGCGTGCCGAGGGCGTCCCGCCCTCGGATCGCGGACAGGATGTCCGCGACACGAAGGACTCTCGGAATCGCCGGCAAGATGCCGGCAAGACGCAAGGGCGGGACGCCCTCGCCACGCCGCCGTTCTTCATGTACGTCGCGTTCCACGCCCCGCACGACCCGCGGCAGGCACCGAAGGAGTTCGTCGATCTGTACCCGCCCGAGAAGATCAAGGTCCCGCCGAACTACCTGCCCGAACACCCGTTCGACCAGGGCGACCACAAGCTGCGCGATGAAGTGCTCGCCCCCTTCCCTCGCACGAAGGAGGCGGTGCAGGTCCAGATCAGCGAGTACTACGCGATCATCACGCACCTCGATCAGCAGGTCGGGCGAATCCTCGACGCACTCGACGCCTCCGGCCAAGCCGACAACACCATCGTGATCTTCTCCGCCGATCAGGGTCTGGCCGTCGGCCAGCACGGACTGATGGGCAAGCAGAACCAGTACGACCACTCGGTGCGGATGCCGTTCGTCATGTGCGGACCGGGGATCGAGGCAGGCCGCAGAATCGACGCGCTGGTCTACCTCCAGAGTCTCTTCGCAACGACGTGCGACATGGCTCGCATCCAAACGCCCGAGACGGTGCAGTTCCCCAGCCTGGTGCCCTTGCTGACCGGTCGCACCGAGCGGCTCTACGACTCGATCTACGGCACCTATCGCAACCTGCAGCGCATGGCCCGCACCGACCGGTACAAGCTCATCCGCTATCCGCAGGTCAACGAGGTGCAGCTCTTCGATCTCCAGGAGGACCCGTGGGAGACGAAGGACCTGGCCGAGGACCCGCGCTACGCGGATACGGTCCGCTCCCTCGACAAGCAGCTCCATCGCTGGATGAAAGAGACCGGCGATAAACTCGAACTCGACAGGCTGTGAAGAAGATCGAACCGCAGGGGACGCTGAGGACGCAGAGGATGGAATTGAATGAGATCAGCGCACAGGTGATCGATGCGGCGATGAAGGTCCATTCGGCCCTGGGGCCGGGACTGCTGGAGAATGCGTATGAGATCTGTTGGTGGAGGATCAAGTCATCGTCGAATTGAAGGCTGTGGACCGAATCACGCCGGTTCATGAGGCACAACCTCTCTCTTATCTGAAACTGAGCAGCCGAAAACTCGGCTTGCTTATCAACTTCAACGTCGTCCACCTACGGACAGGCATCAAACGGATGGTGAACTCTATCTGATTCAAGCACCTCTGCGTCCCCTGCGTCCTCTGCGGTTAGATTCTTCCTGCAAACCATAGGGGACGCGGAGGCCGCCGGGAAGGGGACAACATAATGGACAGACGCGATTTTCTCAAGTTGCTTGGTGCGGCGTCGCTGACGCCGTGGACGAACGTCGCACGAGGGAATACCCCTGGCGCCAAACCCAACGTCCTGGTCATTCTGGTGGATGACCTCGGGTATGGCGATCTCTCGTGCTACGGCGCGACGGACCTCAAGACGCCCAACATCGACAGGCTCTTCGCCAGCGGAATGCGGATCGACCCATTCTATGCGAATTGCCCGGTCTGTTCGCCGACTCGGGCATCGCTGTTGAGCGGGCGGTACCCCGACCTCGTCGGCGTGCCCGGCGTGATCCGCACGCATCTGGCCAGCAACTGGGGCTGCCTGTCCCCACAGGCGGTCCTGCTGCCGAAGATGCTGAAGCGCGCGGGCTACCATACGGCCATCATCGGCAAGTGGCACCTGGGTTTGAGTTCGCCCAGCACACCGAGCGAGCGGGGCTTCGACCATTTCCACGGATTCCTCGGCGACATGATGGACGACTACTACTACAACCACCGCCGGCACGGGGTCAACTACATGCGGCTCAACGACCGAGAGATCGAACCCGAGGGCCACGCCACCGACCTGTTCACCCAGTGGGCCATCGAGTACGTGCGCCAGCGGGTGGGGAACGCCACGCAACAACCCTTCTTCTTGCACCTGGCCTATAACGCGCCGCATACGCCGATCCAGCCGCCGCCGGAATGGGTCGAGAAGGTCAAGCAGCGCGAGCCGGGGATCAGCGACAGGCGGGCCAAGCTCGTGGCGCTGATCGAGCATATGGACGCGGGGATCGGCAAGGTCATGGAGACCCTGAAGGAGATCGGCCTGAGCCAGAACACGCTTGTCATCTTCGCCTCCGACAACGGCGGCCAACTGGATGTGGGGGCCGGAAACGGTTCACTCCGCGCCGGAAAACAAGACATGTACGAAGGCGGCATCCGTGTGCCGATGGGCGCGGTGTGGCCGGGCCGGATCGAGCCGGGCTCGCGCAGCGACCGCGTCGCCATGACGATGGATATCTTCCCGACGGTCTGCGAGGCGGCAAGCGTCCTGATCGACCATGAGATCGACGGCATCAGCTTCCTGCCGACCCTGCTGGGCAAGTCGCAGCCTGCGAATGACGAGCGATTCCTGTTCTGGGTCCGTCGTGAAGGCGGCCCGAAGTATGGCGGCCGGGCCTATTACGCCGCCCGCCAGGGCGACTTCAAGCTCCTCCAGAACACCCCTTTCGAGCCCCTGACGCTCTACAATCTGGCCCATGACCCGCAGGAGCAGCATCCGCTCGACGAGAAGCACCCCATGTACCGAAAGCTCTTCAACGCCCTCCAGGCCCACATCAGCCGGGCCGGCGCGGTCCCCTGGCAGCGATTGCCGGTACATCCTGACGAATCCCGATGAAATATCCGCAACGCGGGATTCGTCTGTCTGGCTGTCCGGATCGCCAAGACCTGAGAAAGGGGGTACTGTCATGAGATATCGCGTCAGTCCGCTGGTTGCCATGCTGTGTGTTTCCCTGGCCGGAGCCGCCGATTGGCCGCACTGGCGAGGCCCTTCTTTCAACGGCTCGACGGACGAGACGGGCCTGCCCGCGACGTGGAGCCGGACCGAGGGGATTGCCTGGCAGGCGGATTTGCCCGGCTGCTCGGGCGCTACGCCCATCATCTGGGGGGATCGGGTCTTCGTGTCCAGCACCGACACGCAGCGCAATAGACTGGTCGCCATCTGCTACGACCGAACCACCGGCAAACGCCTGTGGCAGGAGGATATCGCCGACGGGACCCACAGGGATTCGCGCAGCACGTACGCCGAGCCATCGCCCGTCACCGACGGCAAGATCGTCGTCTTCTTCTACTCCAGCGGACACCTGGTCGGCTTCGATCCCGAGGGCAAGCGCCGCTGGGCCCGCAATCTCCAGGACGACTACGGGCCTTTCGCGTTCCTGTGGACCTTCGCCAGCAGCCCGACCCTGCTGGACGGCCGGCTGTACGTGCAAGTGCTCCAGCGGGACGTGCCGGTGCAGGGTCGCGGTTTGAAGGACCGCGTCAATGAATCCTACCTGCTGGCGATCGACCCCGAGACCGGCAAGACCCTCTGGCGTCACATACGTCCCAGCGAGGCACAGCAGGAATCGCGCGAGGCGTTCTCGACGCCGATCCCCGTCTGGTCCGAGGGCAAGCCGCAGTTGGTCATTGTCGGGGGCGACGCGATCACCGGCCACAATCCTCAAACGGGCGAAGAGATATGGCGCTGGGGCGACTGGAACCCCCGGCGGATCACCCACTGGCGACTCGTCCCCTCTCCCGTCGCCGGCGACGGCATCGTCCTGGCCTGCGCCCCCAAGAGCAGCCCTGTCTACGGCATCCGCCTGGGCGGCGCAGGCAATCTCGACGAGGGCAACGTGGCCTGGATCAGCGGCGCCGACCCGCGCGACGTTTCCTCCGACGTACCCACCCCCGCCTACTATGACGGCGATTTCTTCGTGCTCAACGACCTGCGCCGACGGCTGTCCCGCGTGGAGGCTCGCACAGGCAAGGTCAAGTGGACCATGACGACCCCGGGGCGAGCCAAGTACGAGGCCTCGCCTCTGGCCGCCGACGGGAGGCTCTACCTGATCAACCACGCCGGGGAAGCCGCGGTGATCGACGCGGCCACAGGGGACATCCTGCACGTGATCCCCATGGACAATCCCGCCGGCGGCGAGGTCGTTCGCGCCTCGATCAGCGCCGCCTATGGCCATCTGTTCCTCCGCACAACACGGAACCTTTACTGCATTGGCTCCCCCCGACCGGTCGAAGCCCACAAGCCATAGTCATCGGTCCGGCTTTCCGAAAAGCGGTTTGGGTGATTTGTCCCGCTCTGGGGAATCATGATCGACAGCAGTGCATCTCTGTTGATTCTTGCCGCCGGCGACCCGATTTGCTACAATCAGGATGAACTATACATGCGGTAACGGCGTCTTTTTCCGGAGGGAACACAATGAGACGCCTGTATCCGATTGATGGAATCCTGCCTTGGGCATTGACGGCGGGCTGCCCGGCCAGCGAAGCGGTTGTGGACGCCAACGGCACCGCTCACCTGCGAATCGCAGACCGATCCGCCGGCTGGTTCGCAGCAGAACGCAAGGACCCCGAGACGAAGAAGACAATCCGGGGAGAACTCTCATACGATCTCCCCTGCGAAGAAGACGCGAGCAAGGAGTACATGCTGCGTTTGCCAAGCGGTTCGCCAGAACATGCGATTGAGTCGCAGCACCCTGATGAGAGGATGAAAGATGAGTAAACGTCTGAGTCTGGTCACAGCCCTGCCGCTGTGTCTTCTGTCTACAGCGTGGTCCCAGACAGACCCGCGGGCTGATCCGCCCATTGACAGCCCCGCCGGCGTGACGATTTCCCTGAGGGACCGCAAGGTGACCGACAAGGCTGTCCAAGTACGATATGAAATCGCAAACCATTCCGGCCGCGACATCTGGATTTGTGAGAGCCTCAATCCAGTCATGGATTACGAGTGCTACATTCCGTACGACGAGAACGGGCTCGTGGTGCGAAGGCGGCTCGATGTCCTACCGCATATCGATTGGTATGAAGACTGGAAGCTCATCGGTCGCTACAGGCGGATGACTTCAGGTCAATCTCGTGTGGAGAGTCTGTGCCTGAGCGTTCCGGTCAAAGCTGCGGTAGTGTACAACAGCCTGATCAAGTTCGACCGAGCCTGGGCGAACCATCTCACCATTGAGATCGGCTTCTATGATGGCGACCTGCCGAACAACCTCCTCAGAGGGTATCGGGCGAGAAACGAACCTGATCCGTTTGGCACTCCAGGGCTTCCGCCATGGATCCGACCGTGGCGAGGTCACACGATATCGCGTGAGTCCGTCTGGGATAGAGACAACGTAGTGCTTCTCGGCAACACGTACCCAAGTGGTCCACGTGACCATGCGTTGCGACTTGAGATCGGTGATTTGTCAATCCCCTACGTTGGCCCATTCGACGAAACACCACGTGAACGGCCCGATCTGACCCACTGCACACGAATGCAAGTGACGTATGAGCCTTCCATGCTGGAATACCTCTTCCCTTATGCCGATCAACAGAGTCTTCTGAATGCAGAGGAAAGGCGGTTGTTCCAGGAGAAGACAATCGGGGTGGTCCGTGGGGAATCGATCCGGGCTCTTGCTGCGGAAGTAGCCGAGGCGAGGAACAGCGGGATCTGTCTTGCTGGGAATTCCTCGCACGTCAAGTGCCACAACGGCGACGCGCCATTGGCCTCCCTCACGATCTATGGGGCCAATCGCCTGCTCGTAGATGGCCGCGAGCAGTTCGTCCATCCATCCGGCTTCAAGGCCCTGTGGACACTTCCCGGGTCGATACAGGCATTCGAATCGAGGGTCGGTTGCGCGTGGAATCTGCGAAAGCTCTGGTATCGGTTGAGACCATACAGCGGTGTCGACAACCCGGGCCCGGCGGACCCGATCTGTGCGGGAGGATGGCCCCCGGCGGCAGAATGGTGCGATGCAATCGTGCGGGCCTACGAGAACACCGCACGAGGACGGGTCATCACGGAGCCATTCATATGTCCAACCGCGGGCGAAGGCAGGTGTCACTACGCGATGAACCCGAACTGCCGATATGATTCGCCGGGGGACGTAGTGCTTCTGTTCGAGACAAAGGCAGGCTGGAACCAGTGCGGCGGGCCGGAGTTGTTCAATGTGGACAACCACGATCCTCGCGGCGGATGCGTCCTGCTCAACGACGGCACGGTGAAGTTCGTCCGAACGCCGGAAGAACTGCGCCGCCTCCGCTGGCAATAGGGATGCCTCGGAGACGCTTTCGGTTGACTTCGTCGGCGGCGGCTTCTATACTCCGGCAAAGATTTGTTTGGCGGAGATGGGCATGAACTACCAGTTCGACACGGACAAGATATCACAGCACGTGGTCAAGTACGGCGTGGATATGCGGCCTCCGGTGCTGCCGGAGCAGGACCGCGCCAAGCTGCAGGACTACGGCAACTGGCTGGTGTCTCAATTCCCCGAGGTCTTCGAGACGATGCTGGTGGGCCCGCGCGAGGTGCGGGTGCAGCGGACGTTCCTGCTGCCCAACGCCAAGCGAATCGAGCTGGCGACGTTCGTCCTGACCAACCGCGGCCCGGTCTTCACGTTCCCCGAGCGGCTGTACATCGACCGGCCGCACGAACTGGCGATCCCCGAGAAGGACAAGATCTTCCGCAAGGCCTTCGACGAGCTGCGGTCGCGGTTCGCGGAACGGGCGGTCCCGCGGGTCGGCGTCGTCCATGAGTTCGTCTTCGATACGGAGTTCACCGATTCGCTGGAGGTCGTCACCAGTTGTCTCAAACATGAACTGTGGCGCGAGAAAGCCAAGAGCCTCCGCATCCTTCTGGAAGCGCCCACCGACGACAAGAACGTCAACATCGAGCTTCGGCCGACCCATCTGCAACGGACGGGCCCCTACGATCCTTCCTCGCCCCAGGAGATGAAGTTCGGCATCATCGTCAACGTCGACATCAACAATCGCCAAATCGCCGGCGACCTCACGAAAGCCGAAGTCACCGACATCCTGGCCTTCGCCAGCGACTACGTCCCCGAGGAGCTGATCAAGTTCCTCAACAACGAGGAGTAGCCGCTCGGACAACGAAAGAGAGGCTCGGCGGCCGTCCCATAGGACCTATAGGACGGATGGGACAGATAGGACTTTGGCGCAGCCTTATACGAGATTCCCAGACAACAAGAGGCTTCCGGGCTCCGTGTGCGCAAAAAGAAAAACAGGGCTGAGGAGCGGAGGGAGAGGAAAAGCGAGATAACCCCAGCCCTGTTATAGTGCTATACCTATCCAGGACTCAATCTGATCTACAAGCTTACACGACTATACCGCGCCCGGTTCATTTCAGGCAAGCGAAATTCTTCACAAAAATCGGTTAATTCCTGCATGACCGGAAATGCATGAGACAATCCGATAAGGATCCCGCGAGAATACCTCCCCCAAGACCTTGTATTTCCTGCCGATCAGAGCCCCGCCGCTGGGGTCCTATTGCGAAATCGCGAGTCATCTGATCGCTCGAAGGGTCTTCCACATTTTGTTCTGCCGCGGCTATAATGCAATGTTCCTTGAGAGACGCGGCCCGCGAGCCGAAACACTCTCCATGCACAACAGAATTGCTCCTTAGAGGTCGTCTATGCTGACGGACAACATTCTCAACCTGATCGGCAACACGCCGCTGGTGCAACTTCGCGGCGAGAGGGTCTTCGCCAAGGCCGAGTTTCTCAACCCCGGCGGCAGCATCAAGGACCGCATTGCGATGGCCATGCTGGAGGCGGGACGCCGATCGGGGATGCTCAAGCCCGGTGCCGTCATCTGCGAACCCACCAGCGGCAACACCGGCATCGGTCTGGCGCTGGTCGGGCGTCTCATGGGCCACCGCGTGCGGATCGTCATGCCCGAGGGCATGAGCGAAGAGCGGAAGAAACTCATCCGTGGTCTGGGAGCGGGCCTGGTCCTGGTTCCGGACGAAGAAGGGATCGGGGGCGCCGTCCGACGGGTCGAGCAAATGGCTGCGGAGGATGCCGAGGTCTTTGTGCCGCAACAGTTCAGGAACCCTGCGAATCCGCAGGTGCATTACGAGCACACCGCCCGCGAGCTCTGGCGGCAGATCGACGGGCAGATCGCCTGTTTCGTCGCCGGCGTCGGCAGCGGCGGCACTCTCCAGGGCGTCGGCAAGTTCCTCAAAGAGCAAGACAAGAACATCCGAATCGTCGCGGTCGAGCCGGAACACTGCTCAGCCCTGCTGGGCCACGAACCCGGCCTCCATCAGATCCAGGGCATTGGCGACGGTTTCATTCCCGACGTGCTCGACGTGTCCATGGTCGACGAGGTGATCGAGGTCTCCGACGAGGACGCCATCGAAACGACCCGTCGGCTCAATCGGGACCTGGGCCTGCTGGTCGGGATCAGCTCGGGCGCCAACGTCTGGGCCGCCCGTCGCCTGGCCGAACGGGTCCAGGGCAACATCACCACCATTTTGCCCGATCGCGCGGAGCGGTACTTCAGCACCGCTTTGATGTGATCCAGGGCGCGCCTTGACCCCGGCGCAAGAAAAAAGGCTGAGGGAGGAGGAAGGAGGACAGTTTCTGGACCTCAGCCTTTGTGTGCAACCATGCTTTATACGACCCGGTTCAGTCGGTTGTTCGTCGCGGCAACCGGGCCCAGAGAAGGGCCAGGCCGGGGATCGGAGAAAGAGGATGTGAGTGTCAGGAACCCCCGGCCTGTATAGGCATTCGCCGCCTGCATCCGCGATCCCAGACTGCCCCGCGGCGACTTATCGACCCCCCAGCCGATCGGCGCCGCTCTCCGTCGCGTGTATGCCGCGGCATGATCGAACCCCCGATTTCGTTCTCTGGGGACTCGGTTGCATCCCTGCTGAGAAGTGCCGAACCGCAGCGCCGATGTAACGCGTTTTTTCCGGAATTCTTCTATCGATCATGAATTATCGGCGTCCAATTGTGTTGACAGACCCGACCTGCACCAGTATCTGTCCACGTCTAAACGTCGCCGGCGGAATAACCGATAGGAACCGCAAGCGCCCCCTGAGGGTCCGAACAGAAACGCGTCAACCTCAGTATGTAAGCAGCATCCGGGGGCAACTACCGACGCTTCAAAGCAGCGCAGGCGGTAATTCGTCTGATCGCGCAGGAAACAGGCTGATGGCAAAATCGAGTTCCCACAAATCGCTGGTCATCGTCGAGTCGCCGGCCAAGGCCAAGACGATCAATCGCTATCTCGGCCCGGAATACGAGGTCCAGGCCTCGATGGGCCACGTCCGCGATCTGCCCTCCAAAGGGCTCAATGTGGACATCGAGAAGGACTTCGAGCCCACTTACGACATCATGCCGGGCAAGAAGCGCGTGGTCACGCAGTTGAAGGCCGCCGCCAAGAAGTGCGACAGGCTCTACCTGGCGACAGACTTGGACCGCGAGGGCGAGGCAATCGCCTGGCACCTCGCGGAGATTCTGGGCGTTCCCGAGGACCGCACCTACCGCGTGATCTTCAACGCGATCACGAAAACCGCGATCCAGGAGGCGTTCTCCGAGCCGGGCCGGATCAACACGGACAAAGTGATGGCCCAGCAGGCCCGACGCGTGCTCGACCGCATCGTGGGCTACGAGATCAGCCCGCTGCTGTGGAAGAAGGTGACGCGAGGTCTGTCCGCCGGACGCGTGCAGTCGGTTGCGGTGAAGATCATCGTGGAACGAGAGCGAGAGATCCGCGCGTTCAAGCCCGAGGAGTACTGGCTGATCCCTGCGGTGTTCACGACCGATCTCGACAGCCAATACCAGCAGGCCTGGCTCGACTTCACGGCGCCCAAGGGGAAAGACGGCAAAGGCCCCACCATCGAGCAGCAGGCCGAGTGGCTGGCACAGCACAACGCGTTCAAGGCCGAGCTGTTCAAGATCGGCGACGCCAAGTTTACCGCCGGCAACGAGCAGGAGGCCCGGAAGGTTTTCGGGGAACTCGCCCACGCGAAGTTCACCATTGCGGACATCGAAACGAAGGAGTCCTCGTCGAAGGCGTCTCCGCCCTTCATCACCTCGACGCTGCAGCAGGCGGCCGCCAACCGCCTGGGCTTCACCGCCAAACGCACGATGGCGGTCGCGCAGCAGCTTTATGAAGGCATCGACCTGGGCTCGATGGGATCCCTCGGCCTGATCACCTACATGAGAACCGACAGCACGTTCCTCTCCAGCGAGGCGATCACCGAGGTTCGCGGCTACATCCAGAACCACTTCGGGCCCAGCTACCTGCCCGAGAAGCCGAACTTCTACGCGGACAAGAAATCCGCCCAGCAGGCCCACGAGGCGATCCGTCCCACCGACGTCGATCTGACGCCGCAGGAGATCCGCCAGCACCTCAGCGAGGAGCAGTACAGACTCTACGATCTGGTCTGGCGTCGCTTCGTCGCCTGCCAGATGGAGCCGGCCCGATGGAACGTCACGACCTTGAGCATAACCGCGCCGACCAGCGCGGGCGTCGCCCTGTACAAGGCCGGCGGGCGCAGCCTCGTCTTCGACGGCTACAGCAGGGTCTGGCAGACGTTCTCGACCGAGCAGCAGCTTCCGCCGACGCAGGTGGGCCAGTCGGTCGCGACCGTGGACATCCAGGCAGAGCAGCATTTCACCAAGCCGCCGGCCCGGTACACGGAAGCCTCGCTGGTCAAGGCCCTGGAAAAGGAAGGCATCGGCCGGCCCAGCACGTACGCGCCGATCATCAGTACAATTCAGGACCGCGGCTACGTCGAGCAGAAGGACCGCAAGTTCTTCGCCAGTGACCTCGGCGAGGTCGTCACGGACAAACTCAACGAGTTCTTCCCGCAGATCATGGACATCGCCTTCACGCGCCAGATGGAAGAGCAGCTCGACCGGATCGAGGACCAGCACCTCGACTGGGTCCGCGTGCTGAAGGAGTTCTACGGACCGTTCAAGGCGAATCTCGAAACCGCGACTGCGGAGATGAAGCACGCCAAGGCCGAATCGACGCCCAGCGAGTACACGTGCCCCGACTGCGGGAAACAGCTCCTGTACAAGTTCGGCAAGAACGGCAAGTTCCTGAGCTGCTCAGGGTATCCGGAGTGCAAGTTCGCCAGTCCCTGCGACAAGGAAGGCAAGATGATGCAGGACGAGGTCAGCGAGCACAAGTGCCCCAAGTGCGGCAAACCCATGGTCCGCAAGAACGGCCGGTTCGGGACGTTCCTGGGGTGCAGCGATTATCCCGAGTGCAAGACGACACAGAAGCTGGACAAGCAGGGCAACCCGCTGCCGCCGAAACCGCCGGCCGAATCGACGGGGATCAAGTGTCACAAGTGCAAGACCGGCGAGCTGGTTATCCGCCAGAGCAAACGAGGCCCGTTCCTCGGCTGCAACAAATTCCCGCGATGCCGCACGATCGTCAGCGCCAAGGCCATCGAGCGGCTCAAGGAGCTTCAGGCCGAGGGGCTGTGGCCGCCAAAGGACCCGGGAAAGGCCCAGGAGATCCTCAACGAACTCAAGGGCGAGAAGGTGGAAAAAGCCGGTGCCAAGAAGTAGCCGAGCCGGACGCGGATCGAATGCTCCATGTCGGTCTGTCAGTATCGGAATCAGTCCGCGCTTGCATCCTGCCCCCTCAGCCTTCCGCATGCCCCGCGCTTCGACGATAGGGCGGGTGAAACGCCAGGTGGATGAAACGGGTGAAGCCTATCCGCCCCGGCTTGTTCGACAGGATCGCCTTGCGAATCCTGGCGAAATCGATTGCCTGACAGATTTCCTTGTCATCCCTGGTTTGCGACGTCGATGGTCGTTGCATTGGGGTCCTCACAAAGATCGCCTTCGACTTCTAACTCAAGTATTGTCGTAAACCGCTTCGAGCCGCCCGGCGTGCCAATGACGCGGATCGCATCGCCGACCGTCGGGGTGAAACGGAAACCAATCGCCTGATACATCTGGAAGCGGTCCAGATCCGCGAGCTGTTGCAGGCCTGGCGGTTCAATGTACTGGCCGTCGCGACGGATCTGAACGGTGAGGTCCTCGAAGTAGCCTCCGAGCGGCTTGTCCTGGCGGTAGTACGTGTTGAGTTTGCTCCACACGACGTCGCCTTCGTGGAAGACCAGACCCTCGAAGCAGACGGGTTCGGAGAAACTCACCTCGTACCAGTCCGCCTGGGACCACACGTTGGCGTCGGGGACATATGTGTAGTAGGGTCTGCGGCCGTTGTATGCGTTGTCCGTGACGCCGTCGATGATCGACGCCAGGTTGTTGCGGTCCCGATTGGGGTCGCGCCTCGCTACAGAGGCATCGACCGCAACTTCCATCCCGGACGCCAGGGCCCTTGCGACCAAACCGGAAGGTCCATTGGGATCGGGTCGCTCGGGTTCCGCAACGACGTTGAGCTCGGGGACCGCGAAGACCAAGTCGAATTCGTCCATCGCGACGGCGCCGCCGTTGCGCAGGATGTTTTCCCAAGCCATCAGGAGCATCGCAAGCGAGACGCTTCTGATCGAATCGGTCTGCGGCAGCGCCGCCCCAGGGTCGGGAAGTCCGGGACGCGACACGTTGAGATATGCGTCGCCGCAGACGGACGGATCCGTCAAATCGCTCGGCAGGCCGGAGAAGCCATGGACGATGCCCAGCAATCCGCCGGCGGTGGCGGGATTGCAGTCGCAGTCCCACCCGGCCAGGACGGCGATCTGCACGGTCTGTTTGAAGTCGCCCTGGCCGTAGAGAAGGGCCAGGACCGTCGCGCCGGCGTTGATCGTGGATTCAACCCAGTTGTAGTAGCGGCCGAAGCTCGCGGCGCCCTGATACTTGTCGTAGAGCCTCCGCCGGGCGGCTCTCCAGTCGAGCGAGCCGTCGTTGACGTCTTCGAGGTACCAATTCCTCACGTCTCTGACAACCGCGGCCGTGCGGCTGCTCGCCGGGATCGCCTCCAGGCCTCGCGAGACCAGTTCGACCACGTTCGGCTCGAAGAAGGC
Organism: Sedimentisphaerales bacterium; assembly: GCA_035476995.1. Taxonomy (GTDB): domain Bacteria; phylum Planctomycetota; class Phycisphaerae; order Sedimentisphaerales; family Anaerobacaceae; genus PLanc-01. Next base: position 35,718 of record DATIKY010000325.1, on the reverse strand, counting down.
GTCCGCATACATCGCGGCGTAGAACTGGGCCGCGTGGACGGGGAACCCTTCGTTGGTGACGCGGCCGAACCGGCCGGCCAGGTCGATCGCAACCTGAGGCATCCCCGGAGACATCGCCCCGAGAGACTCGGTGCAGATCTGGGCGTCGATGGAGTACCAGTGTTGGTTGTAGTTGCGGCTGCCCGTTTCGGGAGGCGTATGGCCGTCGAGCATCAGACGCCAGGCTTGCCTGTTGGCGACGTAGATCCCGTCGACGGTCATGTGTACGAGCCAGTCGCCGGCGATGTCGAGGGAATTGCAGTCGAATCCGTGGGTCATCAGGGTGTGCAGTGTCAGGTATTCGACGTCGGTGTCGTCGTCGGCGTCCCAGACCTGCTTGATCCGCCAGGGAACGGATTGGGCCGGATTGGGCGAAGAGCCGCTGTAGAGCCCTTCACTTGCCCGGCCGGCAGCGTTGCCGATCAGTTGGCCCAGCCACATTCCCCGCATCCTGTCGAACAGCTCGAAGGCCGAGATCGCACGATCAGCCCGTGTGACGGAACCTCCGAAGCCGGCAATCAGGAGTGCGGCAAACACAATCGCGTGCTTGCTGTCCAAATGAACCCCCAAGATCACCCTTCTCAACTACCCCTATTGTACTCGTTTTCAAGGGACAATCCAAGCGGTTTTCCCTGGGTTTCGCCTGGGTTCCACCAGATTCAACGCCCACGCGAGCAAATGGTCGTCCCATAATCGCGTTGCGTCCGATACTCCGAGGGGATTCGCCAACAGCAATCTTCCAGCGCGCGGTCACTTATGTGTGATAAAAGTGCAGGCCGTTAGCCGATGAAAGGGGTATTGTGCCGGCGGATGCGGCCGGGGCGATGGAAATGCCTCGGGAAATGCTCCGCCGGACCAGCGGATTCTGCACGGATGCTTCGTCCCGCCCTGCGCATCCGACGGGCACGGAGTGCGCCCAAATTGAGGTTGCCCCAATCCTGTGAATCGAGTAATGTCATGCCGTAGCGGTTGGTCCTGTACTCTTTTTCCCGGCGCCAGGCTGTTCGCTGCGCCGGCGGCAGTGGAGAAAACGCCATTATGACCAAAGCCCTGATCACCGGCGGGGCCGGGTTCATCGGTTCCCATCTGGCCGAGCGGCTGCTCGACAACGGCGGCGAGGTCATCGTCATCGACAACCTCAGCACCGGCCGGCTCGCCAACCTGGAGAGTTTTCGCCATCGCCCCGGTTTCCAGTTCGTCAAGGGCGACATCCGCGACGTCAGCCTCGTGCAACTGCTGGTCTCGCAGTGCGACGTGGTGTACCATCTGGCGGCCGCGGTCGGGGTGCAGCTCATCGCCGACGCCCCGGTTCACACGATCGAGACGAACATCGCCGGGACGGAGATCGTCCTGGAGGCGTCGAACAAGTTCGGCCGCAAGATCCTCCTGGCCTCCAGCAGCGAGGTCTACGGCAAGAGCGAGAAGATCCCCTTCGGCGAGGACGACGACTTCGTCCTCGGCGGCACCGCGTTCTCCCGCTGGGCCTATGCGTGCAGCAAGGCGATCGACGAGTTTCTGGGCCAGGCCTTTCATCAGCAGTACGGCCTGGCGGTCATCAGCGCGCGGTTCTTCAATACGATCGGGCCCCGGCAGACCGGGCGGTACGGCATGGTGGTCCCGCGGTTCGTCCAGTGGGCCCTCAAGAACGAGCCGATTCAGATCTATGGCGACGGAACGCAGACGCGATGCTTCTGCTACGTCGAGGACCTGGTCGATGCGGTGATCGCGTTGATGGGGTGCGAGCAGGCGGCCGGACAGGTCTTCAATATCGGGTCCTCCGAGGAAATCAGCATGGAAGGTCTGGCCGACCGGGTCATCGAGATCACCGGCAGCGGCAGCCGCAAGCAGTTTGTACCTTATGAAGTCGCCTATGGCCGCCCGATCGAGGACATGATGCGGAGGGTGCCGAGCACCGAGCGAATCCGCAAGACGGTCGGCTGGCAGCCGAAGACGAGTCTCGACCAAACGCTTTTGATCATCGTTGAGCACTATCGGAAGAGGGGTTAACCGCAGAGGGCGCGGAGGGACGCAGAGAGTGGAAGTAAATGAGGTGAGCGGGCAGGTGGTGGATGCCGCCATGAAGGTGCACTCTGTTCTCGGGCCGGGGTTGTTGGAGAACGCTGTTGAGTGGCAAGAAAGTGGGGTTATTGATCAGTTTCAATGTTGCCCAACTGAAGAACGGCATCAAGCGAATGGTAAATGAGCTATGACTGCGAAGCCAAATACTCCGCGATCTCAGCGTCCTCTGCGGTTAGACTCCGTCTCTGACGCCAAGACCAGGACAGGAGATTGGGATGTGCTGATCGTCACGGCCTCGAACGAGCGGCAGGCCGAGGCGTACGAGGCGCAGTTGAATCTCCGCCGCGAACTGGGTCTGCTCAGCGACGTCCGCGAGGCAATCGTCGTGGCCGATCCCGGCGGCAGGCGGATCGGCAGCGGCGGCAGCACGCTCCACTGCCTGATGGAAGTCCTGCGCCGCAGGCTGGACGATCGACTGGCGAACTCGGACGCACGCAATTGGGAAAAGACGCTTGCCGAGCTTCGAATCCTGATCGTCCACGCGGGCGGCGACTCCCGCCGGCTCCCGGCCTATGGGCCCTGCGGCAAGATCTTCATCCCGGTGCCCGGCGAGAACGACAGCGCCGTGTGCCTGAGCCTGTTCGATCGGCAGTTGCCGACGTATCTGGCGCTTCCGGCGCCGGTCCAGGGCCGGGGACAGGTCGTCATCGCTTCGGGCGACGTGCTGCTGCGGTTCGATCCGACCCGAGTGAAGTTCACACGCGAGGGCATCACCGGTCTGGCCTGCTACGCGCAGCCGGAACAGGCCAGCCGTCACGGAGTCTTCTGCCGGGGTCAGGACGATGAAGTCCGGCTCTATCTTCAGAAGCCCTCCATCGCCGAGCAGGAGCGGATGGACGCGATCGATGCCTACGGCCAGTCCTGCCTGGACATCGGCGTGATGCACTTTGACGCGGCCACCGCGGTGCGGCTGCTGCGACTGTTCGGAGCCAAACCGTCCGGCGGGAAGCTCGTTCTGGGCGGCACACGCGGCGAGGCTGTCATGGAGCGGGGGCTGGACTTCTACCGCGAGATCTGCTGCGCGATGGGCTACCAGGGGACCGCCGAACACCACGTCCGATCGGCGAGGGAAAGCGGATCGAAATGGACAACGCCCATGTTGGGCGAGCTATTCAAGGCCCTTTCGGGCATCTCGTTCAACGTGCAACTGCTGACGCACTGCGATTTCCTCGATTTCGGGGCCAGCCGGGGAATCCTCGGCAGCGGCGCTCGCCTTCTTCAGGAGGATCGCGGCGTCTCGCAATTGCGGACTTTCCTGGACATCAACAACGAGATCACAGGCGCCGGCTCGGTGCAGGGCTCCGCAAGCTGGGTCGAAGGATGCCGGATTCGTGCTCCACTGACCCTGGCGGGCGACAACGTCGTGGTGGGCATCGATTTGGACAGCCCGGTTTCGCTGCCGGCCGGCGCATGCCTGGATGTGCTTGCGGGACATGATCCCGCAGGCCGCGACGTATGGTTCGTTCGTTGCTACGGGGTGGACGACACGTTCAAGGAGTCGATCGAAGCGGGTGCAGTCTTCTGTGGCAGGCGGCTGCTCACATGGCTCGCGGATGTTGGCGTCGAGCAGAAGGACGTCTGGGACAACGCAATCCCTTTGAGCGACCGCACGATCTGGAACGCCAGGCTCTTCCCCGCGGTGCCCGAGCACGGGCAGTATCGGCAGTGGCTTTGGATGTTCGATCCGGACGGCGCCTCGGAGACGCAGTGCCAGGTCTGGCGATCCGCCCCTCGCTACAGCCTCGAACAGATCCTCGCGCTGGCCGATCACAAAGGCTTCTACGAGCGGCGCAGCCTGATCCGCGCCGAACTGATCTGCGGCTCGCTCCATCGTGTGTTTCGGCCGGAAAGCGGCTTGTCCGCTCGCGAACTGGCCTGGCTCATGAAGCTGACAGGCCGTCCCGCCGCGTGGGGCGCAGAGATTCTCAAGCAAGTCTGCCGATGCGGCGACCACGGGGCCGCGGCCCTGGTCTTCCCTCGTATGATTCACACGCTGGGCTCGGCGATGGCTGACGCCTGTTCCGCAGGCGGCGCTCGGCCGTCCGCTCTGGCGAAGATGCTCGATTCGCCCACTCTGGACCGGCTCAAGTCCCTGGGCCTCGATCCAAACGGCAAGACCCGCCTGTCCCGGTGGGCCGAGCGGATGCAGGAAGCTGCGTTCGAAGGTCTGGAACGGGCGATCGTCGCCAGCGGGCTCGAGGAAGGCGCATCGCCCCGCAGCGTGCTCAGAAGCGACGAGATCGTTTGGGCGCGGGCCCCCGCCCGGCTGGACATCGGCGGCGGCTGGACCGACACTCCGCCCTACTCCCTGGAATGGGGCGGATGCGTGACGAACGCCGCCATCAATCTCAACGACCAGCCGCCGATTCAGGCCTATGTCCGCGTCATCGAAAAGCCGGTGATTCGGATCGGCTCAATCGATCTGGGCGTGCGGATCGAAGTGAGCCGGCTCGAAGATCTGATGGACTATCGGCAAGCGACCGGGAGCTTCGCTCTGGCGAAGGCCGCGATTGTGCTGTCGGGCCTGTCGCCGCGAGGTGGCCGGACCGGCAAGAAGAGCCTCAAGACGATCCTTGAAGCCTTCGGCGGCGGCATCGAACTAACCACGCTGGCCGCGATCCCCAAAGGCAGCGGCCTGGGCACCTCGAGCATCATGGGCGCCGTGATCGTCGCGGCGCTGGGACGGGCCATGGGCAGGCAGTTGTCCCACCGGGAACTGTTCCACAGCGTCCTGCGTCTGGAGCAGGCTCTCACCACCGGCGGCGGCTGGCAGGACCAGATCGGCGGCGTGGTCGAGGGCGTCAAGATGATCGTCACCGAGCCCGGCATGGTCCCTGATGCGCACATCCACTATGTGCCTTCGGACATCCTGGACCCCAGGACCAACGCCGGCCAGACCCTGTTGTACTACACCGGGATCACCCGCCTGGCGAAGAACATCCTGCACCAGGTCGTCGGCCGATACCTCAACCGCGACCGCGACGCGATCACGACCCTGCGTCACATCGGTTCGGTGGCCAAGGACGTGATGGACGCCTTCATCCGCAAGGACATCGAGCGGTTCGGCCGGCTCATGGACGTGGCCTGGCGGCTGAACAAGCGTCTGGACCCCAACAGCAGCAACGAGGAGATCGAGGCCCTGTTCGCACGGGTCGAGCCGCACATCTACGGCGGCAAGCTCCTCGGCGCCGGCGGCGGCGGCTTCATGCTGATGATCTGTAAATCGCCCGAAGACGCGACGGCCGTGCATCGGATGCTTGAAAGCGATCCGCCGAACGATCGCGCCCGCTTCTTTGATTTCGATGTCAGCGATGAAGGACTGGTCGTAACGGTTTGTTGAACCGACGTACCGCGGATGGAGAACGGGAGAGAGTATGCGGAAGGCATTGATTACCGGCATCACGGGGCAGGACGGGTCGTATCTGGCCGATCTCCTGCTGGGCAAAGGGTACGAAGTCTGGGGCATCATCCGGCGCAGCTCGTCCTTCAACACGGACCGGATCGACCACCTGTATCGGGACCCGCACGAGCAGCCGAAACTCCGCCTGGTCTACGGCGACCTGACCGACGGCAGCAACCTCTCGGCGATCCTCAACGACATCAAGCCGGACGAGGTGTACAACCTCGGCGCCCAGAGCCACGTGCGCGTCAGCTTCGATATGCCGATCTACACGGTGAACGCCGACGGACTGGGCACGCTTCGCATGCTCGAGGCCGTGCGGTCCTGCCATACGGCGATCCGATACTACCAGGCCTCCAGCAGCGAGATGTACGGCAAGGTCGTGGAGACCCCGCAGACGGAGAAGACGCCCTTCTACCCGCGAAGTCCCTACGCGTGCGCCAAGGTCTACGGATTCTGGCAGACGGTGAACTACCGCGAGGCTTACAACCTCTTCGCCTGCAACGGCATCCTGTTCAACCATGAGTCGCCCCGGCGAGGCGAAACGTTCGTCACGCGGAAGATCACGCGCGCCGCGACGCGGATCCAGTGCGGTCTGCAGGACGCGCTCTACCTGGGCAATCTGGACGCCAAGCGGGACTGGGGTTTCGCAGGCGACTACGTTGAAGCGATGTGGCTGATGCTCCAGCAGGACAAGCCCGACGATTACGTGGTCGCCACCGGCGAATGTCATTCCGTGCGGGAGTTCCTGGACGAGGTGTTTGGATATCTCGATCTGGACTGGCACAAGTACGTTCGCACGGACGCGCGGTACTTCCGGCCCAGCGAGGTGGATCTGCTCCTGGGCGACGCGAGCAAGGCGCGCCGGACGCTCAACTGGCAGCCGAAAGTCACGTTCAAGGAACTGGCGAGGATGATGACCGACGCCGACATGAAGGCCGCCGAACGGGAGCGGTTGCTCGGCGACCACGGCATGACGGCCGACAACACCAGGAGGGGGACGGAATGAGCGAATCGTTCGCCAACAAGCGGATCGTCGTGACCGGAGGAGCCGGATTCCTGGGCCACTATGTCATCGAACGGCTGCGTAAGGCCGGCGCAGTCCATATCGACGTGCCGACGATCGAGCAGTACGACCTCGTGAGAATGGGCGACGTTGTGCGGATGTACGACGACATGAGGCCCGACATCGTCATCCACCTGGCCGCGGTGGTCGGCGGGATCGGAGCCAATCGCCAGCACCCCGGCCAGTTCTTCTACGAGAACCTGATGATGGGCGTGCAGCTCATCGAGCAGGGCCGCCGGCGGGGCATCGAGAAATTCGTCGCGATCGGAACCGTGTGCGCGTATCCGAAATTCGCTCCAGCGCCCTTCCGCGAGGAGGACATCTGGAACGGATACCCCGAGGAGACAAACGCCCCCTACGGACTGGCAAAGAAAATGCTGCTGGTCCAGTCGCAGGCGTATCGCCAGGAATACGGCTTCAACTCGATCTTCCTGTTGCCGGTGAACCTCTACGGCCCCGGCGACAACTTCAACCCGGCCAGCAGTCACGTAATCCCCGCTCTGATCAAAAAGTGCGTCGACGCGACCGACTCCGGCGCCGAGTTCATCGAATGCTGGGGCACCGGCAGAGCGTCCCGCGAGTTTCTCTACGCGGCCGACGCCGCGGAGGGAATCGTTCTGGCGACGCAGCACTACAATGGCGCCGACGCGGTCAACATCGGCACCGGCTCGGAGATCACGATCCAGGATCTCGTGGAGAAGATCGCCGCCCTGACGGGATTCCAGGGCCAGATCCGCTGGAACCCCTCCAAGCCCGACGGCCAGCCGCGACGGTGCCTGGACACGTCGAAGGCGAAGAAGTGCTTCGGCTTCCAGGCCCGAACGTCGTTCGATGAAGGGCTCAAGGCGACGATCGATTGGTATCGGGCCCATCGCAAGTGACGAGAGCCGAAGCGTTGTCACCAAAGGACCCCTCCCCTGGCAAAGTCCTATCTGCTCGTATTCGTGGTCGCGGCGATCCTCTACGGGATCAGTTGCGCCCCTGGTGCGGTCTGGCAGGACAGCGGCCTGATCCAGTATCGCGTCTGGCATCGGGACATCGAAGGCCGGCTCGGGCTGGCTCTCTCGCATCCGCTGTACTACCTCGTCGCCATCGGCGCGGCGCGAGTTCCTTTTGGCGAGTTCGGCCACCGCGTGAATTGCCTCTCGGCCCTGGTGGCGGCGCTGGCCGTGGCGAATCTGTACCTGCTCGTGCGGTTGTGGCTCGGTCATGTGTTCCCCGCAACGATTGCCGCCGTGACGCTGGCGCTCTCCCACACGTTCTGGTGGCATGCGAGCGTCGCGGAAACCTACACGCTCTGGGCGGCGGTGTTCTTCGGCGAACTGATCTGCCTGCTGCAGTACGCGAAGACCGGCAAGCGGGCCTTCCTCTATCTGCTCGGTCTCCTCAACGGCATGGCTATCGCCGTGCACATGCTGGGCTCGATCCCGCTGGTCTGCTACGCTGTGTTTGTCGCGATCCTCGTGGCCAAGAAAGTCATCCGTCCCAGACACGCGGCGATGATCGTCCTGCTGTGGATCGTCGGCGCTCTGCCCTACGAGATTCTGATCGTCAAGAATATCGTCCACAGCGGCGACGTTCTCGGCGTTCTGGCGTCCGCCGCGTTCGGCGATCGCTGGCGGGCCGACGTGCTCAACGCCAGCCTGTCGTGGAAGATCGTCGGCGAGAACCTCCTGCTGATCGTGCTGAACTTCCCCACCCCGAACGTGCTGCTGTTCTTCGCGGGCTGTTACGGCCTACGCCGCGTCGGGCCTACGATGTTTCGCACTGTGCTTGTGTCGCTGTTGGCGTTGTTCCTGCTGTTTGCGTTCCGCTACACGGTGGCCGATCGGTATGCCTTCTTCATTCCCTTCTATTGCATGGCCGCGGTCGTGATCGGCGTGGGAACGCAGGAAGTCCTGTCGCGGCTGCAACACAACGTTGTGACCTGTGCAATCGCGGCGTATTCCCTCTTGCCCATCGGGGTTTATGCCGTTGCGCCGCAGGCAGCGAAGGGGATGCACTGGCGGATCGGGACGAGACAGGATGTTCCCTACCGCGACGACCATGAGTATTTCCTCCGCCCCTGGAAAACCGGGTACAGGGGAGCGGAGCGATTCGCCAACGAGGCGCTTGGCGCCGTCGAGAGCGACGCCATCGTTTGGGCGGACATCACGACCGCAGCCCCCTTGCTGTACGTTCAGCAGGTGAAGCGCTTTCGGCCGGAGGTGACGATCGTCTCCGTCATCGCCTCGACGGAAGGGGCTCCGGCCGTCGGGGAAAAGACCCTTTCCGCATTGCTCGCCGACCATCCGGTGTACGTGGTCTCGCGAACACCAGGATACTGCCCCGCGTTCATTCTTGAGAAGTATCGTCTCGTCAGAGCCGGCTTGCTGTGGCGAGTGACAGAAGACGAAAAAGACAGCCTGGGCTAAGGCCCATTCTGCACGATCCGGCATCGAGTAAGAACACCGCATGGCCAAGACAGTCACCACATCGCGGGCGCTGGTCCGCAACACGGTCTTCAACCTCCTGATGTTGATGAGCAACGCCGTCGTGGCATTCCTGCTGGTCCCGTTCTTCGTAGGCCAACTCGGCAAGCCCGCCTACGGCGTCTGGGTGCTGATCGGCTCGGTGTTTCGTTATCGCATTCTCCTGGGGATGGGCCTCAACAGCGCGATCAACCGGCGAATCCCCATGTACCTGGCCAAGGACGACGAAGACGGCATCCGCAGGACCGTCAGCACGGCCCTGTTCTTCTTCACCCTCATCGCTCTGGTGCTGGCGCTGCTGACGGTCGTTCTGGCCGTGAAGGTGGGCGACTGGTTCGAGATCCCGCCCGACCTGATCCGTACGACAAGCGTTCTGGTGCTCGTCGTCGGTCTGGGCTTTGCCGCCTCGACGCCGCTTCAACTGACCACCGCGGTGCTCAGCGGATTGCAGCGATACGACATGGTGAGCATCGTAACGATGATCGTCCTCGTGGTCCGCACCGCGCTGACGGTCGTCCTGCTGCTTCGCGGCCACGGCCTGGTGACGCTGGGCATCATCTACGGCGTCAGCGAGATCGTCGCGCGGGGCTTGCAGCACCTCCTGGCCCGACGGCTATTGCCCGTCGGCTACGCCTCCTGGCGGAACGTCGATCGCGGACTGTTGCGCGAAATGCTCTTCTACGGCATGAACACGTTCCTCTACGCGATGGGCGCCCTGATCATCTACCGTGCCAGCGAGACGATTATCGGGATCTTCCTGGGGACCGAGGAGATCGCTGTCTTCTCGACCGCCGCCGCGGGCGTGCTGCTGCTCTCGGAGGTTCTTCAGGCCTTCACCACCGCGATCAAACCCGCGGTCAGCGACCTGGACGCCCGAGACGACCAGACCCGTGTCAAGCTGATCGCTTTCCTCACGCAAAAGTACAGCCTGTTGGTCCTGATCCCGGCCGCCGCATTTCTCATCGTCATGGGCCGGGAGTTTCTGACGATCTGGGTGGGCGAGAGATTCCAGGAGCCAGGACTGATCCCGGCCATGGCGAAGATCCTGTCCATTCTGACTGTGGGTTACTTTCTCATCATGAGCCAGCACAGCAATTTCCTCGTGCTCGCCGGTCGGGGCGAACACCGCGTCTTCGGCCTGCTGACCGCGGTCGAGGCGGTCCTGTGCGTGTGCACCGCGGTTTTCACCGTGGCCGTGCTCGGGTGGGGCCTGACGGGCATCGCCTGGAGCAACCTGATCCCGATGGCCCTCGTGGCCGGCTTGATCATCCCGATCTACTTCAATCGTAAGATGAAGATCCCTGCGAAAGAAAGCCTCGCGCAGGTTTGGTTCCCGGCGGCGCTGAGTACGCTTCCCAGCATTCTACTGATCGTCATATGGCAAAATCTCATTCCGCCGTCATCCTGGCTGGCTCTCTTCGCAGTTGTCGCCGCGGCGGGCGCCGTGACGGTGGTATCCGCCTGGTTCCTCGGGATGAGCACGCCCGAGCGCCAGCGTTTGCTCTCGGTCGTCAGACGCATCCATTGAGTCCAGATCCACCCGCGATGCGCTTGTCCTTTTGGAGAACTGCCTCTATAATGGCGACATCCGCATGGATGACGTGTTGCACATTCTGATCGCAGACCACGTGCCGATCGCGAACAAAGGGGAGGAGGCCATTGTTCGCGGGATCGAAGACCTGTTGTCCGAAGGTTCGCCCGTCGCGCTGGGGCTCTTTGACGACGTTCCCGAAGTGACCGTCCGGGGCAATATCACGGCATTTCCGCGAGATTGGGTCTTCCGATTCGAGGGCAATTTTGCTCTTTCCGGGCGAAGCCGTGTTCTCATGCAGGCCTGGATCGCGCTGCAACTCCGGGCCGGGGTCTACGGCGCGATGAAGAATCTGATTCCTCCCGGAGCTTCGAAATACCGGCAACTCCAGGATTTTTTCGAGCGGGCTTGCTACGTGCTCGTGGGACACGACGGCGTCTTTTGCGTGGAATCCTGCGGGATCCTGCACCTTGCGAAGAAACAGGGCAAGCGGGCCGGAATCCTCGGAGCCAGCACGGGGATTGGCGGCGGACGCCTCTACAAGGCCGGGCTCTACCGGCGGGCCATGGAGGAAAGCGATTTCTGCGTGTTCCGCGAGGAGCACTCCTGCCAGAGCATGAAGCACGTCTGCCGCGACCCGGACAAGCTGAAGGTGGCCCCCGACCCGGCGTTTGCGATGCGGCCGGCGCCGCCTGAAGCCGCGCGAGAGTTCCTCGAACGAGACGAATGCTATCACCGAGCCAGGCAGGCGGGCAGGCCCATTGTCGCCGTGACCGCCCTTGAGAAAGGCCGCGTGTACGCGGGTTTTCGACCGGATCTCCAGGGGCAAGCCAAACAGCAGGCTCACGCCGCGTATCTGGCGGCGATCCTCGGCGCCTTGGTCGCAAGATACGGCGCATTTCTGCTGTTCCTGCCGCACTCCGTGGAACAGAGCGGAAACGACATCGTTGCCGCCCGCCATGTGGTCGAGGAGATGAAAGCGAGGCCGGGCGACTACACGATCCTGGAGCAGGACTGCGGGGCCCGCCTGCTCAAGAGCATCGTGGGCCGGTGCGATTTCCTGGTCGGCGAGCGGACGCATTCGTTGATCGGCGCCGTGTCGATGGGGACGCCGTTCGCGGCGATGACGAATCGACGAGACACGCGCACGCACGGCATCATCGGTCACATGTGTCGCGGCGAACAGCAGATCATCGACATGGATGCGATCGGCCAGACGGAGGCCACGCAGGCAATCTGCGGGCTGTTCGAGACGCGGGATTCGATCCGCAGGTCGCTCGAATCGGTTCGAGCGGATCTTGCCTCGCAGATCGACGCCCTCTCGCGAGTGGTCAAAGGAACATCCTGAGCCATGGAAGACAGACTCACAATCGAACCGGTAGTCAAACGCAAGCTATGCACAGGTTGCGGCACATGCGCGGGCGTCTGTCCGAACGACGCGATCGAGATGGCGATGCATCCGAGCAGAGGCTGCTGCCTCCCCCGTCTGGACGGGAAGAGATGCACTCGGTGCGGACTCTGCTACGAGGCCTGCCCTGGACACAGCGTCGATTTCGAGTCGCTCAACGACGAGTTGTTCGGCGAGGTCCCCGACGACGTCGCGCTCGGCCGACACCTTGGATGTTACATCGGCCACGCTCTCGACGAGGGCATCCGCTACAACGGCTCTTCCGGCGGATTGGTCAGCGGGCTTCTGATCTTTGCGCTCGATGAAGGTCTGATCGACGGCGCCCTGGTCACGCGGATGCGTCGAGACAATCCGATGCGGCCGGAACCGTTCCTCGCCAGAACCCGGGGCGAAATTCTCTCGGCGGCCGGCTCGAAATACTGCCCTGTTGCAGCCGGCGCCGCGTTGCATGAGATCCTCCATGTCGAAGGCCGATATGCGGTTGTCGGGCTTCCCTGCCACATCCAGGGCCTACGCAAGGCCGAGGAGCATCTGCCCCGCCTGCGGGAGCGAATCCGCTACCGAATCAGTCTTCCGTGCAGTCTGAACTACAGCTTCCGCGGCACCGAACGCGTGCTCCGGAATCTCGGCGTCTCGTTCGACCAGGTCGCCACTCTTCAGTATCGCGGTCGCGGCTGGCCCGGCAGCATGTTGATCCGACTCAAGAACGGCATCGAGCAGACGGTCCCGCTCGCCGAGTATTATCGGGAACTTCGTCCCCATTCGCTGCGGCGTTGCACCCTGTGCAGCGACATGCTCGGCGAACTGAGCGATTTGACCTGCGGCGACGCCTGGCTTCCGCAGGTGATGCAGACCGACAAGATCGGAAGTTCGTTCGCCGTGACGCGGACTGCGGGGGCGGAAGAACTCCTGGAGGCCGCGGCCTCGAACCATGCCATCGAGTTATCGGAACTCGCAGTAAACGAGCTGCTGGCTTCGCAAGGCCACGCTTTGTTCAAGAAGAGGAAGCTGGCGGCGCGGATCGAGCTGTTCAGGCGGTTTGGGCAAAGCGTCCCGACGTATCGACAGAAAGCGATCGAACCGATCCAGGCGGACCGAGCCGACGCTCTGAAGTTCTACGCGGTCCGCTACGCCCTGTCCGGCGATCACCCCATCGCCGGCGGGCTCTTCTCGTTGATACGCGCCGTGAAGAAAGGCAGATCGCACGGCCGACCGACGGGACCCGATATCCTGGCCCAGGCCAGGGAACACCAGATGTCAGAGTGATAGAAGACCGTCACGACCCGGTCCTGTTTGGCCGATATCCCCAAGGATGAACTCGACATACGTCAACGCGCTGATCGAAGAGGATCTGCTGTGCGAGCAGCACGAGCGGACGTCCGATATCCAGTTCTCGCCTGCGATGAATACGATGCTCTTGGCGGGCTGGCTGGTCGCCTGCGCCATCGGGTTCGGCGTCATCCTGCTGGTCGATAATGCCGTCGCAGGGGCTGTGATGATCGCAATCCCGACCCTTGTCGGCATGGTCATCAAGCCGACGTTCGCCTTGTGTGTTGTCATGCTCGCCCTTCCCACAGGCGCCGGCGTCGGGTACCAGGGGTCGTTCAGTCTGGATCGCGGCATCGGGTTGGCGCTGGCGACGAGCTTCTTTCTCAACGTCCTGCTGACCCGGCCGCCCCTGCGCGTTCAGCATAAAGCCCTGTGGTTCGCAGCGGGGCTGACCGTTTGGGTCGGCATCTCGTCGTTGACACAGCCTCAGTTGAAAATGGAGCTGGGACGAGCGTTTACGCACTTTCAGCTCCTGGTGCTCGCTCTGATCATCTACTGGATCCTCGAAACCAACCACGAGAACGCATTCCGCTGGGCCCTGCGGTCGTATGTCATCGGCATGGTGGGCTCCATCGTGCTGGCGATCAAATCCGGCCAGGCCATTCGGGCCGTGCAGGAGACTCGCGACGCGAGATACGCCGCTACGCTCGGACGGGCCATCGACGCCAACATGCTCTCGGCCTTGATCGCCCTGGCGTTCCTCTCGGCGATCTACCTGTTCGCCCGCGACCGGAGCCTCTTCTGGCGGGCGGTGTACTTCGTGGCTCTGCTGTTTCTGCCTTTGATGATGATCCGGACAGGCTCTCGCGGCGGTCTCGTGGCATTGGCCTTCACGCTGCTTTCTCCTCTGCTGTTCGTTCGGCAGATCCTGTCGCGTCCCGCCCTGACCGCGTTGATGTTGATCGTTGTCATTCTCGCATCGGCTTCGGTCGGCGTGTTGATCCAGCGGCAGGGAATCGAGAGTTCCGTGCTGCACCGTCTGACGGACGTGGGCCGCGCGAAGAACGCGTTGGAGTTCCGTATGGTCCCTATTCGCAATGCGGTGGACACCGTCCTGACATGGCCCCTGGGCGCAGGCTACTGGAGCTGGTTCGAGCGGTCGGGAAGCCAGATCTGGCCGCACAATGATGTCTTCTTCTCGCTGGGTGTCTACGGCTTCCCAGGAGCGATCCTTTTCGCGGGTCTGGCGATTCTGCTGATGACTACCGTGCGGCGAACGCCCTTGACGGTCGAGAAGCTGTACGCCCGGGCGGTGCTGACGTTTCTCCTGGTGATGGGCCTCAACATCAAACAGGTCTCCGCGAAGTACTATTGGGTGTTCCTGGCCTTCGTCCTGGCGGCCGAGCGAATCGCCCGGTGGTACGCCGAGCCGCCCGAGGGGACGGACGGTCCCGAGGCGACAGAAGACGAAGAGACCTGCGATGGGACTCCCGAACTCGTTGGACGGTGAACCGGTTGCGAATCCTTGCGGTCAGCCACATGTTCCCCTCTGCGTGGTTCAAGCGGCATGGAATCTTCATCTGCCGCGAGGCGCAGTATCTCCGCAAACAGGGGATCGAGACGTCCTTCCTGGTGGGCCGGCCGTGGGCCCCGTGGCCGCTGCATCATGTCGCGCGATGGCGGCGATACGGGCCGGCGAATCCGTTGATCCCGCCCGATGGATTGCAGGCAGAGGCTGTCGCCTATATCCGGCCGCCCGGCTTCGGCTTTCGTCGTTTCGAAGGCGAATCGATGGCCCGCAGTCTGCTGCCCGCGGCGCGGAACTGGCACGAGCGGGAACCATTCGACCTGGTTCTCGGCGTATCCATGCTTCCGGATGCGGAAGCCGCGGTACTCCTGGGCGAAAGACTCGGGCTGCCCGTCGCGAGCCTTGCGGTGGGCAGCGACGTGATGGTGTATCCCGAGCGAATGCCGGTTCTGTGGCGTCGGCTCTGCAGCACGCTCAAGCGAGTCGATCTTCCCGTGGGCGTCAGCCGGTCCATCTGCGAGAGACTTGCTGAGACAGGCGCGTGCCGTCGAGAGCCTTTGTGCATCTATCTGAGCCGGAACGAAGGACAGTTCATTCCGGCCCGGGACAAACGCGAGGTTCGCGCCCGGCTGGGCTGGCCTCCGGACAGCGTGGTTGCGATCTACGTGGGCGGACTGGTCGAGACCAAGGGGATGAATGAGTTGGTCGGGGCAGGCGAGCCTTTGCTGAGGAGCCACCTCAATTTCCAGTTCGTCTGTGTCGGAGACGGACCCTGTCGCGACCGAATCGCCGCCGTGGCGGATCGCGTCGGCCGCAGGGGAGCCGTGGTCCTGGCGGGAGACGTCGCGCCGGATGAAGTGTTCGTCTATTTGCAGGCGTCGGACTTTCTGGTCCTGCCCTCACATAGCGAGGGCCTGCCCCAGGCGGTGATCGAGGCGATGAACTGCGGATTGCCCGTCGTCGCGACGCATGTGGGCGGAATCCCTGAGGCGGTGATCGACGGCCGCACGGGGCTGCTCGTCGAGGCCAGAAACGTCGAGCAACTCCGCGCTGCGATGGCGAGGATGATCGGCGATGAGGCGTTTCGTCTCGCCGCCGGACAAGAGAGCATGACACAGGCTCGCGAGGTGTTCGACTCCGACCGCAACGCGGCCCGATTGGCCGAAGAGCTGCGGGGTTTGGCAGGGACGCGATGACGGACGCAGGGAGACAACGCCGGGCCAAAGTGTGTGTGCTGACCTCGGTCCACATTCCCTTCGACGGGCGGGTCTTTTACAAGGAGGCTTGCAGCCTGGTCAAAGCCGGCTACAACGTGACGCTCATCGCCCGGCACGACAAGGAGGAAACCGTCGCAGGGGTGCGGGTCGTTCCGCTGCCGAAGCCTCGAAACCGGTTGCACCGAATGACCGCTGTCCTCTGGCGGCTCTATCGCCTGGCTGTGCGAGAGAACGCCGACGTCTACCATTTCCATGATCCGGAGCTGATGATCGTGGGGCTGCTCTTGAAGCTGGGCGGCAAAAGGGTGATCTGGGACGTCCACGAACACTATCCCAACGCCATCCTGGACAAGTACTATCTTTCCAGACCGCTGCGGCGGGTCGTCAGCACAGTATTCGATTGGTTCGAACGGGCGGTCGTCCGCTTCTACGACTATGTGATCTATACGACGCCCTTTGTGGGGGCTCGCTATCAGAAGATAACCGTCCGTTCGGGCCGGATCGAGAACTACCCGATCATCGAGCTTTCGAGAGTCTTCGAGCGGAATCCTCAGGACAGGATCATCTATCTCGGCGCCATGTCGAAGACCCGCGGCCTCCTCGAAGTGATCGAAGCCTTCAGCCGGGTGGTGCGACGGCATCCGAGTTGGGAGTTATGCCTGGTGGGTTCGTCCCGCCCGCAGGCGTTCGAGCGGGAGATGAAGGACGCGTCGGTCCATCGGGGCGTCGAGGCGAATGTCAAGTTCGTCGACTGGGTGCCCTACGAGGAGAAGGAGCGGCTTTCGTCGCAGGCGTCGATGGGCGTGATCACGTACCTGCCTTACTCGAACAACACGAGTTGCTTGCCGAACAAGCTGTTCGACTATATGCTCGTGGGCCTGCCGGTGATCGCATCGGATTTCCCGCTCTACCGGGAGGTCGTGGAACCGAACCGGTGCGGGATACTCGTCGATCCTTCGAAACCCGAAGAGATCGCCGGCGCGATGGAGTATCTGATCGAACATCCGGAAGAGGCCCGACAGATGGGAGACAACGGTCGCAGAGCTGTTTTTGAGAAGTACAATTGGGAAAAAGAGAGCGAACGACTGCTGCAAATCTATGATACAGTCCTCCACACGGAAGGAGATGAGTGATATGTCGAAGATCCTGCTGGTCGTCGGGGCAAGGCCGAACTTCATGAAGATGGCCCCGCTGTACTTCGAAATGGTCAAGACGCCGCGACTCGATCCCCGAATCGTCCACACGGGCCAGCACTACGACTATGTGATGTCCCAGGCGTTCTTCGAAGACCTGGACCTGCCTCAGCCGCACCATTTTCTCGGCGCCGGCTCGGGCTCGCATGCCGAACAGACCGCCAGGATCATGGTCGAGTTCGAGAAGGTCGCCCTCGCGGAAAAGCCCGATCTTGTGGTGGTGTTCGGCGACGTGAACTCCACCGTCGCGTGCAGCCTTACCGCCAAGAAGCTCTTGATCCCGGTGGCGCACGTGGAGGCAGGCTTGCGAAGCTTCGACGAGACGATGCCGGAGGAGATCAACCGCAGGGTGACCGACGCGATCTCGGACCTGCTGTTCACACCCTCGCCCGACGGCGATGCGAACCTGATCCGCGAAGGCGTTCCCCAGCACAAGATCCATCCGGTCGGCAACATCATGATCGACTCGCTCGTCGCCATCCTGGCGAAGATCGGCCAGGACCACCAGGACCAGATCGTGCAACGGTTCGGCGTCGAGAAACAGCGATACGCGCTGGTGACGCTGCATCGGCCGTCGAATGTGGACGAACGCGACGGACTCGAACAGATCCTCAGATGCCTCAACAAGCTCGCGGCGGACGTGCCTGTGCTGTTCCCGATCCATCCGCGGACCCGCAAGAACATCGAAGCGCTGGGCATCGAGGCCTTGTTCCGCGACGAGCTGCGGATCGTCGATCCGGTCCGGTACCGAGAGTTCATCACACTGGAGAAGAACGCAGGCTTTGTCCTGACGGACTCCGGCGGCATCCAGGAGGAGACGACCTATCTGGGCCTGCCCTGTCTGACCCTGCGTCCCAACACCGAGCGGCCGATCACCATCACCGAGGGAACCAACGAACTCGCCGACATGAACACCGTCGAACGGCAATCGGCCAGCATCCTCGCCGGCCGCTGGAAGCAGGGGAAGATCCCCTCGCTCTGGGACGGCCGGACCGCCGAACGGATCGCACAAATCGTGGCCGAGTACGCGACCGAGAAATAGGGGCACACCCGAGACTCGCAACAAACCCCTCATGGCGGCTGTCTTCACAGCCCGCGCGAAACGCCTGTGCCCACGAATCCAACTTTGTCGAGCCTACATTATGAGAATCCTCTACATCCATCAGTACTTCGCATCGCGCAAGGGCCGGACCGGGACCAGATCATATGAGTTCGGCCGATATCTGGCCGGCAGGGGCCACGAAATAACGATGATCACCTCCGGCGCGGACAACGCGGAGTTCCCCTGCCGACCGAAGCAGGCCAGTTGCGAATATCAGATCGACGGCATTCGCGTGCTGTCGGTGGGCGCGGGATACAACGATCCGCACATGGGCACCACCATGGGCGGCTGCAAACGAATGCTCAGGTTCTGCCAGTTCGCCCGGTCCGCGACCAACGTAGGCAAGCAGCAGATGCCCCCGAGCGTCGTATTCGCCACGCACACGCCGCTGATGGTCGGCCTGGCGGGCATGGCGCTGAGCCGTCACTTCGGCGCTCCCTTCGTGTTCGAGGTGCGGGACCTCTGGCCGGAGGCCCTGGTCAATGTGGGGGCGTTGCGGAACCCTGCCGTCATTTGGACGATGCGGAAGATGGCCCATCTGATTTACCGTGCGGCCGATCACATCATCGCCCTCTCGCCCGGCATGGAGCAGGGCATCTTGCGGTCCGGCGTCGAGCCGGAAAAAGTCACGATGATTCCCAACGCCAGCGATTTGGATCTGTTCGATCCCGGCCTGGACGGCACCGCGGCCCGCGAGCGACTGGGATTGGGGGAGCGGTTCGCCGCGGTCTATTTTGGTGCGATGGGCCTGGCCAACGGACTGGAATACGTGATCGAAGCAGCGAAGGTCCTGGCTGCGAAGAAAGCGGAGGGGATCGTGCTGGTCCTCCACGGCAGCGGCGGCAAACGGGCCGAGCTCGAAACCATGGTTCGAAAGCACAAGCTGAAGAACGTCGTCTTCAGCGACCTGGTCGCCGACAAGGGCGAGGTCGCCCGCATCGTGGCCGGGTGCGACGCATGCCTGACAATCTATCGTGCGGCCAAAGAACAGACGTGGTCGCCAAACAAGATGTTCGACGCTCTGGCCGCGGGCAAACCCGTGCTGATCAACGTCGGCGGCTGGCTCGGAGAAACGATTGAGAACAATCACTGCGGCCTGTGCGTGGACCCCACGAAGCCCCAGGCTCTGGCGGACGCTCTGGCGAAACTCTCGCGGGAGCCGGACCTGTGCCGACGAATGGGCCAAAACGCCAGGGCCCTGGCGGAGCGGCAGTTCGACCGAGCGGTTCTGGCGAGCCGACTCGAGGAGGTGCTCCTGAACGCCGCCCAGCGAGATCTGGTCGGAGCCGACTGAACGCGTGCCAGTGTACAAAACCACGTTCCCATTTACACGGACGCCCTTATCGAGGATGATGTCTTTCTCGGACCCGCCGATGGAGGCGGCGCCACCCCGTGCAGATGACGGGGACAAATGGAACCCCCAAGAGTCTGAAGGGACGATCATGGAAGTGCCGTTGTTGGATCTCAAGGCGCAGTATAAGACGATCAAGGATCAGGTTCTCGCGGGCATCTCGGAGGTGCTCGATTCGCAGGTCTGCATCGGCGGCCCGAAGGTGCAGGAGCTGGAGGAGAAGATCGCGGCCGCCAGCGGCTGCCGGTTCGGAGTCGGCATTTCGAGCGGGACCGACGCGATCCTCAATTGCCTGATGAGCCTGAACATCGGACCGGGCGACGAGGTCATCACGACTCCCTTCACGTTCTTTGCGACCGTCGGCTGCATCGCTCGCGTGGGGGCCAAGCCCGTCCTGGTCGACATCGACGCCAGGACCTACAACATCGACCCCGAACAGATCGAAACCGCGGTCAGCCGCCGGACGCGAGCGATCGTTCCGGTTCACCTGTTCGGTCAAATGGCGGACATGGACCCGATCATGGGCGTGGCCAGCCGGTACAAGCTGGCGGTCATCGAAGACGCCGCCCAGTCGATCACGAGCAGCTACAAGGGCCGCAAGGCCGGCAGCATCGGCGACGCCGGCTGTTTCAGCTTCTTCCCCAGCAAGAACCTCGGCGGCATCGGCGACAGCGGAATGGTCGTCACCAACGACGAGGCTCTCTACAGGCGGTTGATGCTCATGCGCAATCACGGGATGGACCCGAAGTACTATCACAAGTTCGTCGGCGCCAACTTCCGGCTCGATCCGATCCAGGCGGTCGCTCTCCTGGTGAAGCTGCCGCACCTGAACGACTGGTCCGAGGCCCGCCGGCGCAACGCCGCATACTACGACAAGCGATTCGCCGGCAGCGTGGTGCAGACGCCGTACATCGATCCGAACTGCGTGACGATCTACAACCAGTATTGCATCCGGGTGCCGCGGCGCGACGAGGTCGTGGCACATCTGAAGGCCAACAAGATCGGCTGCGAAGTCTACTATCCTGTGCCCCTGCATCTGCAGGAGTGCTTCTCGTACCTGGGCTACAGCGAGGGCGATTTCCCGCGTGCCGAGAAGGCGGCCGATGAGATCATGGCGCTGCCGATCTATCCCGAGCTGACGGAGGAGATGAAGGACGCCGTCGCAGACTGCGTCCTGAACTTCCTGAGATAGGACTTCGACACCGACAAACACGGACCTTCACGGGCACAGCCGTTCGTGGAGGTCCGTTCTTGTTTCTTCCAAGCCGCGATGTATCGTTTCCTCAAGAGGCTGTTCGACTTCCTGGTCGCCGGCGCGCTGCTGGTGATCCTCTGGCCGCTGTTGCTGGCGATCGCTCTGGGGATTCGCCTGACCAGTCCCGGCCCGGCCCTGTTCCGTCAGGAACGCGCCGGTCGCTGCGGTCGTCCGTTCGCCATGCTCAAATTCAGGACTATGCGGCTCGACGTGCACCCCTTCGATCCCAGTCCCAAGTCGGGCCAGGACCCCCGCCTCACGCGGGTCGGCAAGTTCTTGCGGGAATATTCTCTTGACGAATTGCCCCAGTTGGTTAATATATTATGGGGTGATATGGCGTTTGTCGGACCGCGACCGCTGTATGTCTCCCAGATCGCGGAGTGGAACGCCCGACAGAGGATTCGACTCCTCGTCAAGCCGGGACTGACCGGCCTGGCACAGGTCTCCGGGAGGGGGGAGCTGACTGTTGAAGAAAAACTGGAACTCGACGTGCGATACGTGGAGCAGGCAGGCTTGAGGTTGGACGGTCGCATTCTGCTCGCCACGGTCATGCGGGTCTTCGCCCGGCAGGGAATCTACGAAAAACGGTACTCTCGCGCCGAGGACACCCGTGGGCAGTCGGGGTCCGGGCCGAATGTGGATTCCAACAGAACGGAGTGACCCTATGACCGTCAGCACAACCCATCCCCGACCCCTGACGAGCGTGGAACAGATCGAGCAGCTCAGCGAAGCCGAGAGAGTCGCGTTGAAAGAGGTCTCGCGGCGATTCGCCTTTCGCGGCAACGATTACTATCTGTCCCTCATCGATTGGAACGATCCCAACGACCCGATCCATCGGGCGATCGTGCCCAACGAAGGGGAACTGGACGACTGGGGCCGGCTCGATCCCTCCAACGAAGAAGCATACACCATCCTGCCCGGGCTGGAACACAAGTACGATTACACGGTCCTGCTGCTGGTCAGCGACGTGTGCGAGGGAATTTGCCGATATTGCTTCCGCAAGCGGATTTTCATGGGCTCGCGGACGGAACGTCTCCGCGACGTGCCGGCGGCGATGGAGTACATCCGGAGCCAGAAGCAGGTGACCAACGTTCTGCTCACGGGAGGCGATCCGCTGGCCCTGGAGACGTCGAAGCTGGCGGACATCATCGGCCGGCTCCGCGAGATCGAGCACGTGCAGATCGTTGGCATCGGTTCGCGAATGCCCGCCTTCAATCCGTATCGGATACTCGGCGATCCAGACCTGCTCAAGATGATCCGCCAATACAGCACGACGCACAAGAAAATCTACATCATGACCCATTTCATCCACCCGCGGGAGTTGACCGACGCAGCGATCCAGGCCGTGTCACTCCTGCAGAAGGCCGGCGCCGTCACCGCCAACCAGTCGCCGCTGCTTCGCGGGATCAACGACGATCCGGCAGTCCTGGCGGAACTGCTACGGAGACTGTCTTTTATCGGCGACGCCCCCTACTATGTCTTCCAGTGCCGTCCTGCGGTCGGAAATCGGATGTACACGGTTCCCATCGAGGAAGGCTACGAGATCGTCGAGCAGGCGAAGAGCCTCATCTCCGGCCTGGCCAAGCGGGTCCGTTACGCCATGAGTCATTCCAGCGGCAAGATCGAGATCGTGGGCAAGTCCGAGGGACAGGTCTTCTTGAAGTACCACCGCGCCGCCGACGGCAGCGACAATGGACGGATGCTCATCTTTCGGAGCAATCCGAACGCATGTTGGCTGGACGACTACGAGGAGGCTTCGACAACGCAGATATGAGAATCCTGGTTGCGATTGCGATCGTTCTGTCGGTCTGCGGCGAGTTGGCCGTGGCTCTGGAACCCAACGAGATCCTGCTGATCGCCAACACCGATCAGGCGGCCTCGATGAGGCTGGCCCGTTACTATTGCGAGAAACGCGGGGTCCCCTCCCGCAACATCATTCCCGTGTCGCTGGGGACGCAGCTTCGCGACTCCATCGGCCGGGCCGACTACGAGAAACGTCTGGCCGGCCCGATCCGCAGGACGTTCGCGACCCGCAAGGATCTCGGGCATATCGAGTGTCTTGTCACCACGTACGGCATTCCGTTCAAGGTGGGCCGACGCGACCCGCTCAGCGGGTTCGACGCCCAGCTCACGCAATTGCGGCAATCGCTCCAGGAGCAGAAAGACGCCGTCGTCCAACTGGAAAAGGACGGACAAGCCCAAACCCCCGCCTGGCAGGAACGGCAAGCTCGCGCGATGCAGATCCAGATGGATATAGATCGGATCGAGGGCAAGGAAACGGACGCCTCAGTGGACAGCGAACTGGCCATGGTCCTGTCCGGTCCGTATGAACTCTATCGATGGCAGCCGAACCTCTATCCTACGCCGGGGCCCCACCCGTTCAAGACCCTCATGGTCTGCCGGTTGGACGGGCCCAGCTACAGTATCGCAAAAGGATTGATCGACAAGGCCCTGGCGGCCGAGGCCAAGGGATTGACCGGTTCGGCCTGCTTCGACTCCCGCGGGCTCAAGAGCAACGACCTCTATGGCTACTACGATCAGTCGCTGCGTGACCTGGCGAAGGTGACCCAGCTCTGGACCGGCCTGCCCGTTCGCGAAGAACAGACGGAGGCGTTGTTCGAGCCGGGGAGTTGTCCGGAGACGGCCCTGTATTGCGGCTGGTACAGCCTGCAGAAATATGTCGACGCGTTCGACTTCGTCGATGGAGCCGTCGGGTATCACATCGCCAGCTTCGAAGCGGCCGCCCTTCGTGACGCCAACAGCCTGCAATGGTGCCCTGCGATGCTCCAGGACGGCATCACCGCCACCCTGGGGCCGGTCAACGAGCCGTATCTGTTCGCTTTCCCCGAACCGAGGGCGTTCTTCACGGCGCTCTACGACGGTCGTTGTCTCGTCGAGGCCTACTTCCTCACGCAACGGTTCACCTCCTGGCAGATGGTCCTGATCGGCGATCCGCTGTACAAGCCCTTCAAGATCAGACCGACGAGGACGCCCCAACCCCAATGACGCCAATTCGAGTGCAGAGGCGGTTCCGGAAGGCGGATTTGGCGCTTTGCCTTACGCCGCTTCCCGTGCTACAATAGGGTCCTTGACTTTCTCGAACGCAGTGGAGGATTAGACGATGAAACTCCGTTTATTCGCTGGTGAATGTCCCCGGTCGGGAGTCGTAAGGGCGCTGCTGGCGTCGCTGTGCCTGGCGTCGGCAGTCGTCGCCGCAGCAGCGGAAAGGCAGGGCGCGTCTCCGTCACAGCCGCAGGCACAGGCCGGCCCTGCGCGTCGCGCGCCGGCCTCCCGTCTCCAGCCCATTCAACTGCCGGAACCGACCGCTCGAAGCGCGGTCACGTTCGAGCAGGCGGTGGTCGAGATGCAAAGAGTCCAGCTCCCGGCCGGCCAGCGGCTCGATTCGGCCAAAGTCGGTCAGCTCGCCTGGGCGATCCGCAGTTCCATGCCTGCTCCCCCCGCCCCGACCAACCCCACCCCGAACGGCGACGAGTCCCCGATGAGGGCCTTCTTCGTCCTGCCCGAAGGGCTCTTCGCCTACGAACCGCTGGGCCACACCCTGCAGCCCGTCAGCGAGGGCGACATCCGCACGACGCTGGCAGCGGCGCTCGTGAAACAGCCGACTGTCCTGCCTGGCGGATGCCAGATCATCCTGACGGCTTCGAGTCGCGACTACACCGCCCGCTTTGGAACACGGTCCCGAACGGTGATGGCCCTGCAGGCAGGAAAGGTCGCGCAGACCATCCAACTCGAAGCCGTCGCCCAGGGACTGGGATTCATCGCGCTCGACGCGGTGGATGGAGCCGATGTCCGTCGGGTCGCGAGGATTCCGCGTGGCTATGAGCCGTTGTTTGTGGCGATCGTGGGATATCCTGCCAGTCAGGTCTCCGAGACAGCGGGGCAACCGACCTCGACGCAGTCCGGGCGAAGAGCCCTGTTGGTCGTTCCGCCGAGGGGATTCCAGGACCAGGAGTATCTCGAAACCCGGCGAGCCCTGGAGTTGGGAGGCGTCCAGTCGGCCGTGGCCAGCACGCGCGCTGGGCCGCTGGTCGGCATGACCGGAACCGTCGCCCAGGCGGACCTGCTTGTGAACCAAGTGAACGTGGACGACTTCGACGCGGTCGTCTTCATCGGCGGCGTCGGCGCCGCCGAGTACGTTCGCAGCCCGATGGTTCAGAATCTGGTGCGTCAGGTGTCCGCGCGGCGCAAGGTCTTGGCCGCCATCGGCACGGCACCCACCATTCTCGCCAGCGCCGGCGTCTTGCGGGGCGCGCGGGTCACCGCATACCTCTCGGAGCAGGAGCCGATCGCACGGGCCGGCGCCCTCTACACAGGCAACCCGGCGGAGAAAGACGGGCTCCTCATCACCGCCACCGGTCCTCTGGCGGCGCCGCTATTTACCAGGGCGATCCTGGAGGGAATCGGCGAGGTGAGGCAGTAGGTTACGTGAGCCAGCGGTGGTTGGGGTTCTTCACATAGAGCCTCTGCACGTGGCCGCAGGCCGTGCACAGATCCATGTGCAAGCTTTCGGTGCCGACCAGGACCACCGGCCGGCCCACCCGGCATAGAGGGCCCCACGGCGTCTCATGGAAGTCGTTGATGTTCGGGGGATCGGAGAACAGACACGAACTTGATGAGAGATAGTGGTGCGGAAGAGCAAGGCTCGATAATCCCGTGCACCGCCCGCTTGATCCTACTGCTGATTCTTAAGCTGCTCGTAAAACACCATGGCCGGCGAGCCCGCGAAGCTGATGCCCATCCAAGCGGCCTCGTCGATCTCCGCTTCGGAGAAGCCCTTGCTTCTGGCGTTCTTCAGATGCATCTTCAAGCACGGCTCGCACCGCAGCGCCACCGATAGCGCAATCGCCATCGCCTGCTTGGTGTAGGCGTCGAGGCCGCGCGGGGCATTGGCGACACCGAGGAACTGCTTGAACGCCGCTTTGATCGGGTCTTCCTCCGGACTGCTCTGCCTGGAGGGCGCGACGGCGTCCGCGCAGCAGGGAACCTCTATCATTGATGATTGATGATTTGCGATTGATGATTGTGGCGATTCGACCGTTTTGGCAGAGCCGGGCGACGGGATTGCACGCCGGCCGGTGGTTTCGACGTGGATCAGGCCGGCGCCTTTGTCCTTGATCCTGCCGATGATCGTCGCCGCACCGACGCCGCGATCGTGGAGAGCTGCGAGCAGATCCGCGGCGCGGGCCTGCTCGATGGCGATCAGGAGTCCGCCGGAGGTTTGGGCGTCGAAGCAGATGTCGACCATCTCCTGGCAGAGCCGCTCGGAGGCGACCACGCGGTCGGCGCAGGATTCCTTGTTCCGCTCGATCGCGCCGGGGAGAATGCCTGCCGCCGCATATTCGAGCACCCCTTCGAACAAAGGAAGATCGTCCCAGACGAGTTGAACATCCACCCCGCTGGAGCGAGCCATTTCGGCCAGATGGCCCATGAGACTGAAGCCTGTGACATCGGTGCAGGCGTGCGCGCCGAACTGCACCATCAGCTCGGCTGCGGTCTTGTTCAGCGAGGTCATCGAAGCCGCGGCGGCTTGGACGCTCTCGGGTGCGGCGCGGTCAATCTGGGCTGCGAAGGCCACGATGCCGGTGCCCAGAGGCTTGGTGAGGATCAGCACGTCGCCCGGGCGCGCCCCGGCGTTGGTGACGACGCGGTCCTTGTCGATGATCCCGGTGACGGCAAAGCCCGCTTTCACCTCCGGGTCGTTGATGCTGTGGCCGCCGATGATGGCGCAGCCGGCCTCCTTCATCTTGTCGATGCCGCCCCGCAGGATTTCGAACATGGCTTCGTCGGGGATCTTTCGCACGGGGAACCCGATCACCGACAGCGCGGTCAAAGGCGTGCCGCCCATGGCGTAGATGTCGCTGACGGAATTGGCGGCCGCGACCTGGCCGAACGTGTACGGATCGTCCACCGAGGGCGTGAAGACGTCGACCGTCTGGACGAGGGCCTGGCCATTGCCCATGTCGTAGATGCCGGCGTCGTCCCCAGCCGCCATGCCGACCAGAACCCGGGGATCCTCAATGGCAGGCAGGTCCTTGAGCACCTTCTTGAGAAACGCCTGATCGATCTTTGACGCGCAGCCGGCCTTCTCCACGAGCTTGGTCAATTGGATGGGTCCGGTCGGACTGTCGAGTCGTTCGCCCGCACAGCTACAAACGTTCTTTTCTTTGAAGGTTGGACAGGGACAGGGCTGTTTGGCATCGCAGATGCAGTGCCCCAGCTTGATCGACCGCTGCATCACCCGCTTGCGTCTTTCCATGTTGATCATCGTCAAATCCTCCACAAGAGACATGGTGTGCATGGCACACCCTACATGTTCATACTATCGCTCTGCCGTCGCGCCAAGATCGCGGCTCCGAGGGCGCCGGTCATTTGCGGCTCGGGCGAGATGGCGACCGGTTGGCCCAGAGCCGTTTGGAGGGCAATCTCCATACCCTTGATCCGAGCGACCCCGCCTGTGAAAATGATGGGCGGCTCGACGCTCCGGCCGGCCATCGCGACGATTCGCGAGGCGATGGCGTTCTGGACGCCCGCTACGATGTCCTCGCCCGGCCTGCCGCAGGAAAGCAATCCGATGATCTCCGTCTCGGCAAAGACCACGCACATGCTGCTGATCGCGGCCGGGCTGCTGCTTCGCGAGGCCATCGCCCCCAGATCGCCGACGGGAATGCCCAATCTTCCCGCGACCACCTCGAGGAATCGCCCGGTGCCCGCGGCGCAGCGGTCGTTCATGGCGAAGTCCCGTACCTTGCCGTTGCCGTCGAGTCGCATGAGCTTGCTGTCCTGGCCGCCGATGTCGATAATCGTCCGGACCTCGGGGACCAGGTGACGCACGCCCACCGCGTGACACGTGATCTCGGTGATCGTCGTGTCGGCGACGTCGATCGCGCTGCGGCCGTAGCCGGTGGCCACGATCCGGCGGACATCGGACCTCTTGACATCGTTCTCGGCAAGCACCCTGTCGAACAACTCACAGGCGAGGCTGCCCTGCTCGATCCCCTGATCGGCCTGGGCCTTGCCGATTATCCGCGAGCCGTCCGCGTCGATCAACACGACCTTGATCGCCCGCGAGCCGGCGTCGATTCCTGCATAGATCATCTTTCTCTCCGGTCTTTGACGGTTTCCACCAGGGCCTCCAGCCGCGTGCACAGTGTTGCCTGCGTCGCATCCGTGATCGACGGCACCTCGACCTCCAGCACAGGCAGGCCGCATTCCTCTCGAACGATTGGGCCGATGATCTCGCCTTCCAGGGCGCAGTGGCTTGCGCCGGGGATTCGCGAGACGATCACCGCCTCGGCCCCGAACCGCCGAATGTCCCCGACGATCCTGGCGGCGCGGTCGAGCGACGATCCGACCATCGGATCGGCCAACGCCATCTGCGCCAACGCCTCCATCGGAGGAATGGCCGTCGGGATCGGGTCCAGAGCGTGGGCGAAGAGATATTCAGTGCCGCAGATTCGTCCGCCGCAGTCCTCCAGCAGGTTCATGGCCTGCAAATCGGCCACGGGATTCACCCAGAAGATCCGGGCCGCATCGGCAGACAGATGTCCCACTCCGGCAGCCACCCGCCGCTCGACCTCGGCCAGCAAGTCCGCCAGCACGAGGATCGTCTCATCCTGGTCCGAACAGAAGTGGACCGCGAACATCTCCGCAATCAGCATCTCCAGCGCCGGCATCGGACACAGGGGCGCCGTGAACGCAAGATATCGAAGTCGATCCAGCAACTTGCGGGCGTGGTTGGCCTTTGCGATTCCAGCAGCGAGCGCTCCATCGCCCAGCGGCCGACCGGCCAGTTCCTCCAAAGCGCCTCCCACGCGGAGCAATTCAGACTTCACAAACTCGACCTGGCTTCTCGGCGCCTCAAAACCGCCAGGCAACGTCACGGCCTGTTCGCCGGGCTCGGCCTGCCGTCGGTGCGGAATCTCCCACCAGAGAATCGCGTGGCCCAGGCCGTTCAGTCGCTGCGCGATGGCGGAGAAATCGTCGCAGGTGGCGCCCACGCTGCACGTCAGCAGGTCGGGGAGCGGGAAATGCGCCTCGGTGACGAACGCTCCGAGCATTGCGCGGACGGGGCAGAACGATTCGTCGATCCCGAGCGAATCGGCGATCTGGAGCAGGCCGGTGTTGAGCTCCATCACACAAGGAATCCACCACGCGCCGTCGGGGTAGAACGCGACGAGGTTGTCCAGGCTGTACGCCATCACGGGCACGGTGCCCAGATCCTTCATGGCGCCGACGAGCTTCCTGCCCGACGCGCGGGCGGCGCGGAGCCGGTCCTCCTCGCTCAGGAGGAAGTTCCATAGCCGAAGCGCCGCGGGCGAATTGTCGTAGCGGAGCTTGAGCAATCGCGTGTCGCCGTCGGCGACGTGCCGCCCGAGCGGGCCGCCGTAGACGGGCTCGGTCATGCCCGCTGTCCGCAACCGAGCATACTCGCGGTCCCACTGCTCCAGGCTGATCTGTCGCGGCCCGACGGTCACTGAAGCATCTCCAAGAAAGCCCGGATGCGGGTCCGCAAGCGGGCGATATTCGTTTCGCCATTGCCGTCGCTGTCGATCCCGAGCACAGGCATGCCAACCCACTCTTTGAGCCTCGCGAGTTCCGCCCGCCATGCGTCGCACCAGAGATAGTGATGAAAGACGATGCCCTTCGCGCTCGTCCTGGCCAGTTCCTTCCTGAGCCAGGCGTACAACTCACTGTTGGGCCTCCGGGAGGCATCCGGAATGCCGAAATAGGCGTCGGCAAGCTCGATCAGCGGGTCCTCGGCGATCCGTCTGCGGTCGAAGGCTCGCGGTTGTCCGCGGAGGCCGGTCTCAGTGGCATCGAGCACGACGCGCCCGCCGGACTCTTCGATGAGATCGAACAGGACGAGATCCCTCTGCATCAAAGGCCCGCCCACCACAGCGATGGGGATGTAGGGTGTGCCGTGCACACCACTATCTTCGCGGATTGACCGGATGGTGTGCACGGCACACCCTACGTCGGTCATTGCCTTCGCGAGATCGTCATGGGTTGGTGTCCGACCGCCGAGTCGAACCAGGAAGCGGCCCAGCCGTTTCAACTCATCCTGATACAGCCGCTGGGCCGCGACGGTCTGCCAGGTCTTCGGCACGTTCAGCAGAAAGGCGGGCGTATCGATCCCGCGAACCAGCAGATCATACGCCCGGCGCATCTGATCGCACAAGGTCGTGACGACAATGCCGCCGGCGCCCTCGGACGCGGCATCGTTGACGAACGCGCAGGCATATGGGCACAGGCCCTCCACTCGCGGAGCTACGGATGCTCCCTCGGTCGGCAGCGGGATCAAACGCCGCGGCTGCAAGCCGTGAGCAGCGATCCATTCGGCCGGCACATAGGGACACGTGTACACGATGGTTCGAATCGGCTCCATCATGCCTGTCCACAGGCCCTTTGTTGAACGGTTTCGAACAACGCCTCGACCCGCAGCGCGATCCTGGCGGAATCCGAGGGCGAGTAGTCCGTCTCGATCCGCAGGTACGGCAGGCCGAGATCCTTCTCCGCCAGTTGCTTGACGAAGAACGATTCCACGTCATACGTCAGGCATGCCTGCCAGATCAGATCGATCACACATTGAGCTCGGTACTCCTTGGCCAGATCCCGCAAGACGTCGAATCGACGCGTGTTCTTCGTCATCACCGAGCATGGTAGACGGAAGTATTTCTCCGCGATCGCCACGATCGGATCGGCCGCGGTTTCGTCCACGTCGTCGAGGATCGGCTTGAGGCCCGTGCAGTTGTCCGTGGCAACGACGAGGCCGCCGTGCGACTCGACAAGCTCCAGCACTCGCTCGGCCCCGTGCGCCATGGGCACGCCCGTCATCAGCACGCGCACCTTCGAATTGCCCTCGGGCTTCTTGCCTGCGTACATCTGCAGCGCCCGTGCGTACTGTGCGAAATCGGCGCAGATTCCGGAGATGCTGCTCTTGTACTGGAGCAACTCTCGGCCGGTCAGGGGCGGATTGTCCGCTTTCATCAGGTCTGCCAGCTTCCGTCGCAGCGACCGCTCACGATTCATCGTGCCGATCGCCTGGCGGATCATCTCGTGGGTGATCGTCACGTTGAACGACTGCTCGAGTCTGGCCTTCAGTTTGCGAAGCTCGCTGACCCAGTGGGCCCTCGCGTCGGCGTCGTCGGGCTTCTGCGGCAGCTCCAGCACGTGCATCGGACGGGTCTGGGCCATCAGCTCGTACATCTTTTTCTTGCCGTCGCAGGTGGTCTCGGCGACGATCAGGTCCGCCATCTCCAGGAAGGGATTGGCCTTCTGGACGTGGTAGCCGTAGGTGGACTTGATTAGAGGGCACAGGTTGGCCGGCAGGTGCTCTTCCGCCGGGCCGATCGTCTCGGCCGAACCGCCGCACAGACAGACCGGCACGGCGCCGGCAGCCATGATCAGCTCTCGCGGCGTGTATTCGCACATAATCCCGACGATCCGGCGGCCCTTGGCCTTGGCGTCCCTCGCGTACTCCAGACAGTTCGGGATCATCCGCTCGAACCAGGCCAGCGGGCAACCCGCCGCCTGAGATGCCGACGCGGCTTTCGACCCGCACGACACCTGCGGCGGGTGGCACGGATCGGTCGGCTCAATCTTCGCGTCACTATTTCCGCAGCACTTTCCCATAACGTCTCTTCCTATAGGATTTCACCACAGAGACACAAACATCACAAATCCACAATCCATCTTCTCTGGGTTCTCTGCGTCTCCGTGGTGAACCCTTCTCTTAACCTTTCTTCTTTGCCACAAACAGGCCCTGGGCGATCTTGCCGGCGCGGGCCAGTTGCTGGATGAACGCCATCTCCGCCGCCATGGCCTGCATCATATTCTGGTCGAAACCAATAATCTGCAACGCATCGTACGTCAACTGCATACCCAGCATGTTGAGATACAGGTCGATGCAGGGTGAGAATCGCCCGGTATCCTTCGCGGCAAGCACTTCGCAGCCATTGGCCTTGAGCAGGTCACAGTAACCGTCGATGCTCTGGATGTTCGCGAACTTCATGAATCTCAGGAACCGCTCCGCCTCCGGCTGCGACAGGCCCTTGCCTTCGACCCAGTCGGTGAACGCGATGACGCCGCCCGGCCGCACGATCCTGGCCGCCTCGGCAATCAGCTTGTTCTTGTCCACGACGTAGCACCAGGCGTCCTCGCCCCAGACGAAATCGGCGCTGTTGCTCTCAAGCCCACTACTGCACACATCGGCCAAGGTGAACTGAATCCGGTCGGCCAGACCCGCCTGTTGGCATCGCTGTTTGCCCAATTCGACCATCGCTTCCGTGGCGTCCACGCCCATCATCCCCGCCACGTTGCGAAAGCGGACGAGGAATCGCATCCCCGCGCCGCTGCAGCAGCACAGATCGACGCCCTTGCTCCCGGCCTTGATGCCCGCCTGCTCGGCCAGATCCATCGAGGAGGTGAGCCCCCCGATGTGGATCTGCTCGCCCATGATCAGTTCCCACAGCTTGCCCTCGGCTCCGCCGTAGACCCCCTGCACTTCCTTCAATCCGACACCGCTTATGCTCTTCATGCTCGATCTCCCTTAGAATTCGTATTTGACCTGGATGGCCCAGACGTTGTCCTCACGGTCGTTCAGGATGTTGCCGAAGTTGGCGTAGCCGCCCGCCACGGTGATGCGGTCGTTGACGATGTACCCCAGGCAGATGTCCCACCAGTCCTCCTCCGACTTGACCAGGCCGGGGATCTCGTCGCACAGATCAGGCTTCTGGCGATACTCGCCTGCGATCAGGAACTTGTCGGTGAGCAGGCAGATCACACTGCCCTCGACCGTGGTGCGCCGCTCGCCGGCGAAGCCGAGCAGGCCGGTGTGGATGGCGTCGCCGTTGCGAAGGCCCGCCGAGACGATCAGCGGACGAGGCAGCCGCTTGGCGATCATCTTGGTGGCCGTGAGGGTGAACTCCACGCCGCTGTCGTGATCCACGCCCAGCGCGTCGCAGGTTCCGTTCAGTTGCTCGTCAATGTCGTCGTGGTCCTGGTTCCATTTGTAGTGCACACCCAGCGACACGGCGGGCATCCAGGCGTG
Organism: Sedimentisphaerales bacterium; assembly: GCA_035476995.1. Lineage (GTDB taxonomy): Bacteria > Planctomycetota > Phycisphaerae > Sedimentisphaerales > Anaerobacaceae > PLanc-01. The sequence continues at coordinate 2,739 of DATIKY010000325.1, read as the reverse complement.
GTTGAACGCGCCCTCCTTGACCGCCAGAACTCTTGCGTTGAAGTTGTGCAGGAATGCATCGTCCTGGACGCGCAGACCCGTGGCGTCCTGGACCAGGCCGGGCCACTCGCCCAGGCCGATGCGTTCGAGCCCGTAACCGAGCTCGACCCGACCCCAGAGGTTCTGTGTGACGACAAACGCTTGAAAGTCCTTCTCGCCGATGTGGGCGTAGGTGCCCGAAACGCTCGGCTTGCCGAAGACCTCGTTCGGTCCGGCCGGATTGGCGAAATACGCCGTCGGCGTGATGAACACGCCGCTGTTGCCTTCCACCTGGTGCGTCGGCAGAGGCGGAGCCTCATCGCCCCAGGCCGCCGCACCCAGCAGACCCAGGATCATCAGCGCCACTCCCGCAGCCTTCTCCCGCTCACAGAATCTCCACATGTCCATGCCTCCAACAAACATCCATGACCAATAAAAAAAGCGGGCCAGAGACATCTCTGAACCCGCCGGTACACGCTCGCGCGAACCTTGTGCTACTCGATGGAGTGCCAGCTCCTTTCATGGGTGACTTCGAAGGGTCCCAGGTCCATTTCGATCTGCACCTGGAACTTGCCCTTGAACCCCTCTGGCACTCGCCACGAGTACCGGCAGGTGCCGCTTCAGCCATACTCGAACTTGCCCGTTTCCAGCACAGTCCCTTTCTCATCCACGATCTTGAAGGTGCGTTCCGGCGGGCGCCGGTAATTCCGACGGAAGTTCGCCTGATACTCCTCGTCCGCACAGCCCACGAGGACCGGACGGATCGACACGATCCCGGAGCCCGCTCTCTGCACGTCCGCCTTCACGACGAACGGTAGTCCGATTCTGACCGACGTAGTCTCTCCCGGCTTGATTTCGAAGAAGTCCAGCGGTCCCAGATGCGTGGAACCCGAGGAGGAATCCGACGAGAACGTCCAAACATCCCCCGACGCGTCGGTCTTCTTGATGAATGCATCGATCGCCTTGTACCTGCCGGCCGGCAGTTGCCACTGCCGACCCGACGGAAGGTGCTGATCCGCGGCATCGGACCACAATCTCAGCCTCACATCGGCATCGTTGGGTTCCACAACGAGAGTCCCGAACTGCGGCTCGGTTCTGGAAAGCGTAAGGCTGGTCCCATCCGGCGCAATGTCGATGGCATAGTACGCGTCGTCGACTTGCACCAGTCTTCCGAGCGGAACGACTTCAGACCGCAGGGCCATTGAGATTTCGAATTTCCCGTTGCGGTTCAGATCGATCGCGAACACATCGGACCCGGGCTGCCGCCAAGGCCGATCTACAGGCAAAGACAAGACAGAATGGTATGAGCCGTCATAATCGCCATCCACCACTGCCACCCGATACGTTTGCCCGGCTAGACGGAGCTTGCCCGTCCGGAAGAAGGCGGAGCAGGTGATCAGCAAGGCGGGTGCATCCGTTCGATAGCAGTTCACATAGAACCCGTCGTCGGCTTTGCCGCCATCGCTGGAAACCGGCGAGATCGGCCCAAACCGGTGGGATGAACTACTTATCCGCGTCGCTTTGACGGACTTGGCTGTGAAACAGCGTTCCTCCGAGAGAATGCCGTCGCCGTCCGCATCTATGCACAGATGAAGGTCCTTGGAGTAGTCCACAGCCACTGGGATCAGCCTGTCGCCGCTCTTGATTTGATAGTAGCCGGGTCGCTCAAAATCTGCAGGGAGGTCCTCCACAATATCCGGCTTGCCGCCCAGGGGTTCTATGAATCGAAAGGCCAGCCCCATCAACTGGCTGTCCGGGTCGGCCTTCCTGCGAACCAGTCGGCAGCGGCCTTCCTCGACGGGATCGTGGACGAGAAACGCCCACAGCAGGCCTGTGCCGAGGATGATTGCTCCCAACAGGATGGTCCAGCGTCGCCTGGTCATGGGGACGACTCCGTGGACCCTCCGGCTCGGCGTTCGGTCAGATCGAATGCCAGGGTCGTTCGTGCTCGACCTGGAACGGTCCGAGGTCGATATCCACCTGCACCTGGAACTTGCCCTTGAAGTCATTGGGTACTCGCCACGAGTACCGGCAGGCGCCGCCTCAGCCATACCGGAAACTGTCATCGAGCACCACCTTTCCGGCTTCATCGACGATCCGCAACCTGGGGGCCGACAGCCGCGTCCCGGCCTTTACGACGACGGGACTGTATCTTTGACCCTCACGGCCCGCCAGGACCAATCCGATCAGCATTTCCCGCTCGCGGGCCCGAAAGACGTCCGTCTTCACGACAATGACGGGTTTTCCCTGTACGCCGTTAGCGTCCTTGGGGGAAGGCAGCCCATGGGTCTGAGTGAGCGCCCATTCGGTCCCGCCGTCGTCCGTCTGGCGGATCGACGACTGATAATTTGCCCCGCGGACCGGGGATCGCCCGCTTGAACCCGGCTGTTCGCTGAAGATCCACGAGAGGGGAAACGCCAGCAGCAGGCCCAGCACGACGATGCCGCCCACGATAATGAGTTGTCGTTTGTCCATGATGCAGGTCCCTCGTTTCGGCCTTTTGTACCACCGGGCCAAGCCGTTGTCAACGCAGGAACGTCTGAAAACGGCATCTGCCTACCCCAATAGACGTGGCTGCAGCGAATGGCACTGCCGTCCACAAGGCGTGCGATACCAGGGGTTTATGTTTTCTGCAGTTGCTCACGGAGTTGCTCTCGGGGTCGTTGCATGAGAGGGTAGCGGTGGCGACGGCGTTTGAGGACCCGCGGCTCGATGCGGCCG
>DATIKY010000324.1:0-5729 GCA_035476995.1 Sedimentisphaerales bacterium | reverse complement strand
GGAATGCGACACAAAGAGTGAATGCCGGACCGCAGGTGCTGTTTCGTCTCCCTCGACGGCGCATCGCTTTTCGCCTCTTTCTCCCAAAGACCTCTCCTGTTGCACGGGTTCCCAACGCCAACCCGCCGCTGATTCAAGACTCCATCGTAGAAGGCATCATCAAAGTTGTTTGAGTCTCAGCACTCTTTATTCTACCGGCTCCCGCAAGATTCGTGCAAAAGAAAAATCCAAGAAAATGAAAAACAATGATGTCGATGGTTTGGGGGGGAACGGGGTGGGCATCGACCAGGTGAACACGGCGATGGCCCAGATGGACAAAGCGACGCAGCAGAACGCGGCCCACGCCGAGGAGTCGGCCGGCGCGTCGGGGGAACTGAGCGTCCAGGCCGAGAGCATGAAGGAGGTCGTCGGCAACCTGGTGGCCCTCGTGGGGGAGCCGGGCCTCGCAGGAGCCGTAAGGGGGGCCCCGGCGGGAATCGGCGGCAGACGCACGCAGATCCAGAACCGGCATCCGCGCCGCGCCAGGCGGCCGGCGGGCATAGCCGCGCCGGCGGCAACCGTATGGACGAGAGGACCGCCGACCCGGCCGGGCAGCGGAGATTCGTCGGAGTCGGCAGCTCGCGAGGACGCGACGTCACAGGCGGCTTCCGGCAGCGGTGACCCCGGCGAGCGACGAGTCGTTGCTCCGATCAGCCCTTTTACCCGTTTGTTTCAGCGTGACGAGACTCCGAGCGCATGTGGGAATGCGCCCGGAGTCTCTATTCTTGATGCAGCGAGATTCGAGCCTTTGCGTATCGCACGAGAAGAGGACACCTCCGCAAACCGCCCAAACTCTCACAGATTCTGACGCCTCGCCGCCAAAGCGAATTTGATCCGGCGCATCATCATGAATGCCGAAGGAGGGAATCGAACCCTCACCCCCTTGCGGGGACAGGATTTTGAATCCTGCGCGTCTGCCAGTTCCGCCACTTCGGCGATGGCGAGATTATTGGGGATTCCACAGAGGATGTCAACCCGCAAATTATTGTTTCGCACAACGATGACGCGGACATCGGAAGAGCGGCATAGATCCGGCCCGAATCGAAAGGCCTTGGCCGGTCTGCTCGAAGCCCGCGTTCGGCACAGCCTTCGCAGGGTTCGGCCCCGGCTTCAATCGCACGGCTTGACCCTGGCGATCAGCCCTTCGTTCGGCCCCAGGTTGACGTACTGGCTGATCTCGCCGCCGACCCGCGTCGCGTCCGTCGCCAGCACGACCTTGCCCGTCACGTCCAGATGCCGCGGAATCGCCAGCCTCGCCCGCGTCGCCCCCAGGTTCACCGCGATCAAAAAGCACGTCTCCCCCAACTCCCGCAGAAACGCGAACAAGTTCCCCCGCTGCCCCGCGGGCACATACCCGCCCACCTGCAACGCCAGCTCCGCCCGCCGAAGCTCCAGCAGCCGCCGGTAAAACGACAGCATCGACTCCGCGTCCTCCCGCTGCACCTCGGCATTCACCCCCTCGGCCTCCTCCCCGATCGGCAGCCACGGCTCGCCCGTCGTGAACCCCGCGCCCGGCCCGCCCGTCCACTGCATCGGCGTCCGCTCCGGGTCCCGCCCGAACTTGCCCGAATCCAGCAGCCGGGCCACCGGGTCCCGCTCACGCTCCGCCGGCACCTTCCCGTTCTCCATCCCGATCTCGTCCCCGCAGTAGATCGTCGGCGTCCCCCGCAGCGTCAGCAGCAGCATCGCCGCGATCCTCGCCTGCTCGGCCCCCACCCGGCTGGCAACCCGCGGCTTGTCATGATTGCCCAGCACCCAGTTCGGCCACGCGAACTCCGGCAGCGACGCCTCGTACCGGTTCACCCCCGCAAAGATCTCCACCGCCTTCCACGGCAGCACGATCAACTGAAAATTGTACGGCAGGTGCAGCCCCGCGTCCCGCTCCTGACCATAATACCCCATCAGCTCCTCGATCGGCAGATACATCTCCCCGATCAGCACGCGGTCCTTGTACTGGTTCGTCACGTGACGCATCAGCCCGACGACCTCGTGCAACTGGGCCTGCCCGCCCGAATACGCCGGGATGAACCGGTCGTAGGGCGGCATCTGACCCTTGACATAGTCCGGGTCCAGCGGGTTGTCCCGATAGTGCTCGTCCTTGATCACATGCCACAGCGCATCGACGCGGAACCCGTCCACGCCCTTGTCCAGCCAGAACCGCATCACGTCCAGCATGGCCGCCTGCACCTCGGGATTCCGCCAGTTCAGGTCCGGCTGCTCCTTCAAAAAACTGTGCAGATAATCCTGCCCCGTCGCCTCATCCCGCTCCCACGCGGACCCGCCAAACACGCTCAGCCAGTTGTTCGGCGCCCCGCCGTCGCGTCCGGCGTCCTTCCACAAATACCAGTTGCGTTTCGGGTTGTCCCGCGAGGACCGCGACTCGACGAACCACGGATGCTGGTCCGACGTGTGGTTGGGCACGAAGTCGAGAATCAGCTTCATTCCCCGCTCATGGACGCCCGCCAGCAGCCTGTCGAAATCCGCCATCGTCCCGCACAGCGGATGAATCCCGGTGTAGTCGCTGACGTCGTACCCCCAATCGGCCAGAGGCGAAGGATAGATCGGCGACAGCCAGATCGCCTCGACGCCCAGGTCCTTGAGATAATCGAGCTTGCTCGAAATCCCCGCCAGATCGCCATACCCGTCGCCATTGCTGTCCATGAACGACAGCGGATAGATCTGGTAAATCACGCCCGTCTGCCACCAAAGATGCTTCTCCGCCTGATGCTTCTGCATGATCTCGATATCCTTATCCCAAGCCGGCCGCAGGCCGGAGTTCTAACCGATTCCCGCCGAAAAAAAACGAAAGAACCCGAAAAAAAGCGAACGCTAAGAAGGAGTTCTGGCCACAGAGGACCCAGCGCGGCCTTCGGCCGCAACCCAATCCCTCATAGCCGAAAAAAACGAAAGAAGCCGAAAAAGGCGGAAGAGACCCGAAAGCCGCAGATCGATCCGTCATGTCTTTTTCCTTTTTCGCCCTTTTTCGTTTCTTTCGGCTACAAGTCTGTGCTCTTTCGTTCGCCGACAATCCCCAATTCGAAAGCACAACGCCGGGATTATACCACGCCTCGCCCGGCGAGGCCAGTGGAAGCGTGGAAGCGTAGAAGTGTGGAAGCGTGAGGGTGTGAACGCCGGTGCGGTCTCGGCGACAGCGGTAGGGTGTGCTCCGCACACCATCCTGCTTGTGTTCACCACAGAGGCACAGAGGACACAAAGAAGAAGATGCGAAGCAGAAGAACCGGTTGAACCGCGGAGGACGCCGAGGACGCAGGGGAAACAGGCTGGGGGCGGGAGGCTGGAGGCCGCAGGGGTGCACCGCGCAACACGGGCCACGAGTCACCGGTCACGAGCCACAGTCTTCAGGTACGGATTGACACGGATTCGATGTAGGGTGGGCCATGCCCACCAGGAGACTCGACTCGCGCGGAGACGCCAAGGCGCAGAGAGCACGCCATCGGAGGTACGAGCGGTGCGGGATGTGCAGGGCGGGCTCTTGAGCCCACGCATTGCCGCCATGAGACGCCAAGCCCCTCAGGTCCATTTCAATGCCTGAACCCGGTCTTCCCCGTCCGGTTCCCCACAGGGTATGTACCACATGCCATCGTCAACCTCCCTGCGGAGGGCCGATCTCACGGAATTGTTGCTATGACATACTCCATGTTTCGCTGTTTGCACCAGATTTGAGCAGCCTTCCGTTTGCGTTGCACGTCGTCGGAATCGATTCTGCTTGGGTCTTTCACTTCGATGATAGCCTTCTGTCCATTGTCATATTCGACGAAGAAGTCGGGGACATAGCGTCTCTGATGCTTTTGGCCGTCGATCCAGGGAATAGTAACACCGTGGCGTTTCATCCATTTGGCAACGTGCGGGTCACGATCCAAACGCTCCATCATTCGGCGTTCCAGATTGCTCTGATAGTCTTCAAAGTTCCACGGACTCTTCTTCGGATTTGCGTATTGGCCATGGATGCTAATCGCCATATTCGATGATCCCCGCTATCAATCCTGGAATGGTTCCGGCTTTCGTTTTTACCTGTTGGAGCATCTTCCATGCAAAATCGACTTCCGCACGTTCCGCTAAGCCTAAGGAAGAACCATTGAGGAACTTGGCCCGACAGTGGTGGAGTAATGCACTATACACCTTGTCCTTGAACGCTGCTGCGTAGCCCGCCTCAACTGTCAGGCTCTCGGCGATCTCAAGCAGTCCCTCTTTCACTGCCTCTCGCACTGCTTCATCGGATGCTTGGGCAACCGCCCCAGCCGGCTGGTTCTCGTCTGGAGCAGCGTGGATGGTCTTCCAGCCTTCGCCGCCCAGTTCCTTGCCGACCACACCCGTGATCCCGACCTTCGTGATTTCGATTACTGTCGGATCATATGCGATACCGTCCAAAACCTTTCGCCAGTCTTCAATCGGCTTTGGTGGCCCCGGGATATCACCCACGTCAAACTCCTCATCATCTACTGCTGAAGAATCGGCCGGGGGCACGTCAATCACCAAATCCGGTCTCACAAGTTCCTGCTTTGGCGGCGGAGTCGGCAGATCTTCCGTCTCATCGAACAGGTCATCGATCAGAACGCCGGTGCGTTTTTTGGCGTTGAAGATGTCCCACAGCCATTGATGCTCCAACTTGGGATGGTCAACCACGGCGCAGATCTGCGGCTCGGTCGGTTCGACACCCTTGACTCGCACTCGTCGGAGGCCACGCCCGACCACTTGCTGCCCATAGACCTTGCTCCCGAACTTGCGTAACAGGAGGATGACACCCACCTCCGGCACGTCCCAGCCTTCACGCAGCATGAGCACGCTGACCACGGCTTGATATGGCCTGCCGCTTCTCTGCTGTTTGCCGAGTTCGCGGGCCTTCTGCCGATCCGCGTCGTCGCTGTCTTCTGTGACCAACAACGTCTTCACCTTGAAGTACTTGCTCAGCGTTTGCTCGGCCTTCTCGGCATCGGCCTTGCACACGGCCACAACGAAGAGAACCGGCTGATACCGCCCCTTGGCGCGTCGTTTCTGTTCCTCCAAGCGACGTAGCGCAATGGCCATTTGTTGGCGCATCGGTTCATCGTCCGTTACCCATTGCGTGGCGTTTAGGCCAAGGCGATCCACCTCGTCCCAGTCGATCTCTTCGACCTTGCGTCTCTCGCCGGTGCGAGCATCAGTATAGGTCAATTGCACTGTCTTGATGTCCGGCTGGTAGACCACAGGGGTCTTCACGATGCCGTCTGCGAGAGCGTCAGTCACGCCGTACTCATAAATCATATCGCTGTCAGGAGCCTTGCCATCGGCCCGATCGGGCGTGGCCGTGGTATCCACCCGCAGGATCATCTTCTCTCGCATTCGTTTCAACGTGGCATCATATTCCGACGCGGGAGAATTGTGAGCTTCATCATTGAACAGGGCGAATTGTGGACCGTTCATCAATGCCGACAGGTTGCTCTGCCCGCTCTTGTTGCTCAGGTAGAACTGGTGGATGTTGCCGAGCACGATGCTGGCGCTGAGCAGGCTGGCCCAACCGCCTTCCTTACCGCTGCCCAGGGTAGTTAGAATGAACCCTCCAGTTGCATAAGGCACTCCGTCAAGTCTTGCGAATGTGCAGTTTTCATCGGGAAAGAGGCGTGGATTCGTAACCGAGGAGCCGATTCGTAAATCTCACCACAGGTGAGGTTCAGATTCGGCAAGAGAATCGG
>DATIKY010000323.1:0-51546 GCA_035476995.1 Sedimentisphaerales bacterium | reverse complement strand
GTAGCCCCGAATCCCAAACCCATGGTACAATAAGCTGGTGGACATGCTTGACTCCTATCCTAAGTCCTTGCAAAACCTTTGGATAAGCCGGCATGTCCACTCTTCTCAACTCAAAAGTACGCAAAAACCGGATGAGCCCGAAATGGTATAGGGCTTGCCGGCCACGGCCGAGCGGGACAACTGCACGACCGTGGAGTACAGGGGGGCATCGACCATCGGCGTGTTGTCGATGGCGAAGGTTTGCCGGCCGGTCGCGGGGTCCTTCAGGTACCGCGGGTGCTGCCAGTACACGTGTCCGTCGATGACGTCGCACAGGGAGGTCGAGGCGAGCAGGGGATAGCCGGTGTTGTAGTGGTTGTGGTCGCTGGTGCCGACGATCAGGGACCGCACCTTCAGGTCGTTCTTGAGGTACTCGTACATGACCTTGAAGTACGTGCTTTCCAGATGAATGTAGAACGCCGCCTCCGCGTGGAACTGCTGGGACGAGGCATTCCTGAACTGAGATTTGGTGAGCCGTGGGATGGGTTCGCCCGCGGCGATCCCCGCGACCCGCCGAAGCTCGTTCAACTCCTCGGGGCTGTGGGTCTCCCGGAGCCAGCGGTTGTATTTCTGCGTGAGCTGGTCGGCATAAGACGCTGGAATGTCGGCCCAGGTACCGGGGTTTTTCTGGGTGTTCTTGCCGAGCAGACGGTCGCTGAACCACGACTCGACGATGGAGTTCTCGTTGACGAGCTCCACGATCGCGACGGCCGGCTCGTCGCGATACTCGGCCCCGGTGTACGGGTTGCGATGCGTCAGAAGCTGGCTCGCATACTCCCGGTGGAGCATCTGTATCCCTTCGTCGAAGTAGTTTACCACCTTGGCCATGCCGAGGTACTCGTAATCCTTCACGCCGTCGCCCTTGCGGAAGGTCCGGCCGACGTTAAGATTGAGGTTGGTGTAAATGCCGCGTTTTTTCAATTCGGCCACGAAGTAATCGAGCCTGTCCAGTTGGTCCGGGTCCAGGGCCCGCGTGTCGTCCCGGTCTTTCGGGAACAGGCTCATCGACCAGTTCGAATCCAGGAAGTGGAATCGCACGCAGTTGATGCCGAACCGGGCCAGGTGTGCGGCGACCAGGGGCGCGTGTTCCCGGGAGGGGAAGCAGGCAGAGCCTGTGACGTTGACGCCCCAGATGCGAAAGCGCCGGCCGTCAGGCGTCGCGAGGCGACCATCCTGGATCGTGACAGGCCCATCCCGGCCTGCCGGCGCCGAGAGGAAAGGCGACAAATCCACGAGGGGAGAGTCGTTGTCTCGCCAGTCCACCACAAACGGACGCATGTCGATCCCGGCGGCGTAGCTCGACGCCGCGAACACCCCAAGCACCACGATGGCAAGATATCGCATCATTCCGAATTCTCCCTGGCAAAGGCCCGCCGGGCCACAGATTGCCGATTGCGGCTCCACCGATTGTCGCCGGACCATAGGATATCCGATATGGCGACCGCCGGCAACGCTGCTTGTGACGTCGAGGCGGCGATAGAACACCACCGGCCTTGAGGTCCGTTTGGGAGGCCGATGGCGTCGAGTTGCTCGGATTCGATAGTGGACGGACTCCGCGTGCGGGGGTGTCTTGCCCGTTTTTTCGATACAAACGGAAAATCCGGAACCCCAGGTTGCCCAAAGTCACACATTGGCAGTGAAAATGCATTATTTTTCTGGTTGTCTCGCGGGATGCCGCGGTAGTGTGGCTTTCGATCGCGGCGTTTTCGACAGATGATGCGCTCGCAAGGGTGATGTTCTGGCAGCACGAGGGTCAACGTGGACGGGTCATCCATCATGCGTTTCGAGGATCTCCTGGAATTGTGGCGAAGGCATTGCGCCCAGCAATCGATCCTCGAATTCCTGGGCATTCGATCCCGGGGGGACGTCAGAGGTGGCGAAGAGAGCAGCGATCCGGGTTTTCTTCGGATACTCCATGAACGCCTCGACGGCACCTGGTGGGAGGTCACTCAGCCGCAGTTGTCCGCGTGCAGTGCCGCAGGGGCGATTCGCTGTCGCTATCTGGCGGATTCGCTCAAGGACGCCGTGAGACGCTGTCCCGGCGCCCAGGTCCCTCCGGAGGCGTCGATCGATGATGGTGACGATCTGACGCCGGAAGACGACGCCGATGCCATTGCGACAACAAGAGGGCGTCGCCGTCGTCAGTTCACGACGACGGCCAGAGGCAAGTAGAGATTCAGTTCCCGCCGGGAGAGATCCCACGTCAGACGCTCTTGCGGAGCGACTGTTCCAGCCGCTGCAATTGCCCCGCCTTCATGTGGTAGCTGTGGTCCGAGTCGGGAAAGCGTCGCGCCCGCACATCCTCGCCATAGACGCGGAAAGCCTCGACCGCGCGGGTTCCCAGATCGGCGAACGCCTTGGTGAACTTCGGGGAGTATTCCCCAGCCAACCCGAGGATATCGGGCGCCACCAGAATCTGCCCGTCGCAGGCGGAGCCCGAGCCGCAACTGATCACAGGAACGGAGGATCGCTCTGTGATAATCTGGGCAACTTCCGCGGCAGTCCCTTCGATCAGGAACGCGCCGGCACCCGCTTGAGCCATTCGTTCGGCCGACTCGATCAACTCCATCGCGGCGTCGGCGGTGGTCGCCTCGGCGCGGAGCCGGCCGGTGGTGGTGATCCACTGGGGGAGAATGCCGATGTGCGCCATAACCGGAATGCCGGCGTCGCGGACCGCGCGGATCGTGTCCAGATACGCGGGGGTCACTTCGAATTTCACCATCTGCACACCGGCCTCAGTCAAGAAGCGTCCGGCGTTTCGGATCGCATCGGAAATGCTCGTCTGATAAGATAGGAAGGGCATGTCGGCAACGAGAAAGAGATCTGGCGCGGCTCGGCGGACTGCGGCGGTGATCGTCACCATGAAATCGAGTGACACGGGGAGTGTGCAGTCGTGCCCGAGCACCAACTGGGCGGCTGAATCGCCGACCAGGATCATGTCGGCCTGGGCCTGCGCGACCAGGCGCGCGGTGGTGTAATCGTAACAACTGACCGCAACGATCGGGCGGCGTTGCTGCTTGGCCTTCAGGAGATCCGCTATGGTGATACGGCTATTCATCTTCGTCATTCCGCAAAGAATTAACAGGCATTCAGTTATGACCACCGAACAAAAGAGCAGGTTGCCCGTAGAATAAAAACAGTTGAAGGTCGGAAACACGGCCATTTTTCGCCGCGAGCCGCATGGATCGTTGACAATTTCATAATCTACTTATTGAATTCCCCCAGGGAAAGGGTAATTTTTCCTGTGGGCTGCGTTTTCATTAAAGATTCCGTGCGGCTCGGCACGATGTTAGTAGCAGGGAACTGGGGCTGGGCCCCAAGGCTCTTCGAAAGCAACAAATAGCTTTTCATCACCCTCCTCCGAAGCCAGATTCTTTTTTGGGAATCTGGCTTTATTGCGGCGTCCTGTGTCAAGCCGGGCAATCTGCACAAGAGAGATTCTATTGGAGTTGTCCCGGTTGTCAACCCAAGTTCACTTGCCGCGCAATGCGGATTGTGTTCGACGGCAAAGTGTTGTACCATTCCTCCGGCCGGTCGCGTGAAGCGGCGGCAAACAGGTACAGAACATTCTGGAGTACGAATTGATGGTTCCTCAGGTCATGTTGTCCGGGCAGGGCCCCCGGTTTTCTCGAGTCGTTCACGGGTTGTGGCGTCTGGCTGGATGGGGGCTGGATCGCAGGGGGATCTGCGATCTGATCCACGGATGCGTGGCGCAGGGGATCACGACGTTCGACCACGCGGACATCTACGGGGAGTACACCTGCGAAGGATTGTTCGGGCCGGCCCTGGCCGACTGCGGCGTGGATCGTTCCGCAATCCAGTTGGTCAGCAAGTGCGGCATCAAGCTGGTTTCCGTCAGACGGCCTGCGCACCGGGTCAAGTCCTACGATACGAGCCGCGCGCACATCGTCGCCTCGGTCGAAAACTCGCTCCAGTGCCTGCGCACCGACTACATCGACCTGTTGTTGATTCATCGGCCCGATCCGCTCCTGGACCCGCGGGAAGTCAACGAAGCGTTCGTGAGCCTGCGTCAGTCCGGCAAGGTGCGCCATTTCGGAGTGTCGAACTTCCTGCCGCACCAGTTCGAATCGCTGGCTTCCAAGCTTCAGGTCCCGCTGGTGACCAACCAGATCGAGTATTCGGCGATGAACCTCGCCGCTCATGCCGATGGGAGCATCGATCTGTGCCAGAAGCTGGAGATTCGCCCGATGGCCTGGTCGCCGTTCGGCGGCGGCCGGCTCTTCTGTGGCGACTCGCCCCAGGCGCAGCGGCTCCGCGAGACGCTCACGAGAATCGGCCGGGAGGTTGGGGGGGCGTCTGTCGATCAAGTGGCTTTGGCGTGGGTCCTCAGGCATCCGGTGGGATTCGTGCCGGTATTGGGCACGGGCCATCTCGATCGCATCCGCAGCGCAGCTGCGGCCTTGGAGATCGACCTGTCGGTCGAGCAGTGGTTCGAGATTCGGCGGGCCTCTCTCGATCAGGATGTGCCGTGATCGTCGGTCAGCGGGGCCGTTTGAACCAGAAGACCTCGCGGGAAGGCTCGCGGGTCGTTTCGATCAGTTCCCAGCCTTGGCGGCCCAAGTGGTTGAACAGCACCGGCTGGATTCTTCCCGAACGGCCGCTGACTTCGATGTTCGTGGGGAACCCCATCCGTTCGAAGAAGAACGTCGCGGTTGTGGCGCGGACGTGGGCGACGGCCCCATGCCACTCGAAATTCCCGGGCGACTCGACGTACATCGCGTATTCCCACTGGGCTGGGGTCCGAGTGGCGGGCTCGGCTCCGACCAGCAACGCCGCCGTCGCCAGGATGCCGAGTCCGCATGCGATCATCGGGATTCTGTTCTTCATAGTCTGCTCCCCAAGTGCGGTTCTTTCACGCCTTTCGATCACGCCTTGACCAGTTGGGTCTCGTACAACGCCTGGTACGCCGGGCAGGTCCGGATCAGCTCCTCGTGCTGGCCCTTGGCGATGATCCGTCCGTCGTTCATCACGACGATCATGTCGGCCGCGACGACCGTGCTGAATCGGTGGGCGATCATGAGCGTCGTGCGGCCCCGCATGATTTCTTTGATGGCATCGTGGATCTTGGCTTCGCTCTCGGCGTCGATCTGGCTGGTGGCCTCGTCGAAGATCAGAACGGCCGGGTTCTTGACGATGGCGCGGGCGATGACGATTCGCTGGAGCTGGCCGCCGCTGAGGCCGACGCCTTGCTCGCCGATGACGGTGTCGTAGCCGTTGGGCAGTCGGGTGATGAATTCGTGGGCATAGGCTCGTTTGGCGGCCGCGACGATCTCGTCCTGCGTGGCGCCGGACTTGCCGTACGCGATGTTCGAAGCGATCGTGTCGTTGAAACTGATCGCCTGTTGGGTCACCATGCCGATCTGGTCCCGCAGGCTGCGGATGGTCACGTCGCGGATGTCGCGGCCGTCGACGAGGACGCGGCCGGAATCCGGGTCGTAGAACCGGGGCAGCAGATTTGCCAGCGTGGTCTTGCCCGATCCGTTGGCGCCGACGATGGCGACGTTCTGGCCTGCGGTGATGGTCAGATTGATCCCGTGAAGCGTCGGATGCGGAGAACCGGGATAGGTGAACACCACGTTCTGGAATTCGATGTCGCCCCGGGCCGGCGGCAGGGGGATCGCGTCGGGTTTCTCCGGTTCGAGCGGCTGTTCGAGAACACCGAAAACCCGCTCAGCCGCGGCGTTGGCCTGCTGGATCTTGGTGTAGAGATCGCTCGTTTTCCGTATCGCCTCGGCGGCGGCTCCCAGCAGCACGAGCAGCAACAGGAACTCCGGACCGTCCAACTGGCCCTTGCTCACCCACACCATACCGACCACGAGGGCCCCGGTGCCGGCGACCATGCCGAGCACCTCCAGCACGGGGTGCGTCGCCGCATCGACCTTCGAGATCTTGAGCAACTGTTTGAGCAGGCGGTCGTTGATCGAGCGAAAGCGATTCAGTTCGTACTCCTGCTGGTTGTAGATCTTGACCACGCGCAGGCCGGTCACCGTCTCCTGAAGCTTGGAGAGCATCTGCGAGCTGGCGATAAGCGAATGGCGCGTGGCCTTCTTCATCTTGCGGCCGAACGAGCCCAGCAGCAAGGCGACAAACGGCGCGCCGCAGAGGAACACCAGCGACAACTGCCAGTTGAGGAACAGGGCCGTGATGAGCATGATCAGGGCGTTCATGGGCTCCCGGAGCGCCTTGCCCAGGAGCACGCGCATGGCCCCTCCCATGGTGACTGTATCCCGGACGATTCGGCTGATCAGATCGCTGGGACGCTCTTCGGCGAAATACCCGATGGGCATACGCGTCATGTGGCCGAAGACGTTCTCCCGCATCTTGTTGATGCCTGTTTCGACGATCTTCTGGCCCAGGTAATCCTGGTAGAATTTCGCGATGCAGCGGATGAGAGTCACCACGGTGATCGCTCCCATGATGATCAGGATCGACTTGACCTTGTCGTTCACCGGCAGAAAGCGAACGATCTGTTGACCGACCCGGGCGGCCGTCGTCTCAGCCTCCCACCGGAAGCGTTTCATCGGCGACCAGTCGAGTTTCTGGACGTAGGATTCGTTTTCGGGAGTCGCCAGGTCGAGGGTGGGGCTGTCGTTTTGCGGTCGCCAGAGCCTCAGAGGAATTGCGTCGCCTCGCGCGGTGGCCAATTCGTGAAGCAGTTGGGTGTACAGAGCGTTGGAGTTGTCCCGTGTTTGCAGGTTGTTGACGTCGGCGATGAAGTCCCGCTGACGGATGCCGGCTCTTGCCGCCAGGCTGTTCTCCGCGACTCTGACGACCTCGAGATGGGTCTTGCGGGACGGCTCGCGGTCCTCCGTCAGTTCCACCGCAGTGGGCGAGTAGAACTGCAATCCGTAGACGCTCTCGACGGTCTTGCGGTCCACCCAGCCGTGAAGCCCCTCTTCCCCCATCAAGACCTTCAGCAGAGGAATGATCGTCATGAAGCTCATCGCCAACAGCACGGCGATAACCAGGGCGCAGAAAACCACGACAACGATCCGCGGCCACTGGGGCCATAGGTAGCTGAGCATCTGTTTAAAGGGCTTCATCGCGGCATTTCTCTCCAACTGGCGATTCGAAACCGGAGCCCCCGTGCAGGTCGCTCGGCGGCCCAGGAAGCATTCCACAGGGCCCGGGCTCCAGACCACGATGCCACCGCCCGAATGCGTGCGTGTGCGGGGGCGAACGTAGACATGGCGTCCGACTCTCTGACAGCGGGGCACGGTATCAGACTTGGGCCTGCCGGTCAAGTCCAAAGCGGCTGCGACAAGACCGGAGGATCAGTACTTCTTGCGGAACTTGGCGGTGGGGATGCCCATCAGTTTGCGGTATTTGGCGACGGTCCGACGGGCCAGGTTGGGGATGCCCGCTTCGGCCAGCTTCTCCTTGATCTGGTCGTCGTTGAACGGCCTGGTCTTGTCTTCCTCGTCGATGATCTTCTGGAGGATGACGCGAATGGCTTCCCAACTGTGGGACTGGCCGGCGACGTCCTCGGTGCCGCCGCTGAAGAACTTTCGCAGGGGCAGAATCCCCCAGTCGCACTGGATGTACTTGCCCGACACCGCTCGCGAGACGGTGGCCAGATGGACGCCGACGTCGTCGGCGACTTTCGACATGGGCAGCGGACGCAGATGAAGCGGGCCCTGTTCGAAGAAATCCCTTTGGTGTCGGACGATCGCCTTGGCGACCTTCAGCAGGGTGTTCTTGCGCTGCTCGATCGCTTCGATGATCCAGTGGGCCGAGCGGATGTTGTTCACCAGGAACTTCCTCGTGGTGTCGCTGACGTGGTTGTCCTCGGCCATCCGCGTGTAATAGGGGCTCAGCCGCAGGCTCGGCAGACTGTCGTCGGCCAGTCGGACGGAGAACTCCTCCTGGCCGTTGGGCGATTCGACGATCACGTCCGGCGTGATCGGGATGCTCTCGTTGCGCCCGACCTGCAGGCCGGGCGAGATGTCCAGCTTGCTGAGCCGCTCGATCGCGCGGTTGAGCCGTTCGAGGGTGCAATCCATCTTCTTGGCGATCTCGGGCAGGCGGTTTTCGAGCAGGGTGTCCATGTGATCCCGGACGAGCCGATACTCGAAGCCCAGATCGTCGCGGCTCTGGCCCAGTTGGATCAGCAGGCATTCGCGGAGATCCCGAGCCCCGACTCCCGGCGGATCGAGTTCCTGGACGAGTGCAAGGGCTTCCCTCAGGTGCTCGGGCGCGAACGCCGTCTGGTCCTTGCTGTGCAATTGTTCCAGGGGAACGCTCAAGTAGCCACGGTCATCGATGTAGTCGATGATCATATGACCGGCCTTCTTCACCGGCTCATCGGCGTCGACCAGCCGCCACTGCTCGGTGAGGTAATCATGCAAAGATTGCGGCGGGGCGACGGTGTTCTTGATGGCCTCGAGTTTGAGGTCCTTCTCGTCGTCGTTCCTGCGGCTGTGATAAGGACCCGACTGGTCGATGAGGTCCTTGAATTCGTCGCCGAGATTGCTCAGCCGCTCGAAGTCCTGTGCGCGGTCTTCGCCGTCCAGGACCAGAGTCTTCTCGGTCATGTCGTCGTCTTGAGGGGGCTCCGACGGAGTTTCCATCTCGTCGGGGTTGGAGCCGTCATCCAGTTCCAGGATGGGATTGGAGTTCAGTTCCTGCTCGATGCGTTCCTGGAGCGCGAGGATGGGAAGCTGGAGAATTTCCATGGATTGGATCATATGCGGAGCGAGCTTCATCCGCTGCTCCATCCGCATCTGTCCTGTCATTTCCAGCTTCATGTAACCACCTGCGCACTCCAAACAAACGATTGTCTTTCGAGCATCCGCTTATGATAGCCTTGCCATTCATTTCGTCAACAGCGGCTCGCGGCTTCAGCGGTTTCCTGACGCGTCGCAGGGAGACGCTACTCGATGGCTTGTCGGCCGAGGATGGCGTCGGTGAGGATGCGCCCGCTGGCGTACTCGATCGTGCTGCCGGTTGGTAGCCCGCGGGCCAGTCGTGTGATCCTGACGCCGAAAGGCCGCAGGACTGAACTGATGTACAGAGAGGTGCCGTCGCCCTCGATGTTGGGGTTGGTGGCCATGATGAGCTCTCTGACCTCGCCGCCGCGGACTCGCTCGACGAGCTTGTCGATGGTCAGGTCGTTCGCGTGGACGCCTTCCAGCGGAGCAATGTGTCCGCCCAGGACGTGGTAGAGCCATTTGCAGGCCCCCGTCTTTTCGAGACTGATGACGTCCTTGGGCTGCTCGACGACGCAGATCAGGCTCTGATCCCGGCGGGGATCGGAACAGACCTGGCACAGATCCGACTCCGACAGATTGCAGCAGACCTGGCAGCGTTTGATCTTGGTCTTGACGTCGCGGATGGCGTCGGCCAGAGCCATTGCCGTGGGGGCGTCGCTCTTGAGGATATGGAAAGCCAGGCGTTCGGCGGTCTTGGGCCCGATGCCCGGCAGTCTGCCGAACTCCTCGATCAATCGATTCAGTGTTGCGGTGTAGGCACTACTCATAGCTCAGACGTGTTCGCCTCTTTGGACTACGGGTTTTCTTCGATCTTGGTGACGGTCGCCTCAAGGCCGCCGAGCACGGCTTTCACGCCGGGATCGTTGAGGATCTCACACCGTTTTTGCGTATTCAATCTTGCGGGACCCTCCGCTGCCTCGGACTGAGGACCGACGCCTGCCTCAAATTTCACACGAATCCGACGGCCCAACTGCTCGCTCAGAACGCCGGCAATCTGGTCTGCTCGGCCGTTGCTCTGGCACATCTCGATCCGTCCGGGGGTGGGGAACTCGATGCTCAGGACGTCGCCCTTGAGTTCCCGCAAAGACGTCCCGCCGAGCAGGGCCGCGGTCCCATTGCCCAGCCTGGCTCGAATCGCTTCGAGCATGTCGGGCCAGTTCTCAACCAAATCCGCGGGAACCGATGGCCTGTTCGACGCGCCGAGCAACGGCAGACTCTCCGGTACTTCCGCCGGAGGGTCCGATTTCCGTTGGAGCGCAGGAGCCGGCGGTTTGACGGGCGGCCTATCTTCCGTCAGCAGTTTTTTTTTACCTGTGGAGGGGACGCCGCCCTGGATACGGCTCATCAGCTCGTCCACGTTCATGAAATGGTCGCTGAGGGCGAACCGCAGCAGCGAGGCGTCGAGCAGGGCCCTGGGAGTATCGCTGTTCTTGATCGTCCACCGCAGTTTCTCGAGGGCGGTGATGTTGTAGATCAAGGCCGCTGCGTCGAACCGCTTGGCCAGGGCCGCGGCTTTTTCCTTCTGGTCGGCGGTGAGGATCAGCAGGTCCGTGTCGACGCCCGCCGAGCGGATGACCAGCAGGTCGCGCATCGACTCGATCGCCGCGTCGACGATCTGGATCTCGCCCAGGCCGGTGCAGATCAGCTCTTCGATGGCGGTCAACGTTCCGGCGGCGTCGTTGTCCGCGATCTTCTCGATCAGCCGGTGAATCTTCTCGGCGTTCGGCCGGCCCAGGAAATCCTCCAGGAGCTGCGCCGTGAGGGGCTCGACTCCCGTGCTGATGAGGCGGTCCAGGAGGCTCAGGGCATCGCGCATCGAGCCGTTGGCCATGCGGGCCACCGGCAGGATCAGGTCCTCTTCGAACCGGAGATTCTCCTTGCGGAGGATCGACTTGAGCTGCTCGGCGATGACTTTCGGGCTGATGTTGGCGAAATCGAACCGTTGGCAGCGCGACTGGATCGTCGCGATGACCTTATTGGGCTCGGTGGTGGCGAAAATGAACTTCACATGCTCCGGCGGTTCCTCCAGCGTCTTGAGCAAGGCGTTGAAGGCCGCGGTGGTGAGCATGTGCACTTCGTCGATGATGTAGATTTTGTAGCGGGCCCGCGCGGGGCGGTAGACGGCGTTCTCCCGCAGTTCGCGGATCTCATCGACGCGGTTGTTCGAGGCCCCGTCGATCTCGATCACGTCGATGTCTTCGCCCGTGTTGATGGCCACGCAACTGCTGCATTTAAGGCACGGGGTCGTCGTGGGTTCCTTCGCCTCCAGGCAGTTGAGCGCCTTGGCGAGGATCCTGGCCAGGGTCGTCTTGCCGACGCCGCGGGTGCCGGTAAACAAGTAGGCATGCGCGACCCGGCCGGTCTCGATCGCGTTCTGGAGCGTCTTGGAGATCGGCTCCTGCCCCATGACGTCGTCGAACGTCTGGGAGCGGTACTTGCGTGCCAGGACGGTATAGGCCATGGAATTTACTATTTGCTATTTGCTATTTGCTATTTGCTATTTCTTCGAATCGTACGTCTTGTTGCGACGAAGATTTTGGTCAGTTCCTTGCCTTCTGAAAGCAGCGGATCGACCTTCTTGGCCGCGAGTAGGCCCTCGTCCATGAGGAACTCCATCCAGAAGCACGATTCGTCTGCTTCTTCAATAACGATACTCAGCTTGGCGGTGAACGCCGCTCTTGACTGCGAGAGGCAGGTGGCCCGGTAATTTGCCGCCGCCCCGGTCGAGCAACGAACCAACTGCAATTGAATGTGTCTCCCAAGCGGCGTCTGAGGCAACGCCAAGGCCAGTTTGACACAACGGTGTGCGAACTTCGTGACCCGTTCGAGCAACTCCTGCCGTTCCATGGGGTTCTCCCTCCGCCAAACCGCAGATAGTCAATAACAAATCGCAAATGGAAAAAAGATCGGCCGGGTTCCCCCACACACGACTGAGCGTCCGCTTATGGCTGCTCGGTTCCCCGCCTGACCAGGTTCACGGGCTCGGCCTGCATGGGACCCGGCCGGTTAAGTTGCTACCCCACGACTATTCGCGAATCAAAGAGCCTGTCCAACCAACGCAGGGGTACTATACCACACTGGGCAGGGAGGTTTCCAGAAGATTTTCGTTTTGCTTTGCAGCAATTGCTGTGAACCAGCGATCAGTTCGTCGGAACCTCGTCGGGCGGGACCGGAGTGATGGTGACGCCTTCATGCTGGTCGTCGAAGCTCCAGACGCTGACGACCCCGTTGTCCTCGCGGACCTCGCAGACCTTGGTGGGGACGAACCGGGCGCCATCCCAGATCCAACGAACCAGAATCTCGCCGTACATGACGTTCGGGTATTTCTGCGAATTCCATTTTCTGGCGTCGACCATCGCATACCGTTTGACCCTCGGCTGCGGGATCGATTCCAGCGTTGGATCGGCGAGCCCGCGATCGTACGACGCTTGCACATCGGTACTGTCGGCGACGGGGGATGGAGACTCAGGCGGCGTCTGGGCATTCTGATCCTGCGTGTTTGCAGCGGGCGTCTCAATGTCCGTTCGGATCTCCGCGTTTCCGGGTTGCGGCGGACGATTGCTGAACACCAGGACCGTCAGCGCCGCAGCGATGATGATCAGTTCCAGTCGTGTGATCTTTGCAGGCTTCGTCGGCATCGTTCTATCGGCCGGTTCCGGGGCCGCTCCATCAGGTATGGCTTTGAAGGTCCCGAAACGCCGGACCTACCGCCATCCTTGCAAGGCTATCGGCAATTCCGGGACCTCAGTTAAAGTATAGGTCAGGGTTTTGCGCAGGCCAACCGGCGGCAGGCCCTTCGGCTGCGAATCCCCCGGTCATGGGGAGGGGGAAGAACGCGGGGCCTCCGGCTCGGCAGGTCCGAAAAAGTGCAGTGGAGGGCGTTCCATCTCGCCGATCGTGAAATAGCCCGTGCCTCGGGCGTCGAAGCAGATGCCTTCGCCTTGCCGCTCCTGCATGAGGGGCAGCGGGGTCTGCCTGCCGGCGAAGGCTTGCCACAGGGGCTGGCCCGGCGCTCGGTCCCACAGCGATGCGTTGAACATGCCCCGGATGATCACGCGGCGACCGTCAGGTGAGACGTCGCCCGCCACCGCGAACCCCCAGGGCAGCGCGGCGACCTGTTTCAACTCGGTCCGTTCGGTCGTGGACTGCGGGTAGGGTGCCTGATAGACCTTCGAGAAGAACTCGCGTTTGGAGAGAATGTAGAGGTCCCGGGTCAGCGGATCGACGAGCAGCGTTTCCGCGTCTCGCGGCCCGCCGGGATAGGTGAACCGAATGGCGTCGGCCGGGCCGATTGTCATTCGGCCGGAGGGGGATGTCGGATCGACCTTGGGCTCCGCTACGCGATAGACCGTCACATCGGGGTACTTCCCCCGGTTGTCGCCGATGTCGCCGATGTAGAGGTACTGCCGGTTGGGGTAGGGCCCCGGGCCGACCGCGATGTCCTCCCAGTCGCGGGCGGTCGCGCCGGCAATCTCGCACGTGCCCAGGAATTCGCCTTTCTCGTTGATCGCAAAGATGCGGGCCGAATCCCCGGAATCGTTGTGGACCCAGAGAACGCCCGGATTCTGCCGGCTGGCGACGATGCCCGAGGCCTCGCGGATCAGATCGCTCCGAACAATGCCCGCCTGTCGGCCGGGGCCGAACTCGCCGGATTGTGCCCCCAGCATGCAAGACGAGACCCCCAGCAGTAGCGGCGTCATCGCGACAAGGAGAAATCTCATACTGCGGACCGTTCTCTTCTCGGAATCTGGAGAGTATGAAGGGCGGTGAAGGATGTCTGGTATCATGTTCATCCCTTCTTAACGGGGCGTTCTCTGTTCTGTCTTTTCGGTCGGGGATTGTAACCGGTTCCAGGCGGGAAGGCAATGAGACACAGGCCCTCAGTTCGACGTTCTCTGTTGCGTTGCCCGCTGCGAACACTATACTCGCCTCAGTTGCCGCTCGCGGGGGCCCTAGCCGCGGCGGGTTTGGGAGGATGACATATGGCAAAGACGATGGCGACGACCGACACCGGCAAGTCAACCACAGGGACGGGGCGACGCAAGACCAAGAAGGCCGCGACGGCGGCCCGGGTCTCCCGGACGCGTAAGCCCGAGGGTCTGTCGCTCGAACAGTGGCAGATCGCCTTACGCAGGCAGTATGCCCAGAAGCAGGTTTTCCGCCTCGTGAACCTCGGGACCGAGCCGATCTTCTCCGAGTTCACGGTCACGAACCCCGCCACGGGTGGCGAGTACCGCGTGGCGATCCGCGGACAGGGCCTGGGCGACAACTACTGCTCCTGTCCGGATTTCGCGGTGAACACGCTGGGGACCTGCAAGCACATCGAGTGGGTGCTCGGCGAACTGCGTCGCAAGCGCGGCGGCGCGAAGGCCTTGGCCTGCGGTTTCCAGCCGGCGTATTCCGAGATCTACCTGCGCTACGGCGCCAGACGCGAGGTGGTGTTTCGGCCCGGGACCGACTGTCCGGAGGGTCTGCGCAAGCTGGCGGCGAACGACTTCGATGCCCGCGGCGTCCTTCGTGAGCGGGGGTACAGGCGATTCGATGGATTCCTCAGGCAGGCCGCGGTCTTTGCACACGATCTGCGCTGCTATGAGGACGTGCTGGGTTTTGTCGCGGAAGTCCGGGATCGCGCGCACCTGACCGAGCGGCTCATGAAGGCGTTTCCCGCAGGCGTTGAAAGCCCGGCCTTCAAACGTCTGCTCAAGGTTCCTTTGTATCCGTATCAGCGGGAAGGGGCGCTGTTTGCCGCTGGGACCGGACGCAGCCTGATCGCCGACGACATGGGTCTCGGCAAAACGATTCAGGCGATTGCCGCCTGTGAGATTCTTGGCCAGGTGGCGGGGGTCGAGCGGGTCTTGATCGTTTGTCCCACGTCGCTCAAGCATCAATGGAAGCAGGAGATTGAGAAGTTCTGCGACCGTTCGGCCGTGGTGGTGGAGGGAACTCTGGCCGGGCGGAGCAACCTGTACGCGGCGGATTCGTTCTACAAGATCACCAATTACGACGTCATCCATCGCGATGCGGACCCCATCCGGAAATGGGGACCCGATGTCGTCATTCTCGACGAGGCCCAGCGGATCAAGAACTGGAAGACGCGTCGCGCTCAGAGCATCAAGAGACTGGATTCCAGGTATGCGGTCGTTTTGACCGGCACGCCCCTGGAGAACCGTCTGGAGGAACTCCATTCCATCGTGGAGTTTGTGGATCACTTCCGATTGGGACCCATGTTCCGGTTTCTCGCCGAGCATCAGCACGTGGACGAGAGCGGCAGGACCATCGGCTACCGGAACCTCGATCGCATCGGCAAGACCCTCGCCTCGGTGCTGATCCGCCGGACCAAGCAACAGGTGCTCCCGCAACTGCCCGAACGGCTCGACAAGAACTACTTCGTGCCCATGACCCCAGAGCAAATGGAACACCACGAGGAGAACCGCGCGATCGTCGCCCGGATCGCAGCCAAGTGGCGGCGGCTTGGGTTCCTCTCCGAGGCCGACCAGCGGCGGCTGATGATCGCCCTGCAGAACATGCGAATGAGCTGCAACAGCACCTATCTGCTCGACAAGAAGACCGACTTCGGGTTCAAGGCGGACGAGTTGCTCTCGGTCCTGCGGGAGTCCTTCGAGCGGCCGGCCGACAAGGCGGTGGTCTTCAGCCAGTGGCTTGGCACCCACGAGCTTCTCTTGAGCCGACTGGAGTCCGCCGGGATGGGATACGCCTTGTTCCATGGCCGGATCGACTCCAAGGACAGGAGAAACCTGATCACGCAATTCAAAGAGGACCCGAAATGCCGCGTGTTCCTGTCCACGGACGCCGGCGGCGTGGGTCTGAACCTGCAGAACGCCTCCACGGTGGTCAATATGGACCTGCCCTGGAATCCGGCGGTCCTCGATCAGCGGATCGGGCGAGTCCACCGCCTCGGCCAGCACAGGCCCGTTCGCGTGGTCAACTTCGTCGCGCAGGGCACGATCGAGCAGAGCATGCTCTCGGTGCTGGCGTTCAAGCAGTCCATGCTCGCCGGGGTGCTTGATGGGGGCCAGAGCGAGGTTTTCCTTGGCGGCTCGCGGCTGAAACGCTTCATGGAGTCGGTCGAACAGGTGACGGGCACCATCCCGGCGGCGATGCCGGTCCAGGAGGACACCGCGTCGGAGGTTCGGGACGCAGATGAAGCACAGACGTCTCTGGTCCGACCAACCGAGGTGTCCTCGGATTGGGAGGGCCTGTTGTCGGCGGGGCTGTCCTTCCTCAATAAGCTCAGCGGGGCTCTGTCCGACGAGCGAAAGACCGCGATTGACATCGTCCCCGGACTGAGGATCGAGACCGACGAAACCAGCGGCCAACGTCATGTGAGACTGCCCGTGCCGTCCCGGAAAGTGCTCAGTGGCATCGCCAGCCTTCTCGGCCGATTGGCCGAGAAGCTTTGATGTGAGCCGGCGCGGGCAGAGCCGCCGCCGGTCTCCGTCGTCCTGGCCGGGCTCGATCGAATTGCCCTTCTGGAAGGGCAGGTCTGAAAACAACGGGGCCTGCATCCCATCGATGCAGGCCCCGGTAAGAGCAATGAAACCGATTCCCTCGGCTTCGCGGTCATGCCGGATCGACAAGTTCGCCGATAGGCACGATTCTCGAAGGAGGATGAGCGTCCTTTACTTCGTCGTCAGACGCACGTTGTCCACGCTGATGCCGTTGTCGAGCAGATTGCTCAACTCGACGCCGAGCTTGCGCCCGATCGCGGCGCGCTTGTCCAGGCTCGAGAAGGACAGCGTGTAGGTGTGCGGATGGCCCGCCAAAACCACATCGCTTGTCGCCACGGTGACGCGTTTTCCGCCATCATCGTAGAAGAAGGACATCCTGAGGTTCGCCCTGTTGTCGCGGACCGCTCCCAACGAGACGGAGGCGTCCAGGGTCAACGTGAAGGCTTCGCCGTCGACGATTGTGTGGCCTGTCACCTGCCAGATCGAGGGATCGCCGCCGAACAGGAACGCGGCCCAATCTCCGGCAGTGGGCTTTATGCCTTTTCGAATGCTCGAATTGGCGGGAGCCTTGTCCGTCTTCCAACCCGGGACGTGTTCGAAGCGAATCGCGTTGGCGGGGAAGAGCATGTTCTTGGTGGCGTTCGGCTGCTCGAAGCTGGGATTCACCACGTTGATCGTGATCGGCTTGACCACGCGGACGTTGGCCACCTGGAGAATGCCCACGCCGCCGGCATTGCCGTCGCCGACGCCAAGGGTCACCTTCGTGATCGCCTTGAGGTTGACGCCGGAGAACCGGGAGGTCAGGATCTTCCAGGTCAGCCAATCCGTCTTCATCGTGACGTTCGGATTGTCCGCATGCTTCACGACGGCGGTCTTGCCGGCGCTGTCGGTCAGCGCCACGTACACCGGAGCGGGATCATTTCCGCCCTGGGCGACGCCGATGTCGGCGACCGTCCAGTCGCCGGTGACATCGCCCGTCGTCGAGATGCTGTCGAACGTGAAGGTCCGCAGCTCGCCCGAGGCGTGCGACGTGACGGCCAGACCGATCAGGACCGGGTCGGCCATTTCGATGGTCCAGGTGCCGAGCTGTTTCCACTCGGCGCCGTCAGCGGAGATGAAGCCGTTGAAGGTGTTCCCGACTCGCTCGATTTTCACCCAGTACGGCGGCGCGACCGCGGTGCCGCTGTCGCTGTTGGAGGAGCCGCCGTTGGCCGCCAGACGTCCCTGGAAGCTGGCGCCGTTGCCGCCGCCGCCGGTGATGGGCATGTAGGCGTGGGTCGAGCCGGCCTCGGTGCTCTGGCGGATCATGACGCCGCCCTTGGCCCACTCATTGGACCCGGTGCCGCGACTGACCACGCGGGCGATCATCGTTGCGTCGCCGTTGAGGGTCTTGTAGGCGTAGCGGAACTCGTCGGCGTTGTTCCAGATGTCCACACCGGCCGCCATCAGGGCGATGGTGCCGCCGCTGACGGACATCTTCGGAGCGCTGCCCTTGAGGTCCAATTGCAGCGAGGTGACGCCGTTCTTGGTCCAATCCTGCGGACCGGCGTACTCCAGGGCCAGTTCGGTGATGAACGGATCCGCGGTGTTGTCGTACGTCACGGAGATGGCGTCATCGACGACCGGGATGTAATCGGCGACCTTGAAGCTCCAGACGAAGCCCGGCCAAACGTTTCCGTCTGCGTCGGTCTCGTCCACCTTCCAGTAGTAGGTCGTGTTCCAGTTCAGCGCTGACGGCACATAGGAAGTGTCGGCGGTGCGAACCTTCAGATCGCCGGCGGCGCTATTGGCCACGGCGTTCTTGTCGGTGCTCAGGTAGACCGCGTGTTCAATGGCCCCAACACCGGCCATCCAGTCGAGAACCGGTCGATCCGGCTGGCCCTGGGCGCCATCGGCCGGAGACGGATCATCGGCCCACAGACCCACGAACGGCGTGATGAAGCCGTCGAGGACAAGTTCGCGAACCGGAACCGCCGGGCCCTGCCAGGCCACCGAGCAGTTGTCGCCGCCGCCGCCTTCTTTGTAGAGGGCTGCGATGTAATAGACGCCTTCGTTCAGTTGGATCGCAGCGGACTTTTGGCTGGCCATGCTGTCCCAGGCGCGGGAGCCCGTCCAACCGGAAACGCTGGCGATCATCTTGGCCGAGTTCTTGTCGGCGCCGAGGAACAACTGGCTGTCGTCATCGCTGGCGACCCAGAATGTGTACTCGCCGGCGACCGGAACATGCAGCCAGGCGGAGATTCTGCCGCCGAACGCGTCGGCATAGTCCGTCGGGGCTTCCATGTTCGCCACGGTTAGGATCTCGGTGGGATTGCGCGGGAAGTTCTCGTTGCCTGTCAGAGCGGTGATCGCGCCGCCGTCGATGTTCGACCAGACTTCGAACGTCGCGCCGCCCATGCCCTCCTGGATCGTGGAGAAAGTCAGGACATCGCCAAGGATCTTCTCGCCGGCGGTGTCGACTTCATCGACACGCCAATAATAGACGGTGCCAAGCTCCAGCGCGGCGGGCGCAAAGGTCGTGCCCGTCTGATTGCCCTGGAAAGCGGCTTCTGCGCCGGCATTGACGTCTTCGAGGCTCGTGCTGAGATAGACGTCATGGCTCATGGCGGTGCTGCCGGCCTTCCACGTGAGCTGTGTGTCCAAGGCGCGGAACAGGGCGCCGTCGTACGGGCTCAGGTTGTACGCCTGGATCGGCTGAACGGTGAAGGACCAGACCGCGCCTTCGTACTTGTTGCCGGCGGCATCGATCTCGTCCACGCGCCAGTAGTACTTGGCGGCAGGGGTGAGGCCCGCCAGATGATAGTACATGTTGAGGGCGCTGGCTGCGACCAGATCATTGGGTCCCAGGACCGGGTCGTTGCCCACGTAGACCTCGTGCGAGACCGCGTTGACGCCGGCCTTCCAGGTGAACAGCGGGTTGGTCACGTCGACCGCGCCGTTGGCCGGATCGGGATTCTGGGCCTTGAGCAGGGGCTCGGGATTGCGGATGAACGCGGTCAGGACGTCGCCCTTGAGGACCTTGGGCGTGTCGCCGAGGCCGGGGCCGGCCCAGCCGATGCTGGCATGGCCGCCGCCGGTGCCGTCTGAGAACAGCAACTCGATGTAATATTTCTGGCCTGCGACCAGGGAAACCGGGGCCGACTTACGATTGGGACCAGGGGCTTGGCCTGCGCCCGTCCAGTTCTGGTAATTGCACCAGCCCTCGACGTTGGCGATCATCTTGGCGTTGGCCGGATTGTCGTCCGTGCTCAACCACAGCTCGCTGTCGTCGTCGCTGGCGGTCCAGAAGGTGTAGTCGCCGGTTTCCGGCGGGGTCAGGAACGCGCGTCCTCGGGCGCCCCAGTAATCCTGGCCGGCCCAGTCCGGGCGATCCATTCCGTCACGCCACTCGCTCTGCCCTGGGTTGTTCGGGAAACGGGCGTCGGCCTTGAGGGTATCAACATTGTTGTTGATGCCTCCCCCAAACCAGTACTCGAAGAGTACTTTGCCTTTTCCCAGCTCCTGGGCGCCTGCGCCGCCGGCGGCGAGCAACAGGGCACACACGGCAGCCAGACCGGTTAATCTGCGATTCATAATCTTCCTCCTAACAATAAAGAAACATCTGTCCTGCTTCCCCGGCTACACACCGAGGTTCCACAGCCCCTGAAAGCGATCAATCCTGTGTCTTTCGGGGGAATCGGTCGAGGACTCACGGAAAACAATGGTTCTGCGATGAAGAATGATGATCTTCTGTGTACAGACCTCCCACGGGCGTCCGTCCGTTCGTAGTCAAACAAAAAAAACTCCGACGCGGACGGATTCGTCCGAAAGCGATGATGCTTTCTCCTGCCTCGTATCCCACGCACACGGAACGACGCGGCACCTAGGCCGCACGATCGGATTTCGCTCCGCGGCTGTACACTAATCTGCACGCGCGGGTGAATACACCCAACTCCACCAAGACGCCTGTGACAGGCGCCGTCTGTCTCAACACGGCTTCTTTTATATCACATTCGTGTCCTATAAGCAAGTCTCAAGCGTCCGCAAGGACAAAATTTTTGTCGGCCCCGATCTTCTGACCTATTTGTCCACCGGGCGTTCATTCGGACAGACTTAATGCAGGACGCTTGGCAGGCGAACGTATTGCAGCAAAGCGCGCATCAAGGAGGCGATTCGTCATTTCCGCTCTCAGGCTTGCACTGTTTGTGACTTCAGGATACAATATAATCGCGATCGATCTTGCCCCGCTCCTAGATCGGCCCTCCGGGCCGGGACGATGCGGGAGACGATCCTGTCGCTGATTGGGGTGCGAACGACGTCACGAGGACATGCAAACTGCGAAAGGGCGATTCTTCTATGAACAGGCACGCACAGGTTTCTACAAACGGGACTCAGAATCTCAGCCGCCGTCAGTTCATCGCGGCCACACTGGCGGGTGCGGGGACGCTGGCTGCGCACACGCACGTCGCATCCGGCCAGGCGGTTTCGAACGCTTCTGCGGCCACGCAAGTCGTGACGCTGGGTCGGACGGGGATCAAGGCATCCCGGCTCGCACAAGGCACCGGCTGGAACGGCTCGGGGCGGTCCTCGGCGCACACCCGCCTGGGCGAGAAGACCTTCAATGAACTGATACGCCACGGTCTGGAGAGGGGCATCGGCTTCATGGATTGCGCCGACCTCTACGGTTCGCATCCTTATCTACGCAACGCCCTCAACGGCGTACCCCGCGAGAAGTACGTCGTGCTCAGCAAGATTTGGCCTCGGTCGGAGTATTGGAACCTCGCCTCCGGCGGGGCCCAGAAGGAAGTGGACCGATTCCGAAGAGAATTGAACACCGATGTCCTGGACATCTGCCTGATCCACTGCATGACCAACGCGAACTGGCCCACCGAGCACGAGCGGATTCGCGACGAGCTGTCCGAATTGAAAGCCAAAGGGGCGGTTCGCGCCGTCGGCGTGTCCTGTCACGATTTCGGCGCCCTCAAGGCCGCCTGCACGCACCCCTGGACCGACGTGGTGCTGGCCCGCATCAACAACGTGGGCAGGGAGGCCGGGATGGACGCGTCCGTCGAGGAGGTGGTGCCGGTTCTCAAACAGGCCCGCGCCGACGGCAAGGTGGTCATCGGCATGAAGATCTTCGGCGCCGGCAAGCTGACGAGCCCCGAGCAGAAGGACGCCTCTTTGAAATATGTCTGGGGCAACGGTCTGGTGGACGCCATCACGATCGGCATGCTCAGCCCCCAGGAGATCGACGACACGGTAGAGCGGATGAACAAGGTCTTCACTGCCTGATCGAAGCACGCGAAGAACAGGGGATACTACGGGTTTTTGCATGCATTTCCTGAACGCAGGGGCGCTGTGCGGTTCCCGCGTTGTACGTGGGGCAGGGATCTGCTATAATGACAACCGCCGGGAGAATTGGGGCTGGCGGATTCTGGACGGTCGGCCGGAATCGGTTCGGGAAGTCGTGCAAGAGCGCGGGGATGCGATGATGAATGGGTCCGGGAGACCGTCGTTGCCTGGGGGCTGGCTACTGTGCTGTTGGGGCATTCTGTGGGTTCTCTCGTTGTCGGCGGGGGCCAACGGGCCGATCATCACGGAGTTCGCCGCTTCCAACGATGAGGGTCTGACGGATTTTCAGGGTGATTCCTCCGATTGGATCGAGTTGCACAACCCGACCAATCAGGCGATGAGCCTGGAGGGCTGGTATCTCACGGACGATCTGGGCGACCTGACCAAGTGGGAGATTCCGGAAGTGTCGCTGGGTCCCGGCGGATATCTCCTCGTCTTCGCCTCGAGCAAGAACTTGCGGGACCCGACGGGCGAGCTTCACACGAGCTTCTCGCTCCAGGCGGACGGGGAGTCGCTGGCCCTTGTGGAGCCGGACGGCCAGACGATCGCCTTTTCCTACCGCGACTATCCGCCCCAGCTTGCGGATATCTCCTATGGCCTGGGCGGCGGGGCGGTGGTGGTTCAGGCCGAGACCGTGTTGATCGCCCGGGGGGCGGCCGTCAAGGCCCTGATCCCGACTGGCGGGACGCTCGGCCTGACCTGGACGCAGGGCGGTTTCAACGATTCCTCGTGGTTGGCCGGCACGACGGGCGTCGGATACGACTACAGTGGATATACCGGGCTGGACGTGGCCGCCATGCAGGGCCGCAACCAGACGGTATACGTTCGAATTCCCTTTGCGACCGTGCAGACGCAGGACATCGACAAGCTGGTCCTGCGAATGCGATTCGAAGACGGGTTCGTCGCCTGGCTCAATGGCTGGGAGGTGGCCCGCTCCAACGCGCCTCCGACTGCGCAACTGGCCTGGAACTCCGGCGCGACCGCCACGCGAGACGACGCAGACGCGGTGGTCGCCCAGGAGTACGACATCACCGCCCACAAGGACGCTCTGGTCAAGGGCAACAACGTCCTTGCGATCCAGGGGCTCAATTCCAGCCTGAGCAGCTCCGACCTGCTGATCCTGCCGGAGTTGGTCGCGGTGGACGTCGGGGGGATCGATCCGGACCAGATAGTCGAAGGGTATCTCCTGAAGCCGACGCCGGGCAGGGCCAACGAGGGGGCCATGGCGCAGATGGGCCCGATCATCCGCCAGGTCACGAAGAATCCGCCGCCGCCTGTTGTGGGCGAGCCCCTCGTCATCACGGTCGAGGTGTCCCCCGGCGTGGCGGCGGTTGATGTGGTCAGACTGGTGTATCAGATCAGTTATGAGCCCGGTCTGAGCGGGGCCCTGGCGATGCTGGACGACGGCCTGGGCGCCGATGCCGTCGCAGGAGACGACGTCTATACCGCCGTGATCCCCTCGCAGGCCTACAAGGCGGGCGATATGGTCCGCTGGTACGTCTTTGCGGTCGATGCTCAGCACAACTGGTCCCGCAATCCCCTGTTCGCACACCCGACGGATTCGCCGGAGTACTACGGGACGGTAGTCGTGAATCCCGCGACGGCGGGCGATCTGCCGGTGCTGGCGTGGTTCACGCAATCCCCGGCAGCCGCTTCAACGCGCAGCGGGACTCGCGCATCGGTGTTCTTCGACGGCGAGTTCTACGACAACGTCTTCGTGCGCCAGCGCGGCGGAGCGACCGTCGGCGCCGGGTCCAAGAAATTCGTTTTCAATACGGGCTACAAATTCCGGTTCTCCGACGAATACGACCGTGTGAGAGAGTTCAACCTCAACCAGAACGGTAGCGACCCAGCTTATCTCCGTCCGCCGCTGGCATTTGAAACGATGCGCAGAGCGGGTTGTCCTGCATCCCAGTGTTTCCTTATGCTCTCGGTGCTCAACAAGCAGGTGGATCGGGTGGGGATCTTCGTCGAGCAGGTGGACCGCGCGTTTCTCGAACGAAACGGCCTCGATCCGCACGGAGCTCTGTACAAATTTGTCCAACGGTCCCAGATCACTCCGGTCTTCAACGACATCAACTCGGGAATCGAGAAGAAGACTCGACAAGGCGAGAACTTCTCCGACATCGCGGCGGTGGTCCAGGGTCTCAACGCCGCGACCGCCGAGCAGCGGAGGACCTTCGTCTTCGACCATTTCAACCTGCCCGGCATGATGGACTATCTCGCAGCCCGGTGCCTCCTGCAGGACACCGACGACATCCGCAAGAATTTCTATTTCTATCGCGACACGGAAGGCAGCGGCGAGTGGTCGATCTTCCCGTGGGACAAGGACTGGACCTTCGGCGTCGTGGGCGACGGGTGGACGTATACGTCGCATCCTTTTCTGGGGGATCAGGCCCATGCCAAGGACGGAGGCCGGCAGTGGAGCGTGTTCCTGGACGTGATGTACAATCTTCCCGAGACCCGCGAGATGTTCCTGCGGCGCACCCGCACGGTCATGGACGAGTGGCTCCAGCCGCCCGGCACGCCGCTCGCCCAGCGGTTCTTCGAGAACCGGATCGACGAGCTGTTCGCGCCGGCCGGTTCGCGCTTGGGCAACCTCAGCTCGGCGGTGAACTCGCTCAAGAGCTATTTCCCCACGCGACGCACGCAGTTGTACGTCGATCACAACATCAGCAACAAGACCAGCCAGCCGCCCGGCGGCAACGCGGGCATCCCCAACGCCCAGCCGGAACAGGCGGCGATTCGTTTCGGCCGGTATGAGCACGATCCTGCCTCGGCCAACCAGGACGAGGAGTACATGGAGCTGGTGAACCCGAACGCATACGCCGTGGACATCTCCGACTGGCAGCTTGCCGGCGATGTCGAGCACGCGTTTCTGCCGGGGACGGTCATTCTCGGGGGAGGTCGGCTGTACGTCACTCCGAACGCCCGCGCGTTTCGAAGCCGAACGGTGGGTCCTGGCGGCGGGCAGGGCCTCTTCGTCCAGGGCGACTACAAGGGCCATCTCTCCAACTGGGGTGAGACGGTCTATCTGATCGACCGGTCCGGCCGCACGGTCGACACGCTGACCTACGTCGGCATGCCGAGCGACCAGCAGAGGTCTCTTCGCATCACGGAAATCATGTACAACCCCGCCCCCGGCGGCGCTTATGACAGCCAGGCCTACGAGTTCATCGAACTCAAGAACATCGGTTCCACGGCATTGACTCTCGATGGCGTCAGACTGACCGAGGGCGTTGCGTACGCCTTTCCGCCGGGCGGCAACGTCTCGCTGGCGGCGGGGGAGTGCATCGTGATCGCGCGAAACCGTGCGGCGTTCGCGGCCCGCTACGGCAGCGGCGTTCGATTGGCGACCGGCGTGTTCACAGGCAACCTCGACAACGCCGGCGAGAAGATCAAGCTTGAGGACCGAACCAACGACACGATCCTCGAATTCAAATACAGGGACACCTGGCGACCGGAGACCGACGGCCTGGGTTATTCTCTGACGATCAAGGACGCGGCCGATCCGGATCTCGACCGCTGGGGCAAGTCCGGCGCCTGGCAGGCCAGCAGCCAACAGGGTGGCTCTCCTGGTTTCTGAAAGACCATCGGAATCGCGGACGCGCGGTCTTCGTTGTTCCACTGCCGGCGGGCGTGCGGCCCTGCTGACGACTCGCCCTCAGGCCGAGGGCGGGGGCTCGAATTTGTAGCCGATCTCGCGGATGGTGTGAATGTAGACGGGATTGTGCGGGTCGGGCTCGATCTTGTTTCGCAGCGTCGTGACGAAGCGGTCGATGCTCCGCGAGCCGACGAACGAGTCGTAGCCCCAGACGAGGTTGAGGATCTCGTCGCGGGTCAGCGCCCGTCCGGGGCGTTTGACGAACAACTCCAGCAGGCGAAACTCCTTGGGCGAGAGTCGGATCTCCTCGTCCTTGCGGGTGAACTTGCGGGCGGGGACGTCCAGGCGGCAGTCGCCGAACTGGTAGATCTCCGGCTCGGTCTTTCGCACGCGCCGCAGCAGCGCCTCGGCGCGGGCCAGCAGCTCCTTGATGCTGAAGGGCTTCGTGACGTAGTCGTCGGCCCCCAGGTTCAGGCCCAGGACGATGTCCGACTCCTCGCCTTTGGCCGTGAGCATGATGATCGGCATGTCGAGCTTTTCACGCCGGATGAGCCGGCAGACCTCGTATCCGTTGATCTTGGGCAGCATGATGTCCAGCAGGATCAGGTCGGGCTTGGCGTTGAGGGCGGCGTTGAGGCCCGCCTCGCCATCCTCGGCGGTCAGCGTGTGGTAGCCGTGGAAGTCGAAGTTGTCCCTCAGGCCCCTGAGCATGGTCGGATCGTCTTCCACTATGAGCACGGTCTGCATCGCTTCACGGCGTCTCGGTGGGTCCCTGGAACTTGTACCCGATGTTCGGGATCACGTGAAAGTACCGCGGCTGCTTCGGATCGGGCTCGATCTTGTTTCGCAGGCTGGCCACCGCCTTGTCGATGTCCCGCGTCGTGATGAAATGCGAGTAGCCGAAGACGGTCGTGCGGATCTCGTCCTGGGTGAGGGGGCAGCCGGCCTTTCGCAGGAACAAATGGAGCATCTTGAACTCGCCCGGCGTCAGCGGCACCGCCTGTCCCGCCCTCTCCAGCGAACGGGCCGCGACGTCCAGCTTGCAGTCGGCGAACTCGTACACTTGAGGTTCGACGTCCTTGCGACGCCGCATGAACGCCTCGGCTCGGGCCATCAGCTCCTTGATGCTGAAGGGCTTGGTCACATAGTCGTCGGCCCCGAGGTTCAGGCCCAGCACGATGTCCGATTCCTGGTCCTTGGCGGTGAGCATGATGATCGGCATGTCGAGGCCCTTCTCGCGGACGTGCGAGCAGACCTCGTAGCCGTTGAGCTCGGGCAGCATGATGTCCAGCAGGATCAGGTCCGGCCGCTCCTTCAACGCGGTTTCCAGGCCTTTCTGGCCGTCGTCGGCGGTCAGGACGTAGTAGCCCTTCATCTTGAAGTTGTCTTCGAGTCCCCGCAGCATGGAGGGTTCATCCTCGACGATCAGCACGGTCCTCACGCGTTGCGGTCTCCATTCACGTAATCTTGATTGCCGGCCTGAAGGCCGATCTTCGCATACGATAGCGGCAGGGGGCCCTTCGCGTCAAGACGGCCGGATGATTCCGAGGTATCGCCCCAGCCAGTAGGGCAGCAAATAGACGTCGCCGCTGAATTCCTCGCGACCGCCGTCGCCGCCGTCGAGACGGAAGGCGTTGGTGTTGTATTTGCTCATCGGCCGCTCGTCGGGCGGCAGCACGGCCTTGATCGTCTGCTCGCGGAAGTTGGGCGGGAGGAAGTCCAGGTCCTTGCGAGGGCTGTTTCGCACGGTCCAGCTCACCAGATCCAGCGGAAACTGCCGGAGGGTCCAGATCGATTCCTCCAGGTCGAACTCCTGGGCTCCCGTCATGGCATAGATGAAGTTCCAGAGTGGATTCTTCTCCGGCCGCTCGATCTCCCAGTGGTCCCGGATGGCCAGGCGGTACTTCTCGCGAAACTCCGGCGTGAAGGCGTATCGGTACAGGGTCCAGTAGCTCAGGAACGCCAGCTCGTCGTCGCTGTGGTTCCATTCGGTCGTCAGATCGATGCCGGGGACCCGGCCGAGTTCTTTGACGGGGATCATGATGTTGTCGAGGTAGCCGTGCCGGTCGATCAGCTCGTAGGCCTTCTGTCGATAGATGTCCTTGCCTGTGAAGTGGTGGGCGGTCTGGAGGAACGCGAGGATCTCGACGGAGTTCAGCTTGCGGTCGCCGACCTGGCGGGGGAACTGATTCACGTATTCCGGGTTCCAGCGGCCCCACTGGGTGGGCTTGCCGTCGCGGTCGATCAGATACCAGTTGTTTCGCACGATGTGGTCCATGATCGCGTCGATCAGGGCGACGGCGCGCTTGCGCCAGGATTCATCCGGCGCGATCTCCGCGAAGATGGCATAGACGAAGAAGTGCCCGACGATCTCGTCGCTGCTGGTGGTCCCTTTCCAGGCCCATTTGCCGTCGGGGGTCTCGTGCCAGCGGTCTTTGTCCGCGACCTGATACTCCGGTCGCTCGAAGGACCGGGCGGGGAATCCTGGGATGCCTGTAATCTCGCTGAGTCGCTCCATGGCATCGAAGGACTCGTAGCAGTTCCGCAGGGCGTCGTCGGACTTCGTCACGGCGTATCGGAACAACTCCCCCGCCAGGTACATCGCGGTCCAGAGTCCGTCATTGTCCTGATCGACAAGCGTCCCGGTCGAGAGGTCGCCCGGCGTGCTCATCTCGAAGGCGCTATTGAACCCGAAACGAATATGCCGTTGCCGGGTCAGGCGGTCAAAGTGTTCGGCTTTCCGAGCGAGCGTCGTTTGCTCGAAGTGGATGACATTGAGTCCATGTCGCGAAAGTACCAGGACCGCACCGTCGGCCCCCGGCCAGATGTCGATCACATCGTCGTCCAGCAGCCACCGCCTGGAGGCGTAGTAATCGACGCGGCCGTCGGGATGCCGGACACAGACTCCCCTTGCTGTTCCAAACCAGGATACATGGCCGATCTGGCGGCTGCACTGGATGTCCGTATGGGGCAGGCCATTCGGATCTTGTTGCGCGGGACTGCTATCCGCCAGCAAGGCACGTGTTTGCGGGTCTTCGCGATCGATCAGGATGCGTCCGGCGAAGCCGTTGCTCAGCACATGCCTGTCGGTGGCGTAGACGAACTGCCCCTGGTGGACTGCGATGTCCCTGATCTGCATGTCGGCCAGGGGGCGATTGTGTCGATCCGGACGGAGCTGGCCTGCGTGGACTTGGAGGAGCCCCTTGTCGGAGAGAACGAGAACTCGCCGGTTGCGGTCCATGCGGACTTTGATGAGTCTGGCGTCACGGACATCCGGGGCCAGCAAGACCTGCTCGCTGGAGTCCTGGGTGAAAGGCCGGTCCACGTGAAATGGCGTCCCCTCGCGGGAAGGGATCGCCATCGCGAGCACGAGCAGCATCTGAACAACCATCACGAATCTCCTTGTCGAATGCAGGTCCGGGTGGCAGCGACAAGCGCCAGCTTGTCGATGGTTCTACCGCTTGTCGCTGCCACTCGGAGTCGGATTATCGCATGACACGCGATCCGTGTCACGATTGACGAGGCACGGGTCACTTTCCGGTCACGGCACGTTTCATTCGCTCCAGGCCCGCCAACAGGGTCGCACGCGGGCATCCGAAGTTCAGTCTCACAAAGCCTTCGCCCTCAAAATGCTCCCCGTCGGAGAGACCGACGCCGACCTGCTCAAAGAACCGCCCGGGATGGGGCAGACTCAACGGGCGAGTGTCGATCCAGGCCAGGTACGTCGCTTCGACGTGGTCCATCGAGAGACCGGGCATCTCGTCGTTGACCATTCTGCGGACGAGTTGCTCGTTGCCTCGCAGGTAGTCGAGGAGGGCCCGCCGCCAGGGCTCGCAGTCGCGATAGGCGGCCAGGCAGGCGGTGTAGCCCAGCACGTTGACGCCGGGGACGATGCCGTGCTGGGCCTTGTTGAACTTCGCCCGCAGGTCGGGGTTCTCGATGATGGCGAACGAGCAGCCCAGGCCGGGCATGTTGAAGGTCTTGCTCGGGGCCATCAGAGTGATCGTCCGTGCGGAGACCTCGGGACTCAGCGACGCGGTGGGCGTGTGGGGCCCGCCATCGAGAACGAGGTCGCAGTGGATCTCATCGGAGCAGATGACCAGGTCGCGGGCCAGACAGATCCGGGCGACACGCTCAAGCTCGCGCCGGTCGAAACGCCGGCCCACCGGGTTGTGCGGGTTGCACAGGATCAGGAGCCGGGACTCGGCATCGATTTCGTGTTCGAATCGATCGCAGTCCATGACGTACCGTCCGGCCTCGCGGGCCAGCGGGATCGTCTTGACGCTCCGACGCGCGTGTGGCGGGGCGGACAAAAAGGGCGGATAGATCGGCGAGAAGATCAGAACCTCGTCGCCATCGTCGCCGCAGGCCCGACATGCGACGTTAAGCGCGGACACGACGCCGGGCATCCAAATGATCCAGGAGGGCTGGATCGTCCAGCCGTACATTCGAGCCATCCGATCCACGACGACCTCGACCAGTCCCTCCGGCGGCACGCCGTAACCGAAGACGCCATGCTCCACCCGCTCGTGCAGGGCGTCCAGGATCGGCCGGGGGGTTTGGAAGTCCATATCCGCCACCCACATCGGGATGACGTCCTTGCCTTTGTACTTGTCCCACTTGAGACTGGCGCTGTCGCGTCTGTCGATGATCCGGTCGAAATCGAATGTATCGCTCATGCCCCAAGGGCCTTTCATTTACTATTTAAGATTTTCGATTTACTATTTGGGCTGGCACGGCGACGGCTGTCGCGTTGCGAGCCGCGAATTGCCAAATAGTAAATCGTGAATAGCAAATAGTAAATCAGGTGTCTTATGATTGAACTGCTGAGAGCCCGGCGGAGCATTCGCGAGTACGCCGGCCGATCCGTCGAGCCGGAGAAGGTGGCGTTGCTGAAAGAGGCGGCGCTGAGGTCGCCTTCGTCGAGGAGTATCGATTCGTGGGAATTCGTCTTCGTTGACGACCGTAAGCTGTTGGCGAAGCTGTCTCGCTGCAAGCCGCACGGAGCGGATTTTCTCGAAGGAGCGGCGCTTGGCATTGTCGTCTGCGGAGACAGCCAAGCCAGCGACGTGTGGGTCGAGGACTGTTCCATCGCCGCGATCCTCGTGCAGATGACCGCGCAGTCGATGGGCCTGGGCACTTGCTGGATCCAGGTGCGCAATCGCAGGTTCGACGACGCAACGACCTCCGAACAGCACATCCAGGCCCTGCTGGGCATCCCGCCGCACATCAAGGCCGAGTGCATCATTGCCGTCGGCTATCCGGCCGAACGACCGGAACCGCTGTCTGGGGAAGACCTCAAGACCTGCAAGATTCGCGAGAACCGTTGGCTCACTGAATCGTGACGCTGCCTTTAGGGCTTTCGTTCTGCAGACTGTATCCGGCGGGCAGGTCCACGTGGCAGAGCGTCCGGCCCTTGTCCTTCCACCAGCGGACCGCCAGCGGCCCCTGGGGCGTCATGAGCTTGCCCTCGCACCAGTCGAGACCGACATCGGCGATCTTGAGCCGGACGAGCTTCTTCTGCGTGTCCAGTTCACGCACGCCGAGAACATCGCGATAGAAGCTGTGGGCCACGTGGGAGGCGAAGCCGTGATTGCAGCTCGCCTCGTCGCCGACGTTCTCCCAGAGGGTGCCCGTGCGGTCGGCCATGTAAAGATAGTAGTCGGACAGTTCCTTCTTGATCTGGGCCGCGTGGCCGTAGCGGCTCAGCAGTTCGAATCGCAGGTAGTTGCCGACGAAGGCGTTGGCCGGGTGCACCTCGGGGAAGGCTTTCGTGGTCTTTCGCTGTGGGCCGAACTCGTGGACCAGCCGATCCCACAGCTTGGCGTGCGTCTGGGGCGTCGCGACGTCGAAGAAGAACGCGAAATACTGGCAGACTTCCGTGCGGTTGCGGGTGACTTCGAGCCGGCCGTCCTTGCGGAGGGCGTTGTCCACGAAAAACTCGCCGTCGAAGGACTGTTTGCGGATGGTTTCTCGCATTTGCTCGGCTTCGTGCAGAAGGGCGGGCTGGTTGTACATCCGACCGGCCGCCGCGAGGGCCGCCGCGTAGAGCATGTTGCTCGGGTAACTGACGTCCTGAACGAAGCTGTTGGCCTGGGACCACTCGACGAAGACCCAGCTTTGCAGTTTCTCCAGCAGTCCGTCCTGGTTCCTGAACCTCTGGAAGTACTCGTTGAGGGCCATGAGCCGGGGCTGCAGGGCCCAGACCATCTCGCGGTCGCCGCTGCGGGCCTGGTACTCCTCCAGCTCGATCACGAACCAGATCGCCCAGTTCGGAATGAAGACGCCGTCGTAGTGGTCGGCTGGGTAGCACATGGGCAGCATCCCCTCCGGCAGATGCGCGAAGCTCGGCGGCAGCAGGTAGTTTTCGAAGAAGTTCTTCTCGATGGTTGTGTTGCCGCACAGGTCGAACGCGACGCGGGCGGTGAAGAAGCTGTCGCAGAGCCAGCCGGCCCGCTCGCGCGAGGGGCAGTCCATGAAGATGTCCAGCGCGTTCTGACGGAAGGTCTGCCTGGCGGCCTCGAAGATGCGGTTGAGGGCCGGGTCGCTGCACGAGAACTGGGCTTCGTCAGCCTCGCCGTTGGCGCATTCGCGGAGATAGAGGTTTCTCACCTTGCAGTCGCCCGCCAGGACGTTGAGCTTGAGGTACCGCAGGGTGTAGGGCTCGAAAGATTCGAGACGATATGTGCCCGGCTGGAGCTCGTAGCAGACCGCATTGACGCAGCCGAGCCGCTTGGAATCCACGTCGTTTCTGGTCAGGACCTCGTCGAACGTGATGTACAGCGTCGTCGGTTTGGCACACGCGACCTCGGCCCCGAGGAAGCCGGTAAGGTTGGTCCCGAGGTCGGCGATGGCGAAGGTGTTTTCCGCAAGGGACAGAGCCTCGCGGGGCTGGTAAAGCCTTTCGGTGGTGCTTGTGAACGTGGAACCGATCTTCTGCAACTCGGTGGATGGGACGACCTCCAGCTCGCTCTCGGGATACCCTTTCAGTTGCGGC
Source organism: Sedimentisphaerales bacterium (assembly GCA_035476995.1). Taxonomy (GTDB): domain Bacteria; phylum Planctomycetota; class Phycisphaerae; order Sedimentisphaerales; family Anaerobacaceae; genus PLanc-01. The sequence continues at coordinate 19,374 of DATIKY010000323.1, read as the reverse complement.
CCGATATTGACCAGCGAGCGGTCCTTCCAGAGCTGCGCCACGGCGACGTCGCGTTGCAGCGTGCCCTCGGAGAGCACCCGCACGGGCTGGCGCATCGAGAACCGGGGATACGCCACCCGGCGGGGCAGGAGACTCTTGACGCCTTGGACTGAGCAGGACGCCGACTCCGCAGGGGACCGGCTCCACCATTGGTCGTCGCCTGCGCTCAGGCGATAGTACTCGATGAACGGCCGCTGGAAGCTGTACCGTTGGACCTTCTGCACGCGATGCCTGAGGATCGTCGCATCGAAGGCGGCGCCTTGCCCGGCTGTCGAAGCCAGAACCGCTCCGCCGGAGACCACCTCGGCCTGAAGGAAAGCGGGCTCGTCCAGGAGATAGTAGCTGTTGACGTTGTAGCCGGCCACCTCGACGGCCAGGGTGTTGCGTCCCTGTCGGCAGTTGAGGGACCACTCATCGACTCGCCAGTAGCTGTGGGGCCCGCGAGCCGGGCCGTGGGCCACGAATTGCCCGTTGAGGTACACGCGGTAGAGTGACGAGGCCGTGATGCGGAGAACCGGACTGCCTGGCCGGGGCTCCTCGAAAACCGCTCGGAACCCCACGAACAGGTTCTTTTCGGTCTGGCGGTCTGTGATCCAGACGGGTCGGGCCGAGGCAAACGACGGCGCGCCGCTCTCGGCGTGCGCAATCGACATCAACCCGGGAATCGCGATCATCGCCATCGCGCAAGCGGTCAGAACGCCGGAACGCATCATCATGGTTCTCCCCTTGAACACTGCCACGCCATCGAGCTCACGGCCGTCTCCGAACGGCCGCACAACTGGCGGCGCATTATATCAGAGGTTCGCCCCGATTGCACAGGCGTACTGTCATTGCGGGTTTGAGTCTTGACGGGGTCTTGGCCGGGCCATAGAATGCTCACCCTGATTCGATCGGAAACCACACGATTCGCCATCGCGGCAACGAGAAGGACTACAAAACGATGATCAGAGTCAATGAGAATTTCTTGAAGCTCCGGGCCGGATACTTGTTCCCTGAGATCGGCCGGCGCGTTCGCCTGTTCAAGCAGGAACATCCGCAGGCCAAGGTCATCAGCATGGGCATCGGGGACGTGACGCAGCCCCTGGTCCCGGCGGTGATCGAGGCCATGCACAAGGCGGTCGACGAGATGGGCCGCAAGGAGACCTTCCGGGGCTATGAAGACAGCGGCGTCGGCTACGAGTTCCTCCGCAAGGCGATCGTGGAAAACGACTTCGCCTCTCGCGGCGTGAGCATCGACCTCGACGAGGTCTTCGTCAGCGACGGCGCCAAGCCCGACACCGGCAACATGCAGGAGATCTTCGGCGTCGACAACGTGGTGGCGGTCGCCGACCCGGTCTACCCGGTCTACGTCGACACCAATGTGATGGCGGGGCGGACCGGCCCGGCCGGAGAGGAAGGGCAGTACGCCGGGATCGTCTACATGCCCGCCACGGCGGAGAACGGTTTCGTTCCTGATCCGCCGGACAAGGTCGTCGACATGGTCTACCTGTGCTTCCCCAACAACCCGACCGGTTCAGTGGCGACCAAGGCCCAGTTGGCCCAGTGGGTGGAATACGCCCGCAAGAACAAAGCGCTGCTCTTGTTCGACGCCGCCTACGAAGCCTACATCAGCGACCCGGCGATCCCGCACTCGATCTACGAGATCGAAGGGGCCAAGGAGGTCGCGATCGAGTTCCGCAGTTGGTCGAAGACCGCGGGTTTCACCGGCGTTCGCTGCGCCTACAGCATCGTCCCCAAGCAGCTCAAGGCCTACACGAAGGATGGGCAGGCGGTGGACGTCAACCCGATCTGGAAGCGTCGCCACTGCACGAAATTCAACGGCGTCTCCTACGTTACGCAGGTCGGGGCCGCCGCGATCTATTCGCCGCAAGGCAAGAAGCAGATTCAGCAGACGATCGGCGGATACATGGCCAACGCAGCCACGATTCGCAGCGGACTGACGAAGCTCGGCTACACGGTCTACGGCGGCGTCAACGCGCCGTACATCTGGGTGCGGATGCCCCAGGGTGTGGGTTCGTGGCAGTTCTTTGATCGGCTGCTGAACGAAGCCAATGTCGTGTGCACGCCGGGGGCGGGGTTCGGGCCGGCGGGCGAAGGCTACGTGCGACTGACCGCCTTCGGCCAGCCCGAGAATGTGAAAGAGGCCCTGGATCGACTCGCCCGATTGTGAAATCGGCGGTCGTCGGCACAGAGGATGGAGCCCTGTGTTCAGGAGGAGTTCGCATGACTGAGCGGGCCACGGCGTATATCGGTTTGGGCAGCAACCTGGGCGATCGCGAACGACTGCTCCGCGAGGCGCTGCGGATTCTCGGCGCCAACGGCGACGTCGAGGTGACTCGCGTCAGCGACCTGAAAGAAACGGTGCCGCTGGGGGGGATGGATCAGCCCAAGTACGTCAACGGGGTGGCGGAGATCCGTACGACGCTGAAGCCCGCGGAACTCATGACCGGGCTCAAGGCGGTGGAAGCGGCGCTGGGGCGACAGCCCCAGACCTCGTGGCAGCCCCGGACGGTCGATCTGGACCTGCTGTTCTTCGACGATCAGGTGCTCGACGGGCCGGACCTGACGGTGCCGCATCCCGATATCCACCTGCGGTCGTTCGTCCTCGACGGGTTGTGCCAGCTCAATTCCGAGTTCGTTCACCCGTTGCTCAAGGAGTCAGTGGGCGAGCTGTCGCGTCGCCTGGCGGGCGGGGATTTCTTCCTTGATCCGCAAGCCCCACGGCTGGTCTGCGTCTCCGGCGTCATCGGGGTCGGCAAGACCACCTTGGCCAGGAAGCTCGCGGAATCGGTGCCTGCAACCGTTCTGTGCGAACCCTACGACACGAATCCGTTTCTCTCCCAGGTGTACGCCGGCAAGACGGAACTGGCCCTCGATTCGCAACTCTACTTTCTCGTCCATCGCGCCGAGCAATTGAGTTGCGACCATCTGGCGTCGGATCGCGTGTTCGTGACGGATTACGTTTTCCACAAGGAGCTGATTTACGCCAGGCGGCTTCTCGACGGCGAGCAGTTGCGGCTCTACGAGAGCATCTATCCGTCGTTCGCTCGAAGGGTGGCGACGCCGTCGGTGGTGGTCTACCTGGAGGATTCGCCTGCGAATTGTCTGGAGCGGATTCACAGGCGGAATCGGCCGTACGAGCAGCGGCTGAAGCTCGAGTTCCTCGAAGCCCTCGATGCGGACTACAAGCGTCTCTTCGCGGGCTGGAAGACCTGCCCTGTGATCCGCATCCCGGCCACCCGACTGACAGGCTACTCCCAAGAGGTGGTCGATCGCGTAGTTCGCCAGGTCCTCGCCTACCTTCCGGGACAGGCGCAATTGACGGCATGTATGCCGCGTTCAACCTAGAGACAAGCATATGATTCAAGTCGCGAAGACCATCGCAGAGATTCGCAAACACGTCGCCCAAGCCCATGCGGCGGGCAAGACCGTTGGGTTCGTTCCTACCATGGGGGCGCTGCACGCGGGACACGGGTCGCTGATCGAGGCCGCCGCCCGACGCTGCGAGTACGTGGTCGTGAGCATCTTCGTCAACCCGACCCAGTTCGGGCCGGGCGAGGATTTCGAGAAGTATCCGCGTCCGTTCGAGAAGGACGCCCAACTCTGCGAGCGATGCGGCGCTCATGCGATCTTCGTTCCCACCGCCGACGAGATGTACCCTCGAAAGAGCCTCACCTGGGTGACCGTGGACAAGTTGACCGAACACTTGTGCGGACAGTCCCGCCCCCGGCACTTTCGCGGCGTAACGACCGTCTGCACGAAGCTCTTCAACATCGTCGGCGCCGACGTTGCTTTCTTCGGCCAGAAGGATGCGCAGCAGGCGACGGTGATCCGGCGCATGGTGGCCGACCTGGACATGCCCCTGGAGATCGTCGTGTGCCCGACGGTACGCGAACCGGACGGACTGGCGATGAGTAGTAGAAATGAGTACCTAAGTCCGCAGGAGAGACGCCAGGCCCCCGTGATCTATCGGGCGCTGAGGCATTGCGACGAGTTGATTCAGGGCGGCCAGCGCAACGCGGTTAGAGTCGCTGAGGAGATGAACAGGGTCCTCTCGCAGTCGCCGGATCTGAGGCCCGAGTATATCGGCATCGTGGATGCTGAGAGCCTGGAACCCTGCGATCCGATTCGCGGGCGGATTCTGGTGGCGGTCGCGGCTCGGCTGGGTTCGACCCGACTGATCGACAATATCATGGTGGACACGACCGCCCAGTAGGGTATAATGGCGCGAAAACCATTTGCGAGGGGCAAAGAACGCAACGTAAGCTATGTTAATCAAAGTACTTAAGAGCAAACTGCACCGGGGGCGGGTTTCCGAGGCCAAATTGCACTATCCCGGCAGCATCGAGATCGACGAGAACCTCATGTGGGCGGCGGGAATCATGCCCTACGAGGCGGTGACGGTGGCCGACGTCAACAACGGCAACCGGTTGGAGACCTACGCCGTGCCGGGCGAGCCGGGCTCGGGCCGGATCGTGGTGCTAGGCGCCGCGGCCCAACTGATCAAGACGGGCGATGTGATCATCATCTTCAGCTTTGCTCTATGCACGCCCGACGAGGCCGAGGGATTGGTGCCCAAGGTGGTGGTTCTGGACGAACACAACCGAATTCTGAAGCCGCAGTGAGTCGATGCACCCTGAGCTGTTCGAGATCCCCATTGTCCATCTGACGGTCAAGAGCTATGGCTTCATGATGGTCGTCGGATTTCTGGCGGCTGTCACGGTCATCCGCTACCTCAGTCGCCATTTCACGAGGGATCCCCAACACATCACCAACGCCGCCCTCTACGCGCTGATCGCCGGCGTCATCGGCGCCCGAGCCTTCTTCGTCATTCACTACTACGATCAATTCCGAGGCAATTGGGGCGGGCTGTTCGCCATCTGGAACGGCGGCCTGGAACTGCTCGGCGGGGTCGTCGCGGCCATCGCGGCGATCCTGATCTACATTCGCCATCACAAGCTGCCCATTTGTCATTACCTCGACGTGCTGGCGATCGGTCTGACCGCGGCTCTGATGTTCGGGCGGCTCGGGTGCTTCCTGAATGGCTGCTGCTATGGCAAACCGGCCGATCTGCCCTGGGCGGTGCAGTTTCCGTACGGTTCGTTCGCCTACGACAGCCAGGTCAGGACCGATCCCGACCGCGGTCGTCTGGAGCCGCACCTGCATCTGCCGGATGAGTTCTTCGGCTACACCAACGATCGCGGCGAATACGTGCCGGGTCTCAAGCCGTTCAAGTATCTCACTCCCACCCAGCAGGAGCAGGTTTTGCGCGGGGCGTATCGATGCAGGCCGGTTCATCCGACCCAACTCTATGCCTCGATCGGGGCAGTCCTCCTGGGGCTGATCCTGTACGGCCTCTGGCGTCGCTCGCAGAAGGCTGAGCTTGCTGGCCGGCACGGGTTCCTCACCCAGCCGGGCGTGACGTTCAGCGTTATGTTCATTCTCTATGGAATCATGCGGTTCACCCTGGAGGGGCTCCGCGACGACAACCCGTTCGAGACCGCCGGCCTGACGATCTCCCAGATCCTGGGCCTGGCCCTGTCGGTTCTGGGAGTCATCCTTGTGCTGGTGTTCTCCCGCATTCAGCCGGAGAAGCTCCCGCCGACCCCGTCCAACTGACGGGAGCCTCATCCGCATTCTTGTGTGTGGTCAGAGTTGTGCACGCATAAGAGACTCGCCTGTATTCTCGTCGCAGCCGTCGTCGCCGTGGCTGCTGTTGCCGGTTTCTGGCGGAGCCGTTCCTCGTTGCGGGCCGGAGATGTTCTGGCCGCCCAGCAACAACACGCCGGACTTGACGGCGTCCGCAGGACTTACCCGCTGCATGGAACGCCGTTCTTGACGCTTATCGGTCCATGATTTCGAGGGGGTGGTCCCTGGAGAACGAAGGGTGTCCACAACTCCATCGCTGGCGAGATTTCTCCGCGAACATTTTGCCAAATTACCGATATTGTAGTACAATGGCGTTGATTGAGAATCTGGGTTTTGCTAGAAGATGACTATGGGGTTGTACGACAGAGATTATACGCAGTCTGAGTTCCGGCAGCAGCGTTTTGGTTTGCCGCAGATGCGCTTCAACTTCCCGCGCGTGACGCCCGTCGTCAAGTGGCTGCTGATCGTCAACTTTGCGGTCTTCGTTCTTTGCCTGGTCGGTTCACTGGGGGATCTTCTGCACGGGTGGTTCGCGGTCGATCCTCGAAGCTGGCCGACGACGCTCCAGCCGTGGCGACTCATTGGCTACCAGTTCCTGCACAGTCGGGAGAGTCTCTGGCATATTGTCGGCAACATGCTCACGCTCTACTTCCTTGGACATTACCTGGAGCGGTCCTGGGGCAGCCGCAAGTTCCTGACGTTCTATCTTATCTGTGGAGCCGCCGGCGGGATCGTCTTTTCCCTGTTGGTCCGCGTGGGATTCCTGGCGGCCGGTCCGATGGTCGGGGCCTCCGGCGCGGTCCTCGGTGTGATCGCCGCGTGCGCGATCCTGTTTCCGCACATCGTTTTGGTGCTCTTCGTCTTTCCGGTTCCGATTCGGTTATTGGCGGTTCTATTCGCCCTGAACTCCTTCTTCGTCGTGCTCTTCAACCGGGGTCTCAATCCTGGCGGGGAAGCGGCCCATTTCGCCGGCATGGCGATGGGGGCGGCCTATGTGCTGTTGGGGCCGAGGTGGGACAAGTTCTCGATGAAGCGACGCGCGGGCTCGTGGGAGAAGAGGCTTGAGGACAGCCGCAGGCTGCAAGTCGAGGTCGACCGGATTCTGGCAAAGGTCCATCGCTCCGGTCTGCACAGCCTCACCAGCGTCGAAAAGCGGACCCTCAAACGGGCCACCCAGGTAGAAATCAAACGCCACCAACTCTGATCCGCGTCAGTCCCACTTGAACTGGGTCTTGCTGCCGACCAGGGCTTCGACTCGCTGGCGGACGTTCTCCCGCTTGATCTGGTCATCCTTGAACTTGGCGATGTCGTCCTTGCTGTCGCCGACCTGCTTGTGGAGGTCTTCCAGACGCCTCTGGAGTTGCTCGTAGGCGATCTCCTTGCGTCGCACGATCAAATCGTATCGTCGCGCAACCACATCCTGCAGCTCGGCGCCGATCTTCTGTTTCTCCGCCTCGGATTTCGCTCTGCGATGGCGGTTGCACAGCTCGTCGGATCTTTTGCGCAGGACCAGGTCCTCTTTCAGGACCGCGCCCAGCTCGGGATTGGAGTTCTCGGTGTCGAAGATGTACCCGTACCGGTCCCAGATAGTCTCGAAATTCACGAGGTACACCTGCAGGTCGCCTTCCTTGAGTTTGGCCAGCGTCTGCTCCTCGGCAGGATAGTTGGCCTTGAGCCATTCGAGGAACTTGGTGTTTCGCTCCTGCCTGCGGGCCTCCACCCGATCGAGGAGCATCTGGTCGATTTCGGGCCGGCCCTGCGTGCGCAGCTCGTTCATGAACCGATTGGGGTCCTTCTGTCGAAGCTCCGCGAGGGCCTTGGCCTTCTCGGGGTCTCGCTGCTGGATTCCCTGGAGAATCCGCTCAATCTGGTCTTTGGACAGGTCCCGCTGCAACGTCTTGGGCTCATCCTTCCAGATGTTGTTCTGGGGTTGCGTGTTCTCCGCGGCCGCCAGGACCGCCGTCGTCCATCCACAGGCCAGCGCGACCCCCGCCACGAGCGCGGCCACTCGACGCAACTGCATCAGTACGATCCTTTCCAATACTCGGTCTCAATCGCGACCAGTTCCATTTCGAGTTCCTTCACGGCATCCGCCCGTCGAATCTCGGTCTCTTGTGAATCCAGGGCCCGGATCTCGGCCTCAATGTGTCGAATCTCGGACGCAAAATACACGAGGTCCAGATCGTCGGCCGCGATGTCGTGGCTCTCCCAGAGTGCGGTGGGGAGGATCGAGGCGAAACTGATCGTGGGCCCACCCGTCGGCGCGGGACTCTGGCGGCCGATCAGGATCGTCAGGATCACTGCCGCTGCGACTGCGACAGCGCCTCGGAAGATCTGGGTCCGATGCCGCTTGCGGGCGGCCGCCGCGAGGGTCAGGGCTCGGATCGTCGCTAGGGTCTCAGGAGATGGGAACGGGGCCGGATGGGCCTCCAGGATCCGCTCGGCGGTCTCGATGTCCGCCTGCGCCGCCTGTGCGGCCGACTCGTCCATGAACCGTCGAAGCAGTTCCGTCAGATTTTCATGTGCGTGCTGTTTCATGGCAGCCACCCTTCACCCCTCCATGAGCTCTCTCAACTTCTTCAATCCGCGATGCAGCTTGGACAGCGCCGTGCCGATCGGCTCGGACCGGTGTTCGGCGATCTCCTTGAAACTCAGTTCCGAGTAGAAACGCAACAGAATCAAGTCGCGGGTATCGGCATCCAACCGGTTCAGGTGAACCTGAAGTCTTTCGAGCCGTATCTGACCCTCGTCCGAGAATCGCGATTCATTCAGATCGGGCTCCCGTTCCAACTGGGTCCGATGCGCGTCCATCAGCTTGCGGCGTCGCTGTTTGCCCCGGAGATGGTCGTGGAAGATGTTCGATGCAATCTTAAAGAGCCAGCTTTCGAACGCGCCGCCCTTGTAGGACCCGATCTTCTCGACCAGCTTGATGAATAGTTCGCTCAGCAGTTCGTCGCTGAGGTCGCGGTCGCCGGTGAGCCGATAAAAATAACCGTAGCAGCGGCCGGCGTACATGTCAACCACTTGCGCAAAGCTGTCGGCGTCCCCCGATTTACAGCCATCAATGATCCGGGCTAATTCGACGCTTCTACCCATCTGCTGCGTTCATGATGAAAAGACGTTTGTCCGCAAGGGCTTATTGCAGGGTTTGTCAAAATACGCGGTCTCGGAAGCGCGGCCCGCCGGGAGGCCGCTGCCCCCCATTCCCATCCGGCTACCCAGTGAAACTTCTCGGGATTGGATCGCGTGCGCGGGATGCCGCAAGTCGCAAGCCGACCGTTGCGACGCCGACGGAGAGCTTTCACGACGGAAACCGGGCATCAGATGGGCCAAGTCTCGTCCCGGCCCTCCTGTTCCTCCTCCTCTTCGAGCTTCCAGCCCTCGGATTCCTCCATGTCGTTGATCTCTCGCTGGACATACTTGAAAATCTTGTCCTGGAGGGGTCCCAGCTTGCTGTACCACCTGAGCATGTTCTGGTAGCTGCCCAGCAGCATGTCGAGTCGGATGAGCTGCCATTTGGCGAGGCACTCGGCTTCCTTGACGTTGGAGAACGGGTCGCACCGAAACATCTTGCGTCCGTCCGGTCCCTTCTCACAAAGCTCGCATTGATCGCACTGGATCATATTTTGTCCTTTACACGCACATTCCGCCTGTGCTAAACTGTATTATACGAGTCAGGACATGCCCGTAGCAATGAAATAACCTAACCTTGGAGAAGTACATGGCCAAACCAAGACGCAGAAGGAAGATTGGCAGCAAGAAACGACGGACACGCTGGAAGATCAGGCATAAGATCAGTTGACAGCGTTCCTTCGCAGGCTGGTCCTGCGAAGGACTTCGACTTCGGAGGGCGGCCTCCAGCGCATGACGTAGATGAAGCATTTCCGCGTAATCTTCAAGCCGGATGACAAGGAAATCTCGATATATTCAGGCGCTACCCTTCTTGAGGCCGCCCGGCAAGCGGGCATCATTCTGACGACCCCCTGCGGCGGCAAGGGGACCTGTGGAAAGTGTACCCTCCATCTGTTCCCCGAGGGGACGCCGATTCCCGCTTGCCAGCACCACGTAGAGAGCGACTTGACGGTGGTCGTACCGCCCCAGTCGCGTTTCTATGCGTACAAGATCCTCGATCACGGCGTGGCCCTCAATACGCAAGTCCGGCCCACCATTCATCGGCGGTACGCAGGGGTCGCCAAGCCCGGAGGCATCCTTGGCGTCGCCGTCGACATCGGCACCACGACGGTCGTGGCCAAGCTCCTCGACATGACGGACGGTCGGTGCCTCGCCACGCAGGCGGTCCTGAACCCGCAGACCCGCTTCGGCGACGACGTGATCAGCCGCATCCACTTCGCCCGGTCGCCCGAACGACTGGCGGAGATCCACAGAGTCATCATCGACTGCGTCCACGAGCTGATCCACGGGCTCTGCCGCCAGGCCGCAATCGCCGCTTCGAGCATCTACGAGACCTGCATCGTGGGCAACACCACGATGAACCACATCTTTCTGGGATACCCCGTCGAACAACTGGGGCAGGCTCCGTATCAGGCCCATTCCGTGGACGCCCGCGACATATCTCCCGTCGAGTTGGGCCTGGACATGAACCCTGTCGGCAACGTCCATTGCGTCGCGAACATCGCGGGCTTCGTGGGTGCCGACACGACAGCGGTGGCCCTGGCGGTGGACATGGACGCCATCCAGGACCGGACCCTGGTCGTGGACATCGGCACCAACGGCGAGATCGTCCTGGGGGATCGGCAGACCCTCTATGCAGCGAGTTGTGCCGCCGGACCGGCACTGGAGGGGGCCCGCATCAAGCACGGAAGCAGAGCCGCCGACGGCGCGATCGAGGCTGTCGTCGTCAACGGAGACGTGGATTTGGACGTCATCGGCAATGCCCCGCCCCGGTCGATTTGCGGCAGCGGACTGATCGACGCGGTCGCGGTGCTGCTGGACTTGGGCGTGATCGACGCAACCGGGCGATTCGCAGATGGCGGGGCTCTCGGCCGCACACTGCCGGCCCCGATCGCTTCTCGACTGTGCCAAAACGAGGGGCAACCCGCGTTCTGCCTTTCGGGGAACGACCAGAAGGGGCATCCCGGCGTGATCCTCACCCAGCGGGACATCCGCGAGGTGCAACTTGCCAAAGCGGCCATCCTGGCCGGCATCCGCATCCTGATGGGCAAGCTGAGCCTCGTCGATTCGGACATCGACCGAGTTCTCCTGGCAGGGGCCTTCGGCAACTACATCCGGCCCGCCAGCGCGGTGCGGATCGGCCTGTTGCCCAACGTGCCGCTGGATCGAATCCAGTCGGTCGGCAATGCCGCGGCCACGGGGGCCCAGATGTCGCTGATCAGCGAGGAGTGCCGTGAACGAGCCGCCCGCCTGGCCAGGAAGATCCAGTATGTGGAGATCGCGCACGAGAGGGGGTTCTCCGACTTCTTCGCAGAGGCCATGATGCTGAGCCCCTGAGAGGCTCACGTCGGGCCGGCGGATCGGAGCAGGTACACCAGATAGGCGATGTACATGGCCAGCAATACGCCTCCGCCCGATCGGCGGATCGCACGCTTTCCGAGGATCGCGGCGGCCGCAAACAGCCCGCCGATCACCGTCATGATCCAGAAGTCCACCCCGCCGGCAAACCGCGAGGTCACGCCGAAGGGGTGGACGAGTCCGGCGATTCCCGTCACGAACAGAACATTGAAGATGTTCGATCCGACGAGATTGCCGACCGAGATGTCGTGGCGTCCCTTGATCGACGCGACGATGCAGGTGACCAGTTCGGGCAGCGAGGTGCCCACGGCGATGATGGTCGATCCGATCACGGCGTCGCTCAGGCCGGCCCGCGTTCCGAGAGTCACCGCTCCGCTGACGGCACCTTTGGCGCCGATCGCCAGGGCCGCCAGCCCGAGCGCGATGGCCAGAATGTCGCGTCCGACGGTTCGGGGCGGCTCGATCGTGGTGGTGGGGACCGGCTCCGTCGATGCCCCTGTTCTCGTCGTGCCAGCGGTGCGCACCGTGTGAAGGACCAGGCCCGTGAAGATCAGCAGCAGGATGGTCGCGTCGAATCTCGACACCGCCCGATCGGCCAGAACCGGCCACAGCAGCAGGGTGATCGCCAGCATGGCCGGGATCTCCCGTCGGAGGGTCGCGGCCCGGACCTCCAGGGGGCGGATCATCGCGACGATGCCGCCGATCATGGCGAGATTGGCGATGTTGGAGCCGTAGACATTGCCGATAGCGAGGTCGCCTTTGCCGCCGACCGCGGCGGTGACTGCGGCCGCCACCTCGGGGGCGGAAGTCCCCATGGCCACGATGGTCAATCCTGCGACGAGTTGGCTGACGCCCATTCTCTCCGCCAGGCCCACCGCGCCGCCAACCAGAAAGTCGGCGCCTCTCCAGAGCAGCAGCAGCCCGCCAATCAGAAACAGCGTCGCCCAGACCATGCTTCACCCCGCCCATAAAAGAAAACGACCCGACGCCGTTGCCCGACGTCAGGTCGAACCATAAGTCCAAAAAAGCGGGATCAGATCCGCCCGACGATGACACAGGCGTTGTGCCCGCCGAAACCGAAGGAGTTGCTCAGAGCCACATTGACCTTGGTCTCGCGAGCCTTCAGAGGGACGTAATCCATCTTCAGATCGCAACGTTCGTCCGGGTTCTCCAGATTGATCGTCGGGGGGATGACCGAGTGGTTGATCGCCTTGATCGCGGCGATCAGTTCCACCGCGGCCGTGGCGCCCAGCATGTGCCCCAGACAGCTCTTGGTCGAGCTGACCGGAATCTTGTAGGCCTGCTCCCCGAAGACGGCCTTGATGGCCGTGCTCTCGGCGATGTCGTTGAGTTCCGTGCTGGTCCCGTGGGCGTTGATGTAGTCCACGCCCTCAATGTTGATCTTGGCGTCGGCCAACGCCAGCTTCATGGCCATCGCGGCGCCGGCGCCGTCGGGCAGCGGGGCGGTGATGTGGTAGCCGTCGTCGGTGGCCGCGTAGCCCAGCAGCTCGCCATAGATCCTGGCGCCTCGCTTGCGAGCGTGCTCCAGCTCCTCCAGGACGAGCATGCCCGCGCCCTCGGCCAGAACGAACCCATCCCGGTCGCGATCGAAGGGCCTCGACGCCGCCTGGGGATTGTCGTTCCGCGTGCTTAGCGAGCGGGCGGCGCAGAAGGAACCCAGCCCGATGGGCGTGCAGGCTGCTTCCGAGCCACCGGTGACGATGACGTCGCTTCGCCCGCTGGCGACGTTCCAGAACGCCTCTCCGATGGTGTGGTTGCCGGAGGCGCAGGCGCTGGAAACCGCGAACGTGGGCCCGCGGAGCCCGAACTGGATCGCGATGTTGCCGCTGGCGGCGTTGGACATCAGGCGCGGCACGCAGAAGGGCGAAACCTTGCCCGGCCCCTTTTCGAGCAGTCGAACGTGTTGTTCCTCGATTTCCTTGATGCCGCCGATCCCCGTGCCGACGATGGCGCCGACGCGGTAGGGGTCCTCTTTGGCGAAATCGAGACCGCTGTCTTTGACGGCCTGAATGGACGCCGCCACGGCGAACTCGCTGAAGCGGTCCATCCGTTTGGCTTCACGCTTGTCAATGTACTTGGTCACCTCGAAGTTCTTGATTTCGCCCCCGAAATGCACAGGATACGCGCTGGTGTCGAAGGATTCGAACGGAGAAACCCCACTGCGGCCTTCGCACAGCGCGTCAAACAACTCGTCGACGGACTCGGACAGGGCGGTGATGCACCCCAAGCCCGTTATAACCACTCGGCGTCTATCCATTGACTCTATGCGCCTTCCTTCTTCTTAGACTGGGCGATGTTCACGATATACTCGACGGCGGCTCCGACAGTCTGGATCTTCTCGGCCTCTTCGTCGGGAATGCTCATGTCGAACTCGTCCTCAAACTCCATCACGAGCTCCACGGTGTCCAGAGAGTCGGCATTCAGGTCGTTGATGAAGGAGGTTTCGCGCGTGATTTCGGATTTGTCTACGCCCATCTGTTCGCTGATGATTTCGATCACCTTGTTCTCAATCTGTCGGACATCCACCTCTTCGATACTCACTGCTGTATCCTCCTTAACTGGATCAGAATACTGACTGGGCCTTTGTTGCGATTCTCTGGAACTACACGTGTACCACCACCCTCCGGATTTCGGCCGGTATCTTACCGACTGGAGGGGGGGCACACAAACATTTTTTTCGTTTTTCTACATGGCCATGCCGCCGTCGACGCACAGGACCTGTCCGGTAATGTAGCCGGCCTCGTCACTGGCGAAGAAGGCCACCGCGCGGGCGACGTCCTCGACGGTCCCGAACCGCTTGACCGGAATGACCTCCATCGCGGCGTTCTTGACCAGTTCCGACAGCACCGCCGTCATGTCCGTCTGGATGAAGCCCGGCGCGATGCAGTTGGCGGTCACGTTCTTCTTGCCCACCTCCCGGGCGATCGACTTGGTCATGCCGATCAGGCCGGCCTTGCTCGCGGCGTAGTTGGCCGAGCCCGCCTGGCCCATCACGCCCGCCACGGAGCTGATATTGACGATCCGCCCGAACTTGTTGCGGATCATCGACCGGGTGGCCACGCGGGTCGCGGTGAACGCCGCACGCAGGTTGACGTTCATCACCCGGTCGAAATCCTCGTCGTCCATCTGGATCATCAGCTTGTCGCGCGTGATCCCGGCGTTGTTGACCAGGATGCCGATGCCGCCGTGCTCGGAGGCCAGCGACTCCAGGACCTCGGTCAGTTCGTCGCTCCTGGTGATGTCGACGCACCGCGTGAGGATCTCGTAACCGGCCTGCTTGCCCGCCTGCTCGAGCTCCTGGAGTTGCTCCTGCTTGATATCCAGCGCCGCGACGGCGCGTCCCTGCTTGAGCAGTTCGAACACAATCGCGCGGCCGATGCCTCGAGCGCCGCCGGTCACCACCGCCAATCGTTTATCCGCCATCCTCTGTCTCCAACTTCTGAACTCAAAACACGTTACGATTTCCAGCATCCTGCCGGGGCAGGGCGGCCAACCGGCCGAATGTCTAGCCGACCAGGGCTTTCACCGAGGCCAGGTCGCTGACGTTGGTCACCCTGGTCTTTCTGTTGATGCGTTTCATCAGGCCGGTCAGGACCCGACCGGGCCCGATCTCGTAGAACTCCTCGACTCCCTCAGTCAGCAGTCGCTCCATGCACTTGTGCCAGAGGATCGCGCCGGTGAGCTGTTTCGTCAGGCCCGAGACGACCTCATCGGCCGTCCGGTAGTACTCCGCGTTGATGTTCGCGATCGTCGGAGCCGCTGCGGGCTGCGAGATCCGCGTCTGGCGCAGCGTCTGACGCAGCGTCTCGGCGGCACCGGCCATCAGGCTCGTGTGGAACCCGCCGGCCACCTCGAGCCGGACGGCTTTGGCCGCTCCATGCGTGGGGGCCAGTTCCAACGCCCTCGCACAGGCGCCGAGACTGCCGCTGACGACGATTTGGCCGGGGCAGTTGAAGTTGACCGGCTCGAGCAGATCGCCCTGGCGGGCCTCGTCGCAGAGCCGGCGAACCTTGTCTTCATCCAGGCCGATGAGGCTCACCATCGTGCCCTGGGTCGCGTCCGCGGCAGCCTGCATGGCCTCGCCTCGTTTGCGAACCAGCCGCAGGCCATCCTCGAAACTGACGGCCCCGGCGGCATACAAAGCGGTGTACTCGCCCATGCTCAGGCCCGCCGTGACGTCCGGCTTGACGCTCGCGGTCGCCGGGCTCGTCCGGAGGATCTCCAGCAAGGCCGCCGACGTCACGAAGATCGCCGGCTGCGACATCGTCGTGCTGTTGAGCTTCTCGGCCGGACCCTCGAAGCAAATCGTCTTGAGGTCGAATCCGAGGATCTCGTTGGCTTGGTCGAACAGGGCGGCCGCGACAGGGCAGGCCTGGGCGACATCGGCCCCCATGCCCACGGTCTGGGCGCCTTGTCCAGGGAATATAAAGGCGGTCTTCATCGTTCCTATCCTTGTTTGTTTCCGTCCCCACCCGTCAGGAGCGGGCGGCAATCCTTTTTGTGCATGACGACGCGTTAGAGCTCGATCACATTGGCACCCCAGGTGACCCCGGCGCCGAATGCGACGAACAGGACGATGTCGCCTTTCTTGACTCTCCCGTGCCTCATGCATTCATCGAATGCGATGGGCACGGACGCGGCGGAGGTGTTGCCGTAGTTCTGAATGTTGACGAAGACTTTCTCGTCGGGCAGGTTCAGGCGTTTGGCGGCCGATTCGATGATTCGCGCGTTCATCTGGTGCGAGATGAACATGTCGATGTCGTCCAGGGTCAGGTTGCAGTGGGTCAGGCAGTCGGTGACCGCCTCGACGATCCGCCGGACCGCCTGCTGGTAGACCTCTCGGCCCTTGATCTGCATGAAGATCAAATCGGGGTCTTCCAGGGGCTTTCGGGCGGGATTCCGCGACCCGTGCGCCCTGCAGCTCAGGGATTCCCAGTAGCTGCCGTCGGCGCCGAGCGTGCTGTAGAGGATTCCGCGTCCGGCGTCCTGCTTGCGTTGGAGCAGGACCGCTCCGGCTCCGTCTCCGAACAGGATGCAACTGGTCCGGTCCTTCCAGTTGGTGATCTTCGTGAGCGTTTCGGCGCCGATCACCAGGGCGCTGTCGAGCCGGCCGTTCTCCATCATCTGCTGGACCATGTGCAGGGAGTAGACGAACCCGCTGCATGCGGCGGCCACGTCGAACGCCCAGGCCTTCCTGGCCCCGATCGCCTGCTGCACGAAGCAGGCGGTGGAGGGGAAGACCATCTCCGGGGTGATTGTGGCCACGACGATCAGTTCGACGTCTTCGGCATTGTACTGGGCGTACTCCAGGGCGCGTTTGGCCGCCTCGGTCGCCAGGTGGGCTGTCGTTTCCTCGTCCGACGTGACGTGACGGACGCTGATCCCGGTCCGTGTGACGATCCACTCGTCCGAGGTGTCGACCATCTTCGACAGGTCGTCGTTGGTCAGGATTTTGGCGGGAACGAAGGAGCCGCACCCGGTGATGACGGCACGGTTCGCCGGGAGGCGTTCCTCAGTCTTACTCTGCATCCGTTGTCCTTACGCCAGCTTCCGCGAGACTCTCCATGATTCGCTCATTGATCTTTTGCGTGTGGCAGGTCTTGGCGGTGCGAACCGCGTTGCGGATCGTGCGGGCTTTGCTGGCGCCATGGCAGATCAGGGCCGTGCCGTCGATGCCCAGCAGGGGGGCGCCGCCATATTCATTGTAATCATGCTTCTGGTAAACCCGCATGATGATCGGCTTGAACATCAAGGCCAACTGCGGCTGTTCCTGCATCAACTCCTGCTTGATCGCGCGGAACAGGCTGTCGACCGCGCCTTCGGTCAGCTTGAGCACGACGTTGCCGACGAACCCCTCACAGACCACCACATCGCAGACGCCTCGGAAGATGTCTCTCCCCTCAATGTTTCCAATAAAGGTCAACCGCGGGTCGCCGCGCAACAGATCCGCGGCCTTCTTCACGACTTCATTGCCCTTGGCATCCTCTTCCCCGATGCTCATCAGCCCGATGCGGGGATTCGGAATCCCCAGGAAGTTGCGGGAATAGATGCTTGCCATCAGCCCGTACTGATACAAATTCAGGGGCTTGCAGGCGATATTGGCGCCGACATCGCAGATCGTGACCGGGCCGCTGGGGCTCGGGAAAACCACGGCGATGCCAGGCCGGTTCACGCCGGGCAGAGCGCGCATTCGCATCTGAAATGCCGCCACGCACGCGCCGGTGTTGCCGGCCGAGATCACAGCCTGAGCGTCGCCGGTCTTGGCCAGCTTCGCCATCACGCTGATCGAGCTTCGCGGCTTCTTGCGAAGGCTGTCCACCGGCTTCTCGTCCATCCCGATCACATCCGGCGCGTCCACGAGGCTGAGCCGCTCCTTGTCGTAGGTCACAGCCGCCAGCTTCTGCTCCAGCAGGTCCTTCGGACCCACCAGGATAAGCGCGTCATCCTTGTCGATCTGGGGCAACGCCTCAAGTACGCCGGCGATGATTTCGTCCGGGGCGTGGTCCCCTCCCATGGCATCCACTGCAATACGCATGTTTAGTCGGTTTCCTCCTTACCGAGCTTGAGCGTCAGGTTCGGGTTCACATATCCGCAGTTGTTGCACGCCGTGTGCGGCAGGATCGACTGGCTGCACTTGGGGCAAAGGGTGTAATTCACCGGCTTGAGCGCCTGGTGCGACCGCCGGGTCCGCACCCGACTCTTGCTGGTCCGTCTCATCGGTAACATATACGACTACTCCAATTCTTTCCAATAATCCACAAGGCGACCCTCTCGCCATCGGCATAAACCCCTTTTACTACACGACAATGGCCTGGCTGTCAAGCGAAAATCCACAAACCCCAGCGCGGACGGATTCCGTCTATCCGCGCTACGGTCGCCTTCCATCTACCGGTCGGGCATGCAGACGACTCGATCCCTGTCCAACCGCCAACCAAGTGGATTGGCCTTCGATTCATCCGATCCCGGAAGCTGGCGATTATCCCCGACCGGGCGACTTCTGTCAATGTCCGACTCGCCAGGGGCCGGCTGAGGTGGTCCTCCCGTCGGGCAGTCTTGCCTCTGAAGAGGGCAGAAACCCCATCGTTTCAGTGGAAAAGGGCGGTTTCCTCTCTCGGATCGGTCCTGCCGGCCCTTTCCCGGATTTCACCGCATTTGTGTTACAGACCCGGCAGGACCCCTCCACGACTCGACGCATCATTGGTTCTCCCAGCCCGCCAGGGGAGGAATGTCCAGCGGCCAGGCCAGGTGCAGATTGCCGCCGGGACCGAGCTTGCTTGGAGGAATGTTCGGGTCCTGGCGGCTCCTGCGGAGTTGGTCCGAGACGGTGACCTTGCGAACGTGGCCGTCCAGCATGGATATGAAGGAATGACCCGTGTTCAGGTCCCCCCCGCGAGGACGGTGATAGGTCGCGAATGCATCTCCGATCCCCGGGTCGGACGGCCTTGACGCGACCATCGGATCTCCGGTTCCGCTGACGACATAGGTTGGCTGGATATCCAGCCCCCCCAGGGTGATGGCGCCGACGGGCTCAAAGTCAGCCAGTATGGGATCGACGATGTCCGCGGGGAAATCCCGGTTTTCGAACCCCGGCCAAGCGCCGCTGAGATTGTAGCATGTCTGTCCCTGTGTTTCCTTGTTGATCGTCCAGGAGTTCTCCTCGCCGAAGGCGAACACCTCGGACGGGCTACGCATAACGTGCGATTCCTTGCAGACCTTCCATTCTCGAAGGGTCCTGGAGTTCAGCCGATTGGATTGCGATCCCTCCGCGAGACTCGCCGTCCGAAAGGTCCTGTAGAGGTTGCTGTTCATGGCATACGTGTACTGAGGGATGATAGGGATGTCTTTGTGAGGCAGGGCTGCGATGGAGATCGCGATCTCACGGCTGCTGCGCTGGAGAGTGATGGCGGGAGACAGATTGTGGCAGCCTTGTTGCAGGTTGGCGCGGGCCCCCGTTTTGCACAGAAGGACCTTCGGGTCGCCCAGATAGGGGGTCAGTGAGCCCTGCAACTCCTTGTGTTGGCACAGGAGCGGGCTTGCTAGTGCTCCATTACCCATCCATTGATGGATAGAGACGTTTCAGCTTTGTCCTGGCGTCTGCCGTGGTGAACTGCCAGTTCACTTTCACCTCGGCCCCGTCACGGCTCTTCTCCCATGCGGCGGTTTCCTCACGCAGTT
>DATIKY010000322.1:0-7529 GCA_035476995.1 Sedimentisphaerales bacterium | reverse complement strand
CGCAGCAGGTTGACCGCATCCGGAGCACCCATCACCAGCATCGAGAATCCTTTCATGTAAGAAGATGTCACACGAAACGATTCTCCCCGAAAACATCTTACCGCGCCAGCCCAATTTACCCAAAAGTGCGCGCTGGCCCTGTCCGCGTCTCCGACGACGGCCGGGGGTTTGTCACCACGACCGGCGTCCGTTTCACGCCGTGGGGCTTCTACTGGGGTAAGATACCAGAGGAGTACCGAGGATCCGGCGCCCTGAGCGACGCCTTGACCCTCGCCTGGTTGGAGCTATTCGAGAAGCGAGGTCGGCCGTAATCTCTGATGGTTGATTTCAGACTTGCGGACGCAAGGCATCAATCGCTCCAAATCAACCATCGACAACCCAACTTCCCATTTTCTCATTTGAACGCTGCCGTCGAGAGCTTCAGCGGCTCGAAGGCGGTGATTTCCTTGAGCGGAACCGCGCCCCAGGTCGTGTTCAGGTGGCCAAGCATCCGCGGGTGGTTCTGGGCCCGAGAGTAGTCGATGAACGCCTTGGCGGCGTCGGGCTTTCGCCAACTGGCCGGCCAGACGCGGAAACCCTTCTCCAGGAACATCGGGACCGACTCATAGGCGGGCCGCAGCTCGTAGTGCCAGTCGCAGATGACGATGTCTTTCGAGATCCGATCGATGGCACCTGCGGTGCCGTTCTTGCTGGCCTCCCACTCGCCGTAGTTGATCTTGTTGGCGTCGATCAGCCGGTCGCCCCACATGAGCATCTCGACTTTCTTCTCCTGGACCAGATGCTTGTGGTAGTCGTTGACCGCCAGGGCAAACAGCTCGCCCTTGTCCTTGCCCTTGCACCGGGGACAGGCCTCCTCCCCGATCAGGAACACCTCGTCCATCCCCACGTGGAACGCGTCGGCCTCGAACGCGGCCAGCAGCTCGTCCATCAGGCTGAAGATGATCGGATTGACCTCCGGATGTTGCGGGCACCAGCTCCGGCAGTAGATCCCCTTGTTGCCGGGGTACTGGCCGGGACTCTCGTCGAACTGGGGGTACTTCCTCAACAGGACGAACGTGTTCTCGCCCCAGGACTGATGCCCCACGCACTGGAATTGCGGGATCAGGCGGATGTTGTGCTTCCTGCACTCGGCGACCAGCTTGCCGATCTGCTCCTTGCTGCTGGGATTGTCCCCGCGCAGCTCGGGATGCGACTGGTATTCGAATCCGTAGTTGATCTCCCCGACGATGGTGTTGATGCCCGCTTCCGCGAGCGTTCCGATGACCTCGGTCAACGCCTCGGTCTGTCCCCGACTGGTGAGCATGACGTGCACGCCGATCCAGGGTTTGGCAGGTTTCGACGCCTCGGCCGCCGACGCGCCACAGACGAAGAACCCCGAGATCAACAGGCCCGGCAACGCGCGCAACGCACTCTTTCTCATCGGTCAATCTCCAGGATGAACACCAGCAACCACCGAACAGATCTGCTCCAAGCCTATTCTATCGATTTCGTCGAACGCTGCAAGTCGATCTGAATCGATATCCAGAACGCCCAGGAGCCTTCCTGACGGGGCGACGACCGGCACAACGATCTCCGAACGAGAGGACGAGGAGCACGCGATGTACCCAGGGAACCGGCGGACATCGGGGACAACGTGAGTCTTTCGCAGACGAGCGGCGGCGCCGCAGACGCCCTTATCGAACGGGATCGTCAGGCATCCGTGCGTCCCCTGGTACGGCCCGATCTTGAGCAGTCCCGGCTCGACCACCCGGTAGAAACCGGTCCAGTCGAAAGTACCGAACGCGTGGTGCAACTCGCAGGCGACCGTCGCCATTACCGCGATCAGATCGGTCTCGCCTTCGATCAGGTGTCTCACGCGGTCCAGTACGACATTGTATAACTGCCGTTTGTCCTGCGGTGTCATTGGGAAGTCCCTTTGGCCTCATGCTGCAAGGCCGCGTACTGCCTCGCCAGATCGGCTACTGCATCCTCGCTCTTGTCCACATACAACTCGAACCAGTGCCCGTCGACGCCCTTCCTGGCGACTCGAATCCCGGCGGCCAGCCGACCGCGGTGGTCCCCGCCGGCCTGGTCGCCGGCGACCAGGGCCGCCACCAGCCGGTCGGCGAGACTGCCATGAGTCCGCTCGTACGCGCGGGCCATGGCGTGAATCACCTCGCAGCCGGTGAGGGTGTTGCCCTGGCAGGCGTAGTACCGCCCTGCCGCAGAACCCCACCAGAGGCCCGAAGGGTCTGAGCCGGAGCAATTGCGGTTGGCCGCCCGGCCGGACATGTCGATGATGGCCAGTTGCCGCTTGTCCTTCTGGGGATCGTTCCGCAGAAGCTCCGCAAGGACCTCCTCCGGCAGGCGGCCTTCAGCCAGAAGATCGAGGGCCTTTTCGCCCCAGGACGGGTTGTGCCAGTGCTGCGTGCAAAACGCGCCGACCCCCGCCCGCACGTAGGGTACCACCTTCCCGACAGCGGGATACTTGCTGGCGACCGCGGCCCCGCAGACGCCGGTGTTCGGATCCGCCGCCACGATGGAGAACGTCCCGGACACCTCGCGATAGGGCACTCGCTCGGGTTCTTCGGCCCGGTCCTTGCATCCGAACAGCAACGCCGCCAGACAAACGCCTGCGATAAGACTTCTCATCCGCATCCGTGACACTCCTGATCAAAGCACGCCTCGAATCCGCATGTGTCGCTCGCTGACCGCCTCGACCGCAAACTCCAGTCCCCCCTGGCTAAGCTGGTCCCGGACTTCGTCGGGTGTGAAGGCCGCCAGCAGAGAATTGTAGAAGTCCGTCTTGAGGATTTCGTGCTCGTCCGCCGAGACGGTCTCGACGATTCGGGCCGCCGCGTCCTCCGACTGGGGGCGAAACAGGTCCATCACGTAGACCGCAGCGCCGGGTCGCCCCAGACGCTTGACCTCGTCCCAGAACACCACCGGGTCCGGCAGATGGTGCAGAAGATCTTTCGAGATAATCGCGTCGAAACCGCCGGCGCGAAGGCGAAGCCCTGGGATGCGTCCGCGGACGATGCGGACCCGCCGGAGCAGATCGGCGGTCTCCACCGCCTCGTGCGCCAGGCAGACCATGGCCTCCGACGCATCGACCGCCACGACGTAGGCGGACGGCATTGCCCGGGCCAGACGGATGGGGATGTCGCCGGGACCGCAGCCCAGATCCAGGACGGTTCCCAGCCTGGATTCGAAGGTTTCGATCAGGCCATCCACGAACATCTGATTGGACGAGGAGAAATCGGCCCTCGCGTACGCGATCGCCTGTTGCTCGTCCTCCATCACCTCGGGTTCCAAGACTCGATCCATGCGTTCATTCTCCGCGGGCCAGCCATTCGAAGCGGGGCAGGTTGCCAGGGTCCCAACCAGCCAAGTGAGACCGATCGGCTTCGTTTCGCTCCATCGGCTTCTTGTATCGCCACGATCCGGCGCCAAGAACCTCCCGGCACAACTCCGCCAAGGCAGGATCGTATTGCTCCAGCTCCGCCCGGCTGTTGATCGGGCCGTGGGAGGAGTCGTTTTCACGATTGTTGTCGAACCAGCACTGGACGCCCTCGGCCCAGTACTCGTGGCGATTGGTGATTGCGTAGGTCTTGGGCCACAGGCCCTGCTGCTGGGCGTGTTCGTAGGCGGTGTTGAGCCGCGAGTCGAACGTCGGGTCCAGCCGCGACAGGCCCATCTCGTGGATCGTGTGCGCGAACTCGTGGATCAGAATGTTCTCCGTGTGGTACGGATCGCCGGGCAGGCACAGCAGGTTCTCCTCGCCACAGCTCACGGCCGGGGCATGCGGCGTAGCGGCCAGGCCGCGGGCCCCCCGGTCCCAGTAGGTCTTGGGCGTCAGTTTGCTGTGTTCGGGGATGTCCGTCGTGAACTCGTTCCAGGCCATGACCACGACCCGCACACGATTGGCGGCCAGGGCCTGGAGGATGTCGTCCCGGCCGGTCAGTATGCGTCGAATGATCCAGGCAGCCTCGCGAAGGGCATGGTCCGAAACCTTCGCGGAGCCGACAATCGGCAGCCCCCCCCACGTGCAGATGCTTCTGATAGAATGGAGCAAGCCGCAGCCTCTCACGGACCGCTTCGGGGACAGGGCCCACCGCCTCCTGCGAAACCAACACAAGCGTGGCCTTTCGCACGCAGAACGCATCGTCGCCCGAGAAGACCAAATGCAGTTCCCGACCGTCGGGGCTGATCCACTTGGCTGGGAAGTCGCCATGCTCGCCCGGGCCGACGTCCCAGCGTTCGGTGTAGAAAGCGGTCGTCCAGGGGCCCCACGGCTCCGGCGCGTCGTAGATCGCGAACCCCCCCTCGAACCGAGTGTCGCCCCGATCCTGGCTGCCCTGCGGCGCGGGGATCTGTTGCCACCACAGGTAACGACGCAGCGGAACGTTGTACGTCATCGCGGACCGCAGACACGCGTCGCGGTGCGAGAAGACTGCCCCGCGGCGATCG
Source organism: Sedimentisphaerales bacterium (assembly GCA_035476995.1). Lineage (GTDB taxonomy): Bacteria > Planctomycetota > Phycisphaerae > Sedimentisphaerales > Anaerobacaceae > PLanc-01. Next base: position 3,080 of record DATIKY010000322.1, on the reverse strand, counting down.
ACATCGCTCGTCCAGACCGGGCGTCCGGCCTCATCCCGTCGTTCAAAAAATTCCCAGGCCTTTCGATCGAGGATTCGATCCTTCGGCACACGCAGGAGAACAAATCGATCCGCCGGCGTATCGGCCAGCGGGCCATCGTGCGAGTACGCATAGACATACCCATCCCGGGCCCCGCCGTAGTCCCTCCCGTAGTTCACGAAGCCCACCAAACCGAACTGGGGGAACACCCAATCCTCGAACTCCCACGCCCGCGCATGATCCCGGGACCATGCCAACTGACTCTGGCCCCCTTTTCCGTCGGCGTGTCCCATGGCCAGATAGAGCGTGCCCTCGACGCAGAGCATCCCCCATCCCTTGCGGCCGGCGCGGCCACTGCCGGGCTGCTCGGCGTCTGAACGAATGTTCACGCCGACGAAAGACGCAGCCGGACCGTCAATGCGAGCAAACCCCATGCTCAGCTTCTGCGGGATCATGGGCTCGAACCCTCGCCCATCTCCCCAGGTCGCGTAAAGCGCGTCGTCATCGGCCCACGTGAGAGGCCAGTTGTCGCTGCCGGGAGCCTGCCGAACGATGGTGTCGGCCGGAGCCCACACGATCTCCCGAATCACAGGACTCGGCGGCTGGGGCGGCTCAGCTCGGGCGACCGCCACAACACACATCGCGGCCAGCAACGCCTTGCCTGCGACGGAATGCTTCGACTGACTGGATGCGGGCTGTCTACTCATACTCCCTTTTCTAACCGCCGCAAGGGCCGGTATCAAGCCATTCGGCACACTGAACCTGCTTTTCGCCCCTGCTGCAGCTTGAATGGCGTCTTGAGACTGCATCGACACCTGTGTCAGGGCCTTCCGCAAGATTCCCCTGCTGATTCTCGTCGGCTCGGTCACGGTCGAAAAGTGGATGCCCGGCCCGGAGGGCCGCTGCGCGTCCGGGTGTCGGGAGTTTATCGCATGAGAGCCACCAGCAGTAGGGGTGCCGGGGTCCCCAACGCGAAACATCGCGTTGGAGACCCCTTTGCACGCCCTCAAGGGAGCGTTTCGCTCTCATACCATGCTGGAGGCGAAAAGCGGTAGACTTCCCAAGGAAGGCCGTTTCGGGGCTGCCTGTACGTCGAGCCGCCAGGATGTCCGGGCACAGACACGTCTGTTTGGGATTCAGGAGTTTGCGTTGCATGTCCGTTCGGAATCGGGTGCGTGGAACTCGGAATTTGCGGTCCCGTCCTGAGAGGGTTCCCGCCTCGGGGTGCGCGGCTCCCGCATGTCGGACGAGTCTGGCGAGATCGCGATGACTTGGACATCGGAAGCAAAGGGCATATCCTCGCAGCTCCACGAGAGGAAGAGCCCGATTGTGAGATGTGTAGGCCTGACACTGGTCTCCAACAGTTCACCACGGCAGACGCCAGGACAAAGCTGAAACGTCTCTATCCATCAAATGGATGAGTAATGGGGCACTTGAGCCGGATGAGCCCGAAGTAGCATAGCTTGCCGCTAATCCTCTTGCAGTACTGGCCTGCAGGATGTAGAGTGAGCGGGAGTTTGTTTGGGTGCGTCTTTCGCTCAGGGTTACGGAGCACCATGGGTATTACCTTCATCGGTCTCGACGAGTTCCACAAACATGGTCCCATCGTATTCAGAGCGCCGGTTGTAGCCAAGGTTGCAGTCGCTACCTGACAATATCGCACCATGGCCATAAGTTCTTACTTTAAAACGATTTAGGGCTCGTAGCTCAGCGGTAGAGCAGGGGACTCATAATCCCTTGGTCCAAGGTTCGAATCCTTGCGGGCCCAGTCAGTAAACCACGGAGAAACAAGCACTTACGACAATCCCACAAAGAGCAGTATTGAGGCTTGGCCGATTTCTTGCGTTTCATTCGCGCCAGACCCAGGAAACCCAGATCAACCACCAAGGGCCGTCCGGATTCAGAGTTCCGGGCGGCCCTGTTTGTTTGTCCTGGACCCCGTCCTGAGCCGCAATCTGCATCGCAGAGACCTCACGCCTTCCCAGCGGGCGATGATCGGGGACAAGGCGCGGGACTACTACGACGCTGAGGCTGAAAAGCGAAGGGAGGCATCACTGATTAAGGGCGGCGGTGTCCCCAGCAATCACCGGCGCGGCAAGTCGCCCCCTTCCATAACCCCCCTGCCTGAAACGACTTGCCGCGCCGCTACTTTTTCAGCGATCAGGCCGACGGCGGAATCTTGCGTTTTGGCCGGGAAATGTCCCCACAGCACCAGATCCGTCTGAAAATTCTGCAAAAAATCTTCGCGACATCCCCATCTCTTAACCTTTGAACATACAGTGTTTACATATACAATAACAATAAGCTATAGTATAGAAGAGCCAGAATATCGAGAATGTTCTTGCCGCGCGTCGCGCGGTGTGGTGTAATGCGATCAACACACAGCGGGACCTGCTCGTTGCGGGCCGCTGCGAAAGGGAAAGACGGAGCGTGGAGTACGGCGCGTCGGAGTGGCAGTCGGCCACAGGTGACGATGTGAGCGGCCGCGAAACCTTTTGCAGTGGAGCACGAAAATGAGCAGAACGAAAAATCAAGTGGTGTCCGAACCGGTAGCACATGACCTCCTGACGACGGCCGAGGTCGTCCGACTACTACGACTCCGCGAGTCGGGCGTCAAATGCCCCGTCCGGACCCTCCATCGCCTCCGCGCGAAGGGGCGTCTCCAAGCCCTCCTTGTCGGTAAAATTTGGTTGTGGCCGCGCGCCACGGTCGAGAGCTACGTCGCGGCCGGACTCCGTCAGGGGGTACCTGATGGCGTCTGAGGCTACGATCATGCGCCGCTTGTGTGTCAGCGCTGCCGAGGCCGCCTCGATGATCGGCGTCGGGAGGACCCTGTACCTCCAGATGGATCGCACTGGCGAGCTGGGACCGCAGTCCCGGAAGCTGGGTGGCCGCCGACTGTGGAGCGTCGAGGAGCTGGCGGCGTGGGTCCGGGCGGGCATGCCGCCGCGGGGGCGGTGGGCCCAGATTTGGGACGCGGCACAGGGGGACAAATGAGCGGGGACGCGGCAAAGCCGATCTGGGTCACGGCGATAATGAGCCTACACGGCGAGGCTCATCGC
>DATIKY010000321.1:0-5762 GCA_035476995.1 Sedimentisphaerales bacterium | reverse complement strand
CCGCGTCCTGCAACGCAAAGCCTACGGTTTCAGAGACACGGAATTCTTCAAACTCAAGATCTACGCTCTGCACGAAACCCGCTACGAACTCGTAGCGTAACCCACCATGAAAAGTACGCAAAAACCGGATGAGCCAGTTTTCATAGTCGATCAGGACCGCACTGCGATCGGGACTCATGTGAAACCAGGCCTGCTGCGAGATCGATTCGATATCCTTGGGCCGCATTGCAGGCAGACGCCCCAGCCCCGCGGCCAAGACGTTCGGGTCCACAAACAGGGTCGAGCGTCCGGAGACCGCGTGCACCTGGTACAGACGTCCGTCGCGACGCTGGAGATAGTGCCCGCCGTCGGAGAGCCAGGTCAGACCGCTGACGGGAGAGCCGTTGAAACTGACGCGTTTCATCGGCCCGTGGACCGTCTCGAAGGTGATGGGTTTGTCGAATTCCCGCTTCTCCTCCAGCGGCTTGACCGATCCCAAGGTCATGGGAACATAGGCATCGAGCCCGAAGATGGGATAGACCTGCCCCTCCGCCGGTCGGCCCAGGAGTCTCTGGGTGCGACGACCCTTTCTGCCATCGGGCTCCAGGAGACGACGGATCGTCTCATTGGGTTCGCACGGCGCTTTGACGAGGATCGTCCCGGCCTGCAATCGCCTGGTCTGTCGCTCAGCCCGAGTCTGAAGCGTGACGCTCGTTCTCCTCTGGCCGTCGTTCGCATCCCGCATCACCCGTTCGATGCCGTGGACGGCGACCTCCAGGTCGATGTCTTCACGAAGCTCCAGGACTTCGACGCCTTCTCGCTGCAAACGCTCGACCAGTTCGCTCATCGCGCCGGGGAAGAGGTAAGCGTACGGTTTGTTCCTCTGCGACGGCTCGCCCAAGGCCACGCTCGCCAGACCGAACACAACGACGAGCCCTAGCCGGAGCGATGCACACGAGTTCCTCATTCCCTTGCACTTTTCCTGATGCGATTGCGTCCATCCTTGTCAGAACCGGTCGATGACGGTGATGCCGACCGAGCCGAACTGTCCCATCTTCGCCAACTGATCCGGCGCCTCCTCCAGCGGGATTCTTCCGCCGATCAAAGCCTGGGGATTGAGTCTGCCGTCCGCGATCATCGCCAGCATCTGGCCGTAGCGGCTCGCCTGCATACCGTGGCTGCCGCAGATCTGAAGTTCCCAGCCGATCACTCGGTGCATGGGTACCCGCGGCAGATAGTCGTCGCCCGCCAGGAGCCCGACCTGGACGTGGCGGCCCTGCCTTCGCAGGCAGAGAATCGAGTTGCCGCACGTGACCGCGCTGCCGAGGGCGTCGATCGAGACGTCCGCGCCGCCGCCAGTCGCATCGCGAATCGCGGCGGGAACGTCCGTGCCCTCGCGTCCATCGACCACGATGTCCGCTCCGAGCTTTTTCGCGAGATCCAGGACCTTGGCGTCGATGTCGACCGCGATCACGCGGGCTCCGAGGGCATGGGCGATCATGATCGCGGATAGTCCGACGCCGCCGCAGCCGTGGACCGCGACCCAGTGCCCCGCCGTTACCTGGCCCTGTGCGACGATCGCGCGGAACGACGTGCTGAACCGGCACCCCAGGCCGGCCGCAGTGACGAAGTCGATCTCGTCGGGCAGCCTCACAAGATTCTCGTCGGCGTATCGCAGCGCGACGTATTGGGCATAAGAGCCCCATGCGGTGAAGCCCGGCTGGAACTGGTGGTCGCAGATCTGATGATTATCCGAGCGGCATTGGGGACAGTCTCCGCACCCTGCGACAAACGGAACCGTGATGCGATCCCCACGCTTCCACCGAGTTACGCTGCGGCCGACCTCCTCGACGGTCCCCGCCAGCTCGTGTCCCGGCACATGCGGCAGGGACGTGATGTCCGGGTCGTGACCGAGCCAGCCGTGCCAGTCGCTGCGACAGATCCCGCTGGCCCCGACGCGCACGACAACGCCGTCGTCGGACGGGAACGGATCGGCGACCTGCGTGACCTTGAGCGGACCGCCGAACTCCTCGAATACCACCGCCTTCATGCCGGGACTCCAATCTGCAACCGATCTTGAGCATTGCCGAGTCCCAACGGTAAGCGGAAGGGCCGTGCATTGTCAAGCATGCGAACGTACGGCCCGGAACGACGCATCGAAGAAGAAGCTACGCTGCCGGTCGCGGGCGGGAAGGGTCACGTGTGCCTCCAGGACAACCCTCTGTCTGACCCCAGGAGCCTACTCGCCCTCGCTACAAAAAGACAAGCACGCTCCGCCCATCAGGAAGCAGGAATCCGATACCCAGGACCAGGGGGCAAACCCAGTTGTTCCGCCCGTCTCGGCTGCGTATAAGCCCTTGCTGGGAAATGGGATGCGCCTGAAGGGACTCGAACCCCTAACATTCAGCTCCGTAGGCTGATGCTCTATCCAATTGAGCTACAGGCGCTCTCGATTCGGGCAGTGTAATCGCTGGGACCGGCCCCTGTCAACTCCCAATCGCCTGTAATCTGGAAAACCCATCCCCATCGAGTCAACCCGGCCTTTTCTCCGCGGATTCCAACGGTTCGCTCGTGGTCGCTCTCCGATTCCGCCCGGGAGCCTGTGTCACCGCCCAAATCAATGCAACGTCAAGTCCTGGTTGATTCAGAACTTATGGCCAACGCAAGAAATTTGTGAAAAACCTGAAAAGACCGCGTTACGTTTGAGGCTTTCCTGGGCACTTATTAGTGAAAGCACTGAGCCATACGACTCAAGACACTCAAGGTAAGGTGGTGGTAAAGATGACTCTCGGCAAAACAAACAATCAAGACCCTTCGGCCAGACGCCTGACGACAGGGGCCCCCCGATGCGAAGCCACACGCCGGGAACCCCAAGCTGCCGTCCCCGCTTCCGCAGGAAGCTGCAGCCGTCAGAGCCGGGCCGGACACCCAGGGCCGAGATTCATCGCCAAGGATGCGACGCGGACTGAAAGGACACGAACATCCTGCGACTTACCCTCTACTACACCCGATGCAGGAGGCCCGGAAATCCGACACACACCAACACCACTCTCGCTTCCCTGATGATAGCAGCTCTCTATCACCTGCCTCCACCAAATGCCGAGCCCCGCCCACCCGAGCGGGGCTCGGTATTTGTAGGCGCCCCCCATCCGACTCCACTACGCCAGGCCCATCATACCCGAGCGGAGCCTGTGCGATTTCGGTTGCCCCCCCGGCACAGGACCGTAGAATGGGCGTTGTCGAACGTAGGTCCTTTTGAAGGGTGAAACGATGAAACGGTATACCGGGCAAGTCGTGGCGGTTCTTGGCGCGTTGGCAATCCTGGGCGGCTGCAAGAGCACCTATTACTCGGCCATGGAGAAGATCGGCTATCACAAGCGAGACCTGCTGGTCAATCGCGTGCAGGACGCTCGGAACGCCCAGGAACAGGCCAAGAAGCAGTTCGAGTCGGCGCTCGAACAGTTCACCGTTGTGGTGGGCTACGAAGGCGGCGAGTTGGAGAAGACCTACAAGCGCCTCAAGACCGAGTTCGAACGCAGCGAAGAGAGAGCCCAGGCCGTCCACAAGAGGATCGAAGACGTCCAGGAGGTCGCCAAGGCCCTGTTCCGCGAGTGGAAGGCCGAGCTCGAGGACTACACCAACGCCAATCTCAAAAACCTCAGCCAACAGCGGCTCGAGCAAACCCAGGAGCGATACACCCGTCTCATCGAGGCGATGCAACGGGCCGAGACCCGGATCGACCCCGTTCTGGCCGCGTTCCGGGACCAGATCCTGTTCCTCAAGCACAACCTCAACGCCCAGGCCATCGCGTCGCTGGAGGACGAGCTGGTCTCGGTGCGGACGGACGTCTCGACCCTGCTCAAGGCCATGGAGGTCTCCATCGCCGAGGCCAACGATTTCATCAAGGCGATGAGCCAAGAGTAGAAGAAAGCACGAAATTCGAGTTTTGGATTTCGGCCGGCTCCGGCCGGCTTCACTTCGCGGAGATCTCCGCCTCCAGGTCGATCGTGACCTGTCCGGCAATCGCCAGATTCACCGGCAATCCCCTGCCGGGGGCGATTACGAGATTGTTCACGACATAAGACAATTCGATCGTCGCGTCCTCACTGGGGGCGTTGAGCTTCATTCGCAGGACGGAGTTGGCAGGCAGGGTCAATTCCCTCGGTCCCAGCCGGCCTTGTCGCGTCAGCTCCAGCGGAAGGTCCGAGGCGTTGCGGAGGGTGAATCGCGCGACCTTGTCCTCTCGCTCGATATCGGTGATCTTCACGATGGCCGCGAACAGGGCCTCCAGGTGCTCCTGATGACCGATGATCTGTTTCTCGAACCAGATTGCGGTCCGCCCGGCTTCGAGGGCGTCCTTCACCGCCGCCTCGCTCTTTTCCTGGGCGAAAACCAGCGTCATTGAGCGGTGCTTGTCCGCAGTCGACTGCTGCACCAGCGACGGGGCGTGAATGTCCGAGTTGCCGATAAACGTCAGCTTCTTGTCGAGGGCCCACTGGTGCACGCTGGCGGAGTAGGTGTTGCCGTTGACGACCTCGATGCCTCGCATGTACTTCTTCTCATAGAGCGTCGTGTGGATATCGAACCAGCCGATGTGCTGGGGTTTCCAATCGGGATGATTCCACCAGATGAAGGCCCCCTGCTTGTCCGCCGCGGCCATGCAGTCCAACAGATCCTTCGTATCGAGGGGATTGACGTCGTCGAGGAAGATGGCGTTGAAGTGTCCCGGCGGCGTGTCCCGCGTGATCTCGGCGCCCCTGATCAGCAGAATGCCGCGTTCCTTGGCCAGCGGCAGCGCGATCTCATACGGCCGGTTGTGGTTGGTGGGGACATCCTGCTTGTGCGGCTGATACTCGATGTGATCCGTGATCGAGATCGCGTCGAGCCCCTCGCGCCAGGCCTCCTCCACACGGACGGTCGGCCAGACGTTCCCGTCGGAAAACACCGTGTGCATGTGAAAATCGCATTTGAGCGTCCTGTAGCCCATGATGTCCGGGATTCGGACCTCCTGACGGACCTGGGCGAACAACCCGGTCGCCGTGAGCAGGACGACGATCGTCACGACAGCCCCTGTGATGCATTTCAAATGCCTCATTGCGAAACCCTTTCTTCAAACCAAAAACCTCGTTGCGACTCCTCGTGCACCCAAGTCCGTCGTCGAAATATCATGTCACACGACAGCCCGCAAGTTAATTGTTTGTTATGGTCTTGCGAATCGAATGCGTCACTTGAGCTTGTCGAGCCACCGGCGCTGCGCCTGGTCCGCCTCGCGGATGTGCTCCTCGTGCGTCTGAAGCTCGAATTCCCTCAGAATCTCCGCGACCCGGACGTCCGGGTCCAGGCTCTCGATGATCGTCCATTCCTCTTCATGAAACGTGCGGATGCGGACCTTCCGGCCGTACTTGGCTTCGATCTCGCGAAACCGCCTGCAAAAAGGCCACGAGTGCAGGAACACCTTCTCCAGATTCACCGGCGCGCAGACCCACGTGGCGTACTGCCCCGTGCAGGCGAGCGTCTGACCGTCGATGTCGCAGACCTGGGTCGTGCCCTTGCGCGTGCTGGAGACGACGCAGTATTTGTTCTGCCAAGCGTGCGTATTGACCATGGAGCCGCCGCCGAAGGCCGAGGGCCAGAACACGAGTTCAGCCCCGAATGGCACTTCCATAAGCTGTAAGCCAAGGACCGATAAGAGTATAGAAGAACAGACCTCCAAGTCGAAAAGATGGTTGTTACGACAATCGATTCGCAAGGAGGTCTGTCATGGACGAGTATACCCAAGGACG
>DATIKY010000320.1:0-27666 GCA_035476995.1 Sedimentisphaerales bacterium | reverse complement strand
GTCCTCAAACGCCGTCGCCACCGCTACCCCCTCATGCAACGACCCCGAGAGCAACTCCGTGAGCAACTGCAGAAAACATAAACCCCTGGTATCGCACGCCTTGTGGACGGCAGTGCCATTCGGACCTGACACCTTTAATTCAAACGGGCGGGGTAGGCGCCGGGTTGGGGCGCGTCCTGCTTCCGCCAGCCGAGCAGTTGGCGGACTTCGTCGGGCATGGGGGCCGCGGTGGTCGGCAGGGAGAGATCCTGAATCAGCTCGTAGCGTTTCATGTCGGGGCTTTGGAACAGCGCGCCCAGCGGGCTGACGAGGGCCCTGCTGTGGGCTTCGAACTGCGGGTGGAGTTTCCGGAGGTCGGCGAGGGCGTCGAACTGGGCCAGGTTGCTGTTGCCTGGAATGGGGCTCCAGACCAGAAGGGGCGCGGGACGGGCCGCGTCGCTTCGGACGTAGACGTTGCCGTCGAGTTGCCTGACCTGGGGCTCGGTGAGTTTGGCGGAGACCGCCCGACTCTGCTCGAAGCGAAGGAGCGGTTTGGAGAAGCGATCGCTCGCGACGAGGAGGTTGCCGCAGAAAACGTGGCCCTCGCGCCGGTCCACGTCCGGACCGGTGGCGGGGTGCCAGCCGAAACGGTCGCCGGTGGCGCTGCGTTCGTTCCGCTCAAACGAGGCTACGCTATCGACCAGGGTGTTGTGCCAGGCGCGGACATTGGCGCTGTTGAGGATGCGGATGCCCTTGTCGCAGTTGACGAAGACGTTGCCGGCGCAGACGGCGCCGTCGGAGATCTCGAAGAAGAAGCCGTCGAGGCAGTCCTGGACCCAGTTGTTGACGAAGACGCCGTCGCGATTGCCCACGTCGTACCAGATCCCGTTGGAGTTCGGGTTGTCCATCACGAGGTTGTCGCGGCAAACGACGCGGTGGCTCTGGTTGAAGATCTTCACGGCCGCGGGGTAGTAGCCGGTGAGGTTCTCGACGTTGTTGCGTCGGAAGATGTTCCTCTCCAGCAGCACGTCGGAGGAGCCGATCACGTACAGGCCCTCGGTGCTCGTGTCGCTGAAGAGCGTCTGGCGAACGGTCAGGCCGTCGCCGCGGAAGTAGCCGGCCACGCGGGAGCAGAAGGAGATCGTGACGTTTTCGAGCGTCGTGCCGGTGACTTCCTTGCCGTACGTGGCGGGATCGGCGGGGCCGAGCGGCTCGTCGGTCGGCTCGTCGTTGGGTCCGAAGCTCCGCTTGCCCTCGATTTCGAGAGCCAGACGGGCGTACTGGGTGAACGTGATCCCGCGGATCACGGGGCCCTTGCGGTCGTTGGTCTTGCCGTGGACGGGCGTGGTCATGCGGATCAGGGCGCCGTCGAAGGCGGTGATCTCGACGAGCCGGTTCACGGGGTCGACGCCGATGTAGACATACCCCTTCTCGTAGTCGATGTAGTACGAGCGGCTGTCGAGCTCGCCCTCCCAGCCGGCGGACCTGAGCATCTCGCCATCGACGAAGACCATGTCGTTGTTGAAGCGGTGCAGCGGCGTGAGCATGCCCTCGCGGTCCCGCTGCCACCAGCCGAGCGGAGCGGCCGGGAAGAACGTCTTCCACGACGTCCGCCAGACGTTGTTGCGCAGGGCCAGCCACTCGGTCGCGACGCGCGTGCCCTTGAGCACGGGCCGCTCCCCGGCGTACGGCTGCATCGTGATGCCCTGGTTGAACCGAAGGCCGCCGGTGCGGTAGGCGCCGCCGCGAAGGATGATCGCGTCGCCCGTCACAACCTTGGCGATGGCGGTCTCCAGGGTGGTGGGCTGCTCCAGGCTCGTGCCGGCCGCGTCGTCCCTGCCGTCCGGCGCGACGTAGTAGACGTGGTTGGCGTTGGTAGGGATCTCGTAGTTCTGCTGGATCGGGCCATAGGGCCCGCCCGAGGGTTGTGCCAGTGCGGGCAGTCCCGAAAGCACAACGGCTGTGAAGGCACCGACGAACCAGGCGAATGGATATCTCTCTTGCAGGCGACGATTCATTTCAGCTCCTTTTCCTTGTCTTTGACCCCGATCGGCACAAAGCTCGTCACACTGGGTCGGCATTGATGTCCTCGAAACACGCGGGGGCGTGCTGCTTGAGGATCGCCAGCATTTTCAGGCAGGCCTTGCGAATCTCCCACTGGGCCTTGGGCGAAAGCCGAAGACTGAAGATGTGACGCCACTCCCGGAAGTTCGCAGAGACGACGATCTCGCTGACGCAGGCGTTGGGCAGCACGAACCGGGCGTCCTCTTTTCGCAGGCCGCGATCGCGCCACTTGCGATACATCTGCTGAATGGTCTTCATGTCCTGATGGAAGTCCTCGACGTGTTCCGGCGGCAGCGTCTCGGGCAGAACGTAGGCGAACTGGTCCTCATCGACGTACCGCTGCGATTGCTGCGAGACCGACATGAGGCGATGACGGACGAGCTGATGCGTCATGGCCCGCGAGCAGTTCCGCACGCGGAACGTCGCGCAGGCGTGCTCCAGGGGCGACTCATGGCCCATCTTGAGCAGACGCTGGATGAACGCGGCGTCGGAATCCTCTTCGATCCGGTCGAAGCTCAGGTAACAAGTCCGTCCGGCCTGCTCGATTACCTTCTCGGGATCGGGCGTGATCGCGATCAACTCCACTTCCAACTCAATCGGGTGACCATCATGCCCCATGAAACCATCCTGCGATCGTCAAAGGTCTGTTTTGCCCAGCACCGCCAGCGCGGTCGTCACGTTGCCGAAGGGAGCGCTGACCGCGAAACCCGCGACGTGCCTGCGGATCTCCTCCACCAGCTCCTGCGCGATCCGAATGCCCAGGACGCGCCCCTGCTCCTTCGTCTTGGCCTCGCTCATGCGGTCCAGCAGCCGCTGGGGCACGACGACGCCGGGGACTTCGTTGGCCATGAACTCCGCGTTCTTGAAGCTCGTGAAGGGCCAGATCCCCGCGATGATCGGGATGCGGCAATCCTGCGTCGCTTCCAGGAAACGGAGCAGGCAATCCGCGTCGAAGACCGGCTGCGTGATCGCGAACTCCGCGCCGGCCGCGACCTTCTGCTTGAAGCGGTCGATCTCGCGCGGCAGATCCGCAGCGACGGGATTGGCGCCCACGCCAATGACCAGCGAAGTCGGCGGATCGAAGCCGTTGCCGCCGATGTCGACGCCGCCGTTGAGGCTCCGGGCCACGTTGGTCAACGCGACCGAATCCATGTCGAAAACGCCGGTGGCGTCGGGATACTCGCCCAGTTTCGGCGGGTCCCCTGTGATGATCAGCAGGTTCCGCACGCCGATGGCGGAGGCGCCCAGGATGTCCGACTGCATCCCGATCAGGTTCCGATCCCGACAGCAGAAGTGCAGGATCGTCTCGATGCCTGCGCCCTCCTGGATCTTCACCGCCGTGACCAGAGGCGACAATCGGGAGCTGGCCCGCGGCCCATCCGGAATGTTGATCGCATCGACCCCGGCCTCGGCGCACTGGCGGGCCCTGGCGACGATGGCCTTCACGTCCACGCCTCGCGGCGGGGTCATTTCGATGGAAGTGACCGTTTCTCCGGCCGCCAGCCTGGCGCCGAATCGCGACCGGGCGGCCAAAGGCTCCGGCGTCTTGGGCGTGGGTCTGGCGGCCTCCCGCACTTCAACAGCAACCGAACCCGCGGGCCGGATGGAGGCTTTGCTGATCGACCGGACCGCCCGCACGATCTCCCGAATGTGCTCGGGCGTCGTGCCGCAGCAGCCGCCGAGGATGCGGGCCCCCTTCTCGTAGAACCGCTTGGCGTATTCAGCCATATACTCGGGGGTGGACATGTAGAGCTGTCGGCCTTCGATCTGGCGGGGCATCCCGGCGTTGGGCTGCACCGCGATCGGCTTGTCCGTGACGCGACGGACCAGTTCGAGGCTGCCCAGCATGCTCGAAGGCCCCACGGAGCAGTTCAGACCCACGGCCGTCACCGCTTGCTCCCTGGCGATTCCCGCAATCGCCTGGTCGATCCGCTCGCCATAGACCGTTTCGTTGTTCTCGTTGACCGTCATCTGGGCGATGATCGGAATATCGCCGAGGCCCGCGATCGAACGGATCGCGACCAGGAGTTCCTCCGGATTGGAGAAAGTCTCCAGAATCACAAGGTCCGCGCCGGCTTCGACCAGGGCCCTGCCCTGCTCTTCGAACATCTCACCTGCGGCGAGGAATGTGATCGGCCCGTGCTCGGTCAGCTCGCAGCCCAGCGGCCCGATCGACCCGGCCACCAGGACCGATTCCTTCGCAGCTTCCCTGGCGATCCGAACCCCGGCGCGATTGATCTGGGCGACCTCGCCCGCCAGGCCGAACTTGGACAGTTTCAGCCGGTTGGCGCCGAACGTGTTGGTCTCGATGAAGTCCGCTCCGGCCTCGACATAGCTCTCATGCACCGCTCGGACCAGCTTGGGATCGGTCTGGTTGAGTTCATCGAAACACCGGTTGAGGAAGATTCCCTGCTGATACAGCATCGTCCCCATCGCGCCGTCGCCGACGAGGACGCGCTGCGACACCTGTTGCTCAAAGGCAGATCGTTTCAAGTTCCCCATTCCTCAGACAAAACCCGGTTGAAATACATTCCGAAAAATAGCGGCAACCGGCGAGCAATGCAAACATTTTCCAGCCCTCCCGACCGAGCGTCCCCCATGCGAAATACCCGCGATGCGGGGGCGTCCAGAGATCGCGAGGTCCGAGAAGGTCCGGCGCGGATCTCTCCTACAATCGTCACAGGCGATTCGACCCCTATTATAGGACGACGATTGCGGGAACTCCAACGGCTCTCGCCGGAAGTCCCGTTCGCCCGCGACGATTCTCTCCCTGGCCTGCATCCCGGCGCAAACACACATTAAGACGGCATAACTATTGACTCGATAAAGGTTAATATGGTATACTTGAGAAAAATCGGCAGGATTGTAGATTTGGGTTCCCAAGGGCTGTTATCGTATGCTCTATATGGGATTGTGCCCGATTGGCGACAGGATACGCCGGGTCTACGCCGTCGTCATGACCGACGATGGCAGACTACAGAGGGTTGTCTGCGACAAGGAGGAAGGGGTGTGAATCGGGAGTTGCGATAGCGATATCGTTGACATGTCGCGAAGCTTGTCTCCTTACCATCCGGCGGTTGTGTGGAGTGGATCGGAGTGGGGTGGGACGAACGGGGAGAGCAAGCGTTCGATGTTAAAGGAGCGGTGTGATGAAGAAGGTTTGGGTGGTTCTATTTCTCGTGTCGGGGTTGCAGCTCTCGGGGTGCCGGAGTCAGGCCCCGCTGCGGGGCTTCGATGAAGAACGGCCTGCCGTGGCGGCTCGCAATCGCAGGTACACCTGGGACAGCAATCTCAGGCCGAGCCGAGCGCCGAGCAGATCGAGATCTCAGAGTTCGCGCGATCCCCTGCTGCGGGAGCCGGAACCTCTCCCGGCGTCGGCCAGGACCCAGGTCGCGACGACGGAAATCGAGCCGGCGGCCAGCGTCACGCCTTCCCGCTCGTCTTCGCGTCCCAGTGCCCCCCGCCCGATGACCGAACAGCCCGAGCTGATGACCGCCTCCATGGAAAGTCTCCAGCCGGTGCAGTCTCGATCCATGGTTTCGTCGTACGACACCGCCGTCCGCGCCGAACGGGGGCTCGTGGCCGTCGATGAAAGCGGCAACAGCGGCAATCTCTCCCTCACGTATCCCAGACCCGACTACGGCATCATTCAGGTCGACAAGACCATGCCGCAGGAAGTGCGGCTGAACACGCCGTTCACCTACGTCATTCGCGTGACCAACCTCACCGAAACCATGCTCACCGAGATCACGATCACCGAGACGCTCTCGCGGGACTTTGAGTTCAAAGGGGCCGAGCCGACGGGCCGGTCCGAAGACGACCGGTTGATCTGGGAGATCCCGTCCCTGGGTCCCAGAGCCAGCAAGAGCATCAAGGTTTCGGGCGTGGCCACCGCGTCCCGTCCCCTGGAGCTGTGCACCGCGGTCACACACACCACCTTTGGCTGCTCCCAGGTGAAGGTCGTCGAGCCTTCGCTGGAACTGGTCATGAATGCGCCGCCCGAGGCGCTGCTGTGCGAGCCCATCCCGGTGGAGTTCGTGGTCACGAACACCGGAACCGGCGTCGCCGCGAACGTTCAGGTCGTCGATACCCTCCCGGCCGGCCTGCAGACCACCGACGGCAAGGGCAAGGTCACGCTGGAGGCCGGCACCCTCGCGGCCGGCGAATCGCGACGGTTCTCGATCAAACTCCGCGCCACGAGGATCGGCACGTATGTCAACAAAGCGGTGGCCAGTTCGGCCTCCGGCCTGACCGCCGAATCCGAGCCCGTCTTGACGAATATTCGCCAGCCTGTGCTGGTGCTCACCAAGACCGGCGCCAAACGCCAGTACCTGGGTCGTTCCGTCACGTACGATCTGACCGTCACCAACAAGGGCGACGGACCGGCGCAGAACACCGTCATCGAAGACATCATCCCGCCGGGCGTGACGAACATCGAAGCCACGGCGGGCGCCCAGTTCGCAGGCTCCAAGCTGGTCTGGGAGCTTGGCACGCTCGAGCCCAACACCTCCAAGAGCGTGAAGGTCTCCTATACGCCCACCCGCGAGGGGGAATTGATGGCCACCGCGACCGCGAACGCCTACTGCGCCGAGCCAGTGAGCGATTCGAGCCGAACCGCGGTCACCGGTATCGCCGCGGCCCGGCTCCAAGTCATCGACCTGGAAGACCCGGTGGAAGTCGGCAGCAACACCACGTATACCATCGAGGTCATCAACCAGGGTTCCGCCGCCGACACCAACGTCCGCCTCAGTGCGGTCCTGGACGACAAGCTGCAATACGTGTCCTCCGCAGGCGCTACGGCCGGCTCGATCCAGGGCAGGACGATCAGCTTCGCCCCGCTCCGCACAATCGAGTCCAAGGGCAAGGCCACCTGGCGGATCGTGGTCAAGGGCGCCGTTGCCGGCGATGCACGACTGAGAGTCACGATGCACACCGACCAGCTCGCGCTGCCGGTGGAACAAACCGAAGCCACGCACGTCTACCAGCAATTCGGCAACGGGAACTGACAGACACAATCGACGCCGCGGCCCCCTCAAGGCCGCGGCGTTTTCATACGCACGGATCGAGAGCGGGTCTCCGAAGACGCAAGGGCTTGGACGCGTCTCCACCTCTCGGAAACGACAGGTGAGGAACTCCGGTTGGTCGCGAAATCCGCGGGAAGGCCCACGACGAAATGGAGTCGCACACCCGCCGGGCCACGGTCCACAATTCCCCTTGCAAAGTCCCGTCCCCAAGCTATACTGTTAGCCTGACCCAGAGGTCGCCTGACTCCCTGGTGAGGGACGTGTCGCAGGGACTTCAACCGGGGGATCCCGATGAACGCCGAGGTGCGGCGGGGCCCCAGCAACCCATCCGGCTCTCCGGGAAGGATGCAAATATGGCAGAGAAAGACGCCGATATTCAGAGAATCAGGGAACTGATCCGGATCATGAAAGAGAATGATCTGGTCGAAATCGATCTTCAGCACGGAGACGACCGCGTCTCCTTGAAACGGTCCCAGCCGCAGCAGATGCCGACCATGGGCCCGATAATGGCCGCGATGCAGGCGTCGGGCGCCCCGATTCTGACGCCTCCAGGCCAGCCGGGCGGACAGGCCCCAGGTCCCGCCAAAAGCGATGGGTTGCTGGAGATCAAGTCGCCGATCGTCGGCACGTTCTACGAGGCCCCCAGCCCGGATTCCGATCCGTGCGTCGAGCTGGGTGCCCGGGTGGATCCCCAGACCGTGGTCTGCATCATCGAAGCGATGAAGGTCATGAACGAAATCAAGGCCGAGGTCAGCGGCACCATCGTCGAGCGAACCGTCAAGACCGGCCAGGCGGTCGAGTACGGTCAAGTGCTCTTCAGAGTCCGGCCCGACTGAGCAAAGAGAAGGCAAAGGTGAAAAGGCAGAAGTGAAATGGGAGGGACCGCGACTTGCCCTGGACAGCGGTCTTGTCCTCCGGATCTTCTTGCTTCTGACCTCGTACTTTCACAGGTGCAATCGATGGTATCAAGAATCCTGGTCGCCAACCGCGGCGAAATCGCACTCCGAATCATCCGGGCCTGCCGGGAAATGGGGATCGCCTCGGTCGCGGTCTACTCCGAGGCCGACAAGAACGCCCCCTACCTGCGGCTTGCCGACGAGGCGATCTGCATCGGACCGGCCGACTGCAACCAGAGCTATCTGAACATTCCGCGGATCATCAGCGCCGCGGAGATCACGAACGTCGACGCCATTCACCCGGGCTACGGGTTCCTGGCGGAAAACGCCAATTTCGCCGAGATCTGCAACGACTGCGGCATCGGTTTCATCGGCCCGCCGGTGCAGGCGATGAAGCTGCTGGGCGACAAGGTCGAGGCGCGGAAGCTGGCCAAGAAGGCGAAGGTCCCCATCGTCCCGGGCTCCGAGGGCGTCATCCCCAATGAGACCGAAGCGTTGAAGCTGGCCAATCAAATCGGCTACCCCATCATCATCAAGGCGGTCGCCGGCGGCGGCGGTCGCGGCATGCGCGTCGTGCACAACGACATCAGCCTGCGGGCGGCGTTCAACGCCGCCCGCACGGAAGCCATGGCCGCGTTCGGCGAGGACGCCGTCTACATCGAGAAGCTCATCGTCGAGCCGCGACACGTCGAAGTCCAGGTCATGGCCGACCAGGAGGGCAACGTCGTCCACTTCTTCGAACGCGATTGCTCCATTCAGAGGCGGCACCAGAAGATGATCGAGGAGTCGCCCTGCCCGGTGCTCGAAGACCGCGACCGCCAGAAACTCGCGGAATGCGCGATCCGCCTGATCAAAGAGGCCAAGTACGTCAACGCCGCGACCGTCGAGTTCCTCCTGGACAAAGACAACAAGTTCTACTTCATCGAAGTGAACACCCGCATCCAGGTCGAGCACCCCGTCACGGAGATGGTCACCGGCCACGACCTGATCAAATGGCAGATCCGGATCGCCAGCGGACAGCCGCTGAAGCTTCGTCAGAAGAGCATCAAACACCAGGGCGTGGCGATCGAGTGTCGCATCAACGCCGAAGACCCGGCGAACCACTTCTCCCCCAGCCCCGGCACGATCACGCAGTTCATCGCCCCCGGCGGCAACGGCGTCCGCGTGGACACGCACGCCCACCAGGGGTGGACAGTCACGCCGCATTACGATTCGCTGATCGCCAAGCTCATCGTCCACCAGAAAACGAGGGCCGAGGCGATCGCGACGATGCGTCGCGCCCTGCAGGAGTTCGTCATCCAGCCGGTCAAGACGACCATCCCGGCCTGTCTGGAGATCCTCTCGCACAACCTCTTCGTCAAGGGCAAGGTCGACACCGGCTTCGTCGAACGGAATCTCTAGAAGAGACTCCCCTCACCCCTCCATCCGAATCCATCGATCGCCCATCCGACCGACGATGGGCGATCGCACGGCCGCTTCGCAGGACTCAACGCTCCAACGCGACCTGGTCCTCGCAGGTCTCGCGTCGGCGGATCACGCGGAAGCTGTCGCCTTCGACGAGGACTTCCGCCGCCCGGCCGCGGGTGTTGTAGTTGCTGCTCATCGTGAAGCCGTAGGCCCCCGCCGTGAAGACCGCCATCAAATCGCCCCGCACGACAGGGGGAATCGACCGATCCTTCGCCAGGAAATCCGCGCCTTCGCAGATGGGCCCGACGACATCGACCACTTCGTTGCCCTCGATGCAAAGGTCCTTGTTGCGCGTCGTCGGCGCAAACCGCTCGTCCGTCTTCGCAGGCCAGATGAAATGAAATGCCCCGTAGAGCGAGGGACGAATCAGGTCGTTCATTCCCGCATCCACGATAATGAACTTCTTGCTGCCCCCCTGCTTGGTGTAGAGGACCCGTGTCAGCAGGATGGCCGCGTTGGCGCAGATGGTCTTGCCGGGTTCGAGGATAAGCCTGAGTCCTTTGCCTTGGATCAAGGGCACCAGACCCGCTGCGTACTCCTGCGCCGAGGGCACGCTGTGCGTTTCATAGTCGGCCCCGTAGCCCCCGCCCAGGTCGAGAGCCTCGACCACGTGCCCTTTCTCGCGGAGACGATCGACCAGCGGAAGGATCTTCTTCACCGCGTCGACGTAAGGATCGATGGTCTTGCCGCCCGTGCCGAGATGAACATGGACGGCGCACAAGCGAACCGACGGGTTGCCGCCGTACTGGTCGAACACGGAGACCGCCCGCTCAATGTCGACGCCGAACTTCGTCTCTTTCTTGCCGGTTTCGAGGTACGCGTGACTGCGGTAATCCACGTCGGGATTCACGCGAAGCGCGGCCCTGGGCCGGGTCTTGGAGCCGCCGCCGTGCCGCTCGACGATTCGGATGAGGTTCTCCAACTCCTGCTCCGACTCGATGTTGAAGTATCCGATCCCCGCCTTGATGGCGTCGAGGATCTCCTCGTCGGTCTTTCCAACGCCGGCGTAGACGACCTTCGAAGGATCGCCGCCCGCCTGCATGACGCGGTACAGCTCCCCGCCGCTGACGATGTCGAATCCGCTGCCCAGGTCCGCCATCAATCGCAGGATGTGCAGGTTGCTGCACGCCTTGACCGCGAAACAGATCAAAGGATTCAGCTCCCGATACGCCTCCTGCATCTTCCGCAGGTGGTCCTCGAAGGTGCCCCGGCTGTACACGTACGTGGGGGTCCCCACCTCGGCCGCGAGGCGATCCACGTCCACGCCCTCGGCCAGCAGCGTACCGCCGCGATAACGAAATAGATCCATAAGAGGAATCTCTCCAAATGCCTGGTTCCAGCCATCACCCGTGCCTCCGGGCACAGCCCGACAGTATAGACGAATTCGTCCCGATTACAAGGAACAGGCTGGCGGAACTCCAGGGGGGCGACGTTCGCGCAGGAACGCCGAGGGGCGGAAGGCGGAAAAGGGAAATGGAAGGCGCTCCCGTTCCGGAGGGCCTTCCATTTCCCGAAAGCCTGCCCGCAATTCGCAAAATCTCAGGAGATTCCGTTCGACCGGGAGACTTCGGCCGACGCGTCACGGATTGCCGCCGCTACCGGCTCTCGCCGACCGCGGCCTGGGATGAGCAGGCTCTAGCCTGACGCCGCAGGACTACTTCTTCTTCGCCGTCTTCTTGGCGGTCTTCTTCGCTGTCTTCTTGGTCGTCTTCTTGGTCGTCTTCTTCGCTGCCTTCTTCTTGGCCATTACCTTTTCTCCTTCTTTCGATTAACTTGACCAACGAATCATTGGTTTCTGTATGAATAATCCTGACTTACACTAAAATTCCGGTCAACCCCTTGTCAACGCGATTGTGCCAGGATGTTGACAATGGTTATGTGCTTTATCGTCCAATGATTTATCAATCCTTCATAAATTTTTCTTGGACCCTGCTTCGAGCGGATCAGATCGAGTGCCTCATACGAACCACACGATCGACTCGAAGTTCAGACGAATCGCATGTCACGATGTCGCCCTTCTGTGAGAGAATGCCGAAATTCTCGAAAGAAACGCGTTGTTCTCGTCACACCTCGCGTGGGACGAAGCGATGACGCGACGTTCTCTCGACGTGCCTTCGACCGCGTAGCCCACGCGAGAGTATCGCGTCAAATGCAGCTTGACTTTCTGCTCGCATCCGTGTTCCTTTACCGCATGATAGGACCTGCGAAGGTGCGGACGATTTCGTTCGACCGCAGTCCCGCAACGCACAGATAAGCTGTTAACAACGTATGACGCGACGACGAATAGCGCTGTTCGGAGGCTCGTTCGACCCGATTCATCGAGGTCACACCGGCGTGGCCGGGGCCGCCGCGGAACAGATCCGTGCGGAGAAGGTGATCTTCATCCCCGCCAAATGCTCTCCGCTCAAGCGACTCTCTCCCCACGCGGGCGATGAAGACCGATTGAACATGGTGACGCTCGCAACGGCGGAAGAGAAAGCGTTCGCCGTCAGCGATTGCGAATTGAGGCGGCCCTCGCCGAGCTTCACGATCGACACCGTTCGGCTCTTTCAAAGAGATTGCGGCCAGGACGTCGCGATCCACTGGCTGCTCGGCGCCGACAGCGTCAAGGACCTCGCGCACTGGTACAGGATCGAGGAGTTGATCGACGAGTGCCATCTGACCACAATGCAGCGAGCGGGCTATCCGGCGCCGGACTTCGACTGCTACGAACCCCTATGGGGCCCGCAGCGCATCGCCAAGCTGAAGGCCAATGTGGTGCACACGCCCTTGATCGACGCCAGCAGCACAGAGGTGCGAAGGCGATTGGCCGCACAGGAAGATACAGGCAACATGCTCCATCCGGACGTCGCGACCTACATCCGCGAGCATCGCCTGTATCAGTAGGGATCACTTCGATCGAGTCCGGCCGGCCAGCCAGTCATACCAGTTCTGCATGCCTTCGCCCGTCCTGGCCGAAACCGGGAAGATCTCGATGGTTCGATTCAGCCGCCGGACGTCGGCCAAGACGCGATCCAAATCGAAGTCCACCATGCCCCCCTGGAGCAGGTCGATCTTGTTCACCAGCAGGACCTTCGACTTGGCGAAGATCCCCGGATACTTCACCGGCTTGTCATCTCCCTCCGCGACGGAAAGCACGACAATCTTCCCATCTTCGCCCAATTCAAAAGCCGAGGGGCACACGAGATTTCCGACATTCTCAATGATCACCAGATCAAGGTTCTCGACCGGCAGCTCTTCCATCGCGCGATTCACCTGCCTGGCGGACAGATGACACGCTCCTTCGGTGTTGATCTGGATCGCCGGCGCGCGCGTCGCGCGGATCCTCTCGGCGTCGATGTCCGTCTGCAAGTCGCCCTCGATCACGCCGATCCGAAGCGATTCGCCCAGATCGGTGATCGTCCGAACCAGAAGGCTCGTCTTGCCCGAGCCGGGCGACGAGATCATGTTGAAGCATCGCTTGCCGTAGCGGGACAGAAGCTGCCTGTTCTTCAGTGCGTAGGTCTCATTGGCGCCGAGGATCTTGCGTCCGACGTCAGCCTTCTCCATCGTCTGCTCTTTCAAATTCGATCTCGTCCAGGACCAGCGGAGCGTCGGGCAACAGCTCGAAATCGTCGCTCCCGCAGTCCGGGCACTGTGGGTTCGAAACATCGACGGCAAACACGCTGCCGCACGCTTTGCACCGCCCTTGAAGGGGCTTGTGCTCGATCCTCAGAGTCATTCCTTCGCATGGCGTGCCCTCCGCGACCGCCTCGAACGCGAACGAAAGCACCTCGTCGTTGATCTTGTTCAACTCGCCGCAGCTCATCTTGGCGCGCAGGGGCCTGGCGTTCCTGGTCTTGGCCTCCTCCAGGATCACTTCGATCAAGCTCTGCGCCAGCGAAGCCTCGTGCATCAGCAGATCCTCGGCAATTCGCGCCCATAGGGCATCTGCACGATCCGCCTGCCCCCGATCTTCGTTCGCATCTCCACCAGAGGCAGATCGCGCGTGGGCACGATCTCGCCGAGAATCCGGGCATTGGCGCCCAGCGGATGGCTTCGACAGACGCCAAGGCACTCGTCTGCCGCCGCGGCGGACACAACGGCGACGAACTTGCCCTCGTTGGCGGCGTTGAGCACGTCGAAGCCGAGCATATCGGCCGCCGCCTGCACCTCGGGCCTCACCGGGATCTCCGCCTCACGGACCTCCACGCTCAGGCGACTGCCCTCGACGATCTCATTGAGCGTCGCGGCCAGGCCGCCGCGGGTCGGGTCCCGCATGAACCGAATGCCCGGAACGTTCTCGAACAGTCGGCACGTCAACTCGGCCAGACCGGCGCAGTCGCTCTGCAACTGCGACTCGAAGCGGATTCCCTCCCGTTGCGAGACGATCGTCATGCCGTGATCGCCGATCGTGCCGCTGACGAGGATCATGTCCCCCGCCTGGACCTTGCTCAAGCCCAGTTCCACGTTCGGAAGCCTCGCGCCGATGCCTGCGGTGTTGATGAAGATGCCGTCGGCGGAGCCTCGTTCGACCGTCTTGGTGTCGCCGGTGACGATGCTGACGCCGTTGGAGACCGCGGCGTCGCTGATGCTCTGGAGGATGCGATCGAGGACCGCCAATTCGAAGCCTTCCTCGATGATCAGCCCCAGCGACAGAACCAGCGGCTTGGCGCCCGACACAGCCAGGTCGTTCACCGTCCCGCAGACCGCAAGCTTGCCGATGTCGCCGCCGCGAAAGAACAGAGGCTTGACCACGTAACTGTCTGTCGTGAAGCAGATCTCGCGGCCGGGAAGGGTCAGACACGCGGCGTCGGCGAGTTCCGAGAGCGTATCGTTGCGAAATCGCGGCAGGATGCGTTCGTGAATGAGCCGGCTCATGAGCTGGCCGCCGCCGCCGTGGGCGAGCAGAATTCTCTGGGGTTCGGACGTCATGGGATGAGTCATTTCCTCCGGCCGTATTTGAACCACGCCGAGCAGGTCCCTTCCGAACTGACCATGCACGGCCCGATCGGCGCCTGCGGCGTGCATCGCGACGCGAACAACGGGCACTCGATCGGCTCGATCAAACCGCACAAGACCTCGCCGCAACGACAACCGGGGTTCTCCCGGCCGGGCCCGTCTTCGACGCCGAATCGTTGAAAAGCGTCAAATCGCCTGTATGGGTCTCTGAGAGCCAGCGTGCTTTGGGCTATCCTGCCGAGCCCTCGCCAGTAGCCATCCGCCGAATCGAAGCACTCTTCGATGATGCGTTGCGCCGCGAGGTTGCCTCGTTCGGTCACCACCGCGCCGTAGAGCGATTTCAGTTCGGCTTTGCCCTCCGCCAGTTGCCGGCAGATCTCCGCGAGGGCCTCCACGATCTGCACGGACTCGAAGCCCGCGACCACGCACGGCCGCTTGTAGTTCTCCACGATCTCCGCGAAGGCCCCCGAGCCGATGATGACGCTGACGTGCCCAGGGCAGAGAAACGCATCGACGCGGTCGTTCATGCCGCCCAGGAGGGCCCGCATGGCCGGCAGGACCAGCTTGTGCCCGCTGAGGACGAAGAAGTTCTCGATGCCTTCGGCCGCGGCTTCCTTGACGACGACCGCGGTCGCAGGGGCGGTGGTCTCAAAGCCAACCGCGATGAACACCACCGATTTGTCCGGGTTTTCGCGGGCCAGTTGCAGCGCGTCCTCGCTGCTGAGAACGACCCGCACATTGCCTCGGACCGCGCGGGTCTCCAAAGAACCGTCGCTGCCCGGCACGCGGATCATGTCGCCATAGGTGGCGATCAGGCAGTCGTCGCGGTCGGCCAACTGCATCACGGCGTCGATGTAGCCCTGGTCGGTCACGCAGACAGGGCATCCCGGCCCGGAGAGCAACTTGACCGGCTCGGGCAGAATCGACCGGATCCCGCTGCGAAAGATCGAGACGGTGTGCGTCCCGCAGACCTCCATGACGGTGATCCGCCGACCGACGCTCTCGCAGGCGTCTTGAATGGTCTGTCGCGCTCGGTCGATCCTGTCCAGCATGCCAGTCATCCGGAGACCTTGTTCTGCGTGTTCTCGAAGTCCGCGATCTCGGCGAAGAGTTCCCAGGTCTTCTTCGCTTCCTCCTCGTCAACCAGCGAAATGGCGAAGCCCGCATGCACGAGCACGATGTCCCCCAGCTTCACCACAGGCAACAATGTGGTCTTGGCCTTCCAGCGGTTGCCCATCGCATCGACGACCGCTCGATCCTCGTCCAGTTCAACTATTCGCGCCGGTATCGCTAAACACATGTGTCTTTGCTTGCTCCTTGCTGTACGGCCTTCTGTCCATGGCGACCACCTGTGCAACATGGACAGATGGCTATTGTATGGAAACGAACGAACCCGGTCAAGCTCGCGGAGACGGCATACTCCGGAGCCGACCGAAGGGTTCACGAGGTGCATGTCCGTAGATGTACGAGCATCGCAGGCCGGTAGCGCTCGCAGCGTGCGTTTGCCGCTTTGGGGATACCAGCGGGAAGAAGGGGGCAGGCCTGACCCGGAACGTGGACCGTCTATCGGTGACAAGAGCCCCCCGCGGACGTATGCAATAGGGGCCGCGAGGCTTATCGGGGGCCCCTCAGGAGATCTCCGATGGGCCGAGCTTCCTGAGAGCGACCATGCGATGGTTCTTCTGTGCCCCCTCTCCGCTGGTATCCCCAAAGCGATAAATGTACCCCTCGAATCTGCCGGAACACCCGCGAGCCGATGGACCCGCAGGAACGGTCATGCACCCGGTTCGCGGCGGCAGCCTGCGGATTGCTTGACAAACCAGGACTGTCCGCCTATCCTTCGCAGAAGATCGTGGCAGCCGTTGCCAGAGAACAGGGCAGGAATCCATGACGCTCAGACAACTCATAGAAGAAAAACGCGACGATATCGTGAACATCGCCGCCAAACACGGGGCGAGGAACATACGTTTGTTCGGTTCCGTAGCACGCGGCGATGACAAGCCGGATAGCGACGTGGATATTCTGGTCGATGTAGGCCCTACCACAAGCTCATGGTTCCCCGCCGGACTCATCCTGGACCTGGAACAGGTTCTCGGCAGACCCGTCGAGGTTGTAACGGAGAAGGGGCTCAATCCCCTGATCAGAAAGCATGTGCTCCAGGAAGCCGTTCCCCTATGAAGGACAATCGCGTCTATCTCTCCCATATCCTGGACTGCATCCGGCGCATCGAGGAAGACACAGCCGATGGGAAGGGGGCGTTCCCGTCATCTCATGCCAGACGGAAGAGCCTGTCTTTGGACCGAGAGAGAATCCAAATCCCCCTATCATACGGATTCTGCGACAGATCCAGGCCGGCTACAAGGGTCTCTTTTACCACATCCCAATCCCAGTCCACACCGGAAGTATCTCGTATGACGAGCGCGACACCTGGACCGCAGCTCTTAGTCAGTTTTGATCGCAGTCTTTGAATCATTGAGATTCCGGCGTTCCCAGTAGAACTGCTAACCCGATCAAATATGCTGGCCTTCCCTGCCTTGACTGCATCCAGATGGACCTTCAGTGCTTGAAGACTGCGATCCTCTGACCCACCCATCTGCGCTTTGATATCTCCTGGCCGATCCTCAGACATCGTGACCTCAAGACAGAGCGAATTGCCGTCTGCATCGACGCATCGCGCATCAGGCTCGGGTGGATCCAAGAGAGCATCGAACCTATAGGAGGTACGCATTAACGCGTTGTATGCAGTGACAAAGCCCTCCGCCGTGGCCTCCTCAATCCTCTTCTTCTCAGTCATGGCGGGACCTCCTGTCCCCATTTCAATACCTCACGCTGATGTGTAGTAATCACGTTGACCAAGCACGGCAGCAATCGCCGCTTGGCCGAGCGCGAGTCCGCCGTCGTTGGCGGGGACTTCGCGATTCCATAATACAACAAATCCCGCCTGCTTCAAACGAGTAACCAGCCGGGTCGTCAGAAAACGGTTGCAGAACACGCCGCCGCTGAGGGCCGCAACCTCCAGACGGGTACTCTCGCGAGCGGCCTTGGCCATCCCCAACAGGGCTTCGGCGAGCGTGTTGTGGAACTTCGCAGCGATGATCGCCGGGGTCGTCCCGCTTCGAACGTCCTGCACAACGCCTCTGATCGAGCTGCGCAGATCCAACTGCAACGGTTCGTCGTCGGCGCGACGCAGATCGAACTCATAGCAGTCATCCACGTCCGGCCTCGCCAAGGATTCGAGAGCCATCGGCAACTGGGCGTCGAAGTGATTGAAATTGCCCAGGCCCAGCATCGCGGCGACCGCGTCGAAGACCCGGCCCAGACTGGAGGTGTTCACCACGTTGAGCCGCCTGTCGATCTGCTCGTCGATCAGTCTGAGCTTGCCGGCGTCGGGCTCGATCCGTTCGAGCAGCCAGGAGAACTCGCCGAGCTTGAAGTCCGCCCCATAGGCCTGCTTCAAGAGCCCCAGGAGCGGCCGAACCGCCTCTCTGCTCGCCTTGTCCCCGCCGGCCAGGGGATAATACGCCAGGTGTCCGAATCGCGTGAACTGCGTCAGCGACGCGATCATGCACTCGCATCCCCAGATCGCGCCGTCCGTGCCGTAGCCGGTGCCGTCGCACTCGATGCCGATCACCGGACCGGCGAGTCCATGCTCGGCCAGGACCGACGCAATGTGAGCCCAATGGTGCTGAACCTCGATCACCCTGACATCCGCGAGAGACCTCGCGTACTGCGTGGACATGTAACCCGGGTGCAGGTCGCACGCAACGACGCTGGGCTTGACCTCGAACAGGCCCGCCAGGTGCTTGATCGAGCCCACGTAGTGGTGATAGACCTCGGCGTCCTCCAGGTCGCCGATATGCTCGCTGAGAATGAGCTGGTTGCCCTTCACGAGGCAGAACGTGTTCTTCATATCCGCGCCGGCCGCGAGAATCTCCTGCGGCGAATCGCCCTTCATCAGGATCGGCGTCGGCACGCATCCCCTGGCTCGGCGAAGCACGACCCGCTCGTCGGCGACGAAGTGCACGATCGAGTCGTCTACCTGCCGATAGATCTCGCGGTCGTGCATGAGGAACGCATCCGCCACATCGGCCAGCCGCTCCAACGCGAGGTCGTTCTTGCAGATCAAGGGCTCGTCGGACAGATTCGCGCTGGTCATCACAAGCACGTCGAGCCCCTCGGCGAACAACAGATGATGCAGCGGCGCGTAACAGAGCATGAACCCGAGCGAACTGACGCCCTGCGCCACGGCCGGCGCGACGGGGGAATCCGCGCGCTGAGGCAGCAGTACGATCGGACTCTCGGGGCTCATCAATACCCGCTCGGCCGCAGAATCCACGATCGCGTACTTTCTGACCTCCTCGACGTTGCATGCCATCAGGGCGAAAGGCTTGAAATCCCGGCGTTTTCGCCGTCGCAGTTCGAGAACCGCATCGTTGTTGAGAGCGTCGCAGGCCAGATGGAATCCGCCAAGCCCTTTGATCGCGAGAATCCTGCCTTGCCGCAGCAATCTCGCGGTCTGTGCGAGGGCCTCGTCGCCATCGGTCGTCAACGCCTTGCCGGCGCGGTCGGTCAGCCAGACTCTCGGCCCGCATCGCGGGCACGCCACCGGCTGCGCGTGGAACCGGCGATCCGTCACGTCCCGATACTGCCCCGCGCACCGCGAGCACATCTCGAACACGGACATCGTCGTGTTGGGCCGGTCATAGGGAATCGTCTGGATGATCGAGTATCGAGGCCCGCAGTTGGTGCAGTTGATGAAGGGGTAACGGTGGCGAAAATCGCCCGGATCCCCCAGCTCTCGGAGGCAATCGGCGCAGACAGCGGTGTCGGCAGAGACCTCCGAGAGCACAATGCCGTCGGAGCGGCTTCCGCCAATGACGAAGCCGCTCTCGTCCCTGCGAAGCGGGAGGCCCTGAACCTCGCACGACTCGATCCTCGCCAGCGGCGGCCTGTCGGACGATGTCAATCGATTCACGAAGTCCTCGATCCGGCCCTCGGGGCCCTGGAGTTCGATCGTGACGCCTCGCGTGTCGTTCCAAACGAAGCCGGTCAGCCCCAGGGACACGGCCAGCCTGTGCACCGTCGGCCTGAATCCCACGCCCTGCACGCGGCCCGTCACGAGTATCCTCTTTCGCTCCATCACGCTCCCTATCCAAAACCGCCGCGTCCGAAACCGCCACTGCTCTGGGTCGGAAGGGGAAGCACCGAGCCAAACCCTCCGGTGCTGTTTCTTCGCAGGCCCATCGTCGCCAGAATGCGATAGAGCAGCGAACGAAAGCTCGGAGGCCGACGAAGCTCCGCAGGGCGAAGCGAGAAATCCTCCGCGGCGTTCTGCACGTGGATCGCGATGCCTCTCTCCTTCCAGCGAAGCAGCACGTGAACGAGGTCTTGCGCCGGAAAAGGAGTATCCTGAATCACGACGACCTGGGTGATCCCTCGGGAGGCCAGGAACCGGGCCGATGGGAAGTCCTGCAGGAAGACCATCCAGCGATTGTCGTACACGCCGGGGGCCGGCTTGTTCTGGCCTTGCAGCCGGCGCGAGTCCAGCAGGAACGCGGGCGGATTGTCCCCCGCGATCGCATTTCGCACATCCTCCGGCGGCGCGACGGAGAGCATCTTCACAAGGGTCCAGACATCCGTCAGCACGCACTTGTCCGACGACATCCCCTGCCTGCGACCGGAAGTCGTGTTGTACAGGGGGACGGGTCGATAACCGTCCCTGGCAAGATCGAATCCCGCGGCCAGAGAGCGAACGCCCGCGAGATCGACCACAATCGCGGTATCTCGTCTGGTCCCGATGCGGCACCGCAAGCCGGACTCATACTGCGCATCCGAGGGAGGCAGAGGCTCTTTCTGCTCGTCGATTTCAGCGAACAACACCGGCTTCACCCAGGGCGACCATTCGTCCTGAGCGGGCGCCCAGATCTCATATAGCTCTCTTCCCGTCATCCACGCTCTCCCAGGGCAACCACAGGGGTCTCTTTCACTTCGGTCTGTCGATCCGTCGGGACGTCCGAACCAATCAGGACGGCAATCTCCTGTGCATGACTATCGATCAGGGGCACAGAGGCCGCTCGGCCATACAGTCCACACGCCTTCCCATCCACCACAAATACGCCCACGCACGGATAGAGGCTTTCGCTGCCCCCGACGGCAGGGACCGCATGAAAACGTCTCTGAGCCGCCCAGAACCCCGGGTATCTGGCTGCATGTCGGGCGATCTCGCGCCACTCCTTTTCGGCCGTGACGCCTCGAATGCCGATCCACTCGCCGACGCGTCCCAGGGCGGGCTTCAGGACCCAATCGTCGCTCTTGCGCCAATCGACCTCGCGAGGATCGCAGGTTTGCGGCAGGAGGGCTTTCCACGTGGGCAAAGGCGTCCTGAGCCGGTCCCAGACCAGAGGAAATCTCTTGCTCTGCGAGATCAGCGCGTAGCCGGGATTGCTCTGCGGTACGGCGGCGCCGTGGAAGTACCGCTGCCAGGCGTTTCGTCGCGGGATGTTCAGAAGCCACTCGGCCGGGAAGAACCGCACGATGCCGTCGAACTCCTTCGCGTCGCCGGCGGATCGGGGGATTCCATCGATCCAGACCAGGTCCGCCGGGCTCACCAACTCCGGCACAAGCCCCTCGGCCGCGAACCGCTCTGCGAGAAAGACCATCACCTGCCGATCGTCGGTGTAGGCCGTGGCGTGTACGAAGGCGATGCGAGCCCCCGTTCCCAGCGAGGAGGCCACCGCTTTCGCGTAGAGTCTGCCGACATCCGGCGCCGAGCATGTTCCTGGATGGCATTTGCACGCAAGCTCCGCAAAGGCGCACGATTCGATGAACCCGCCGGGCACGTCGGAGTTGGCCTCGGAGATCCGCCAGCCTTCCTCGGCGAAATGAAAATCGAACCGCATGACTCTGGCCATAGCAGTGGCGGGGACCTGGCGTTCAGTCCGCGAGCAGGCCTTCTGCAGACGCCGGCCCAATCCCAGCATCCGGCACAGATCGGGTCTGCATAGAATCTCCTGTTCCGCAGCCAGCGCCTCGACCCAGAGTTGTTCGGACTGACGCCGCAACTGGTCCCAGGCCGATCCGTCGAGCACCAGGACTCGGCGACCGATCGAGTCGATATCCTCGAACTGGCTGTCCCACTTGTGGTGGTCGAAGATCATCCGCAAACGCAGTTCGCGGAACTGCGCGTCGGGGATCGGGTCTGGGACAGTCCACGGCGGATTCATGGATATCCCTGCCAGACGAAGACATAGAGACCTGCGATGGCCAGGTACACCATCGCGACGAACAGGCCCACCAGGGACTCGCCCTCATGGTGGCTCGCATCAGGAGACCGGACCCGCTCGACCACGACCGCCAGCAACGTCAGCGGCACAACGGGCCACGCGACCAGAGCAAAGTCCCTGACCGTGGCGGCTGCCGACACCCAATCCCCTGCGACAGCCCGTCCGAGGATCATGCCCATGGCGATCAGAAGACCGCCCAGCCGGAGGCCCGCGCCGACGAGTCGATCCACGGTGACAGACTCGCTGATGGTCGTGAGGCGCTCGATCATCGCCCAGAGTCCAAAGAAGGCGATCGTGGCCAACCCCGCGCTGAACACCACGACCCACCAGCCTGGGCCGTTGCCGATGTTGGCGCCGGCGTAACAGAATGTGATCCCCACAACCGCGCCGGATATCGCGAAGGCTGCCGCCAAGTTCTGACGCTCGATCACGTCGTCCCGCGGGCTGATGCCGAGAAAGCCCAGCCATAGGGCACAGAATCCGACCCACGCCGCTCCGGCGAGCATATAAAATGCCAGATAGGTCCCGCTGCAGCGGACGTCGTCGGCCGCCCACAGACAAAGGACGACGAAAAGCAGCGCAAGACTGATGGGGGGCGTCGCAACGAAGATCGAACGGCCTGCGTTTCGAATCGCCAGGGTCTTGACCCGCGTCGCGGCGTACCATCGGTACCAGGCGACTGCCGCCACGACCATCGAGACCAGCAGGACGATTGTTTCGTCGCCGGACATCGACACGCAACTCCATCTAAAGAAATTGTGATGGCCGGCACAACTTGCCAAGCCGGCCCTTTGGGGCTCCAACCGCCTCTTCTGCCACAGAAATGGAGCTTCTTGGGAACTTCAACATGAACACAGACTCCCGGAGATCATAAGTTCTTCGAGAAAAAATAACAGCAAAAATCCCTTGCTTGTCTCCGACGGGGTGTGGTAGACTGGTTCCTGTTCGTCGGCGGTCGCTCTGCGACTATGCAGTGGTGGCTTGCGGCGATGGAACAACGGGGCCGTAGCTCAGTTGGGAGAGCGCTTGCATGGCATGCAAGAGGTCGTGAGTTCGACTCTCATCGGCTCCATTCGGTGGCGGGATCTTCCTGAGGGCGGGAAATCACAAGCGTGGAGATGGATGGGTCTTTTTCTGCGCTTTGGTGCGGGGACCGTGGCGAGACCGCTCAGTACGGCTGATGGTTGGCTGAGGCGACGTCGAGGATATCCAGGGTGCGGAAGGAGCCGACGATCCGCATTTCCGCATGGACGATTCCTTCCTGCCTTCCGAAGGAGTAGGAAAAGGGCCATGTTTCGCCTGGATTGATGTTCTGGTAGGAGGCAGGACAGAAGTGCCCCACCGCGACCACCCTGCCGTTGGTGTCGCGGAGAGCCGCCTGGAGTTCCACGCCGCGAGGGGCCGAACCGATGTTGCGAACCTCGCCGACGACCGAAACGCCGCCGAAGTCGTTCTGGATCGCACGGAAATAGAGCACCGCGAAGCCGTCCTGCGCCAAGTACGAACGAGGGGTCGCAATGGCGGGATCCTGAGTGCCGGGGACCTTCCCCGCCTGCGAGGAAGCGGAACAGCCGCACAAGAGAAGCGGCAATCCCGTCAGAACGATAATCGCAAAAGTCTTGACCATCACCTTCTCAGAAAACAGCCCCAGGAGGACGGGCTTGCGGCGGTCCATTCCAGGGCGCCTACTCCTCGGCCTGCACGAACCACCTGCATCTATCCCATATTATCCACTTTCACTTTGTCTTTGTCAAGAGTTTCCTGGGCATTTCCCCTTTCTGCACGAGTCCGAACCTGCCAAGCGAGAGAGACCGATAATGGATCGTTCCACCCATGGAGAATTCGGGATCTGGCGAAGAAAAAGCTTGATCCAAAACGGGCAGATCGGTAGAATGGGTGGAATGTCGGATTGCGGCTTCACGGCAAAACCGACAAATCTTAGGGAACACTTTGGCCTCGAAGCGATTCTTACAGGCAGACTGGCCGAAAAAGGAATCGTTACCGAACGGCAAGTACGTATGCAGACACCGGGTTGTATAGGAGGAACATCAATTATGAGGTCGAAAGCCTTTACACTCATCGAGTTGCTGGTGGTCATCGCGGTAATCGCAGTCCTGATGGCGATTCTGATGCCGGCGCTCAACAGGGCGAGGGAGCAGGGACAGCGGGCCGTCTGCATGAGCACGATGAAGCAGTTGACCCTTGCCTGGATCATGTACGCCGACAGCAACAACGACAGGCTCGTCAGCGGCGACGCCGGTTTTGACAATTCGACCGGTCATGCCAACGAGAGGGCGTGGGTCGGCAGGTGCTGGGCAGAGCCGTATAACCAACCGAGACCGCCGGCAATTCAGTGGCCGATTGAGGGCCCCACCGGCCAGAAAGCCGCCATCATGAATGGCCCCTTCTGGGAATACGCCAAGGATCTTGGCATGTACTCCTGTCCGACCGGCATCCGCGGCGAACTGCTCACGTACAACATCATGGACGGCGTCAACGGTCGCCCGAGAGAAGGGACCTATAGCGGCAACACCGGTCTGAAGGGTCCCAACGGCAAGAAGCTCTGGGTCAAGACCCGAAGCGAGATCGCCAACCCGACCTTCAGATTGGTGTTCATTGACGAAGGCGCCGCCACGCCCGACAGTTTTGCCGTGCACTGGCAGTCGGGCGGGTTTGGGTGGTGGGATGATCCGCCGGTCCGTCATGGCGACGGTACCGTCGTCACATTCGCTGATGGCCGGGCCGAGTACAA
This sequence comes from Sedimentisphaerales bacterium, assembly GCA_035476995.1. GTDB lineage: Bacteria > Planctomycetota > Phycisphaerae > Sedimentisphaerales > Anaerobacaceae > PLanc-01. The sequence continues at coordinate 3,260 of DATIKY010000320.1, read as the reverse complement.
GAAGTGGCAGGGGGCAGGGACGATCAAGTTCGGCAAGCAATACTCAGGCTATAAGGGGCCCAACTACACGCCCAGGACCCCTGAGGAATGGGACGACATGGAGTACATCCACACCGGCTGCTGGGGCCAGACGCATCGGAGTTTCCCCAGGCCGTAATCACCTGATTCTCAGAACATTCGAGATCAAGCTGATAGGATCCGAGTCCCCGCTCGACGACACCTCGTGCGGGGACTTTTTTTTGCTCTATGCAGAGGAAACCCTCTGCCTCGCACCGATCCCTGGAGCGTCAAGTCAGGGAATCTGCATTCATGATGGGAAACACCTAGACCTGGCCATCCGTTAGTCCTGGGGGAACAGATAGAAGGGGATATCCCGCACGCCCTCCTTGCCATCCTGGCACCGCCGAACGTCGTAGTCTTCCTGGGAAAAGTTCCGGGAAAAACACTCAAGAGATTTCGAACCGACGGCCGATGCCTTCTGATGACAAGTGAATAGGGTGGCTCGAAGCTGAGGCCGGCAAGGCCCACTTAACCTGAACTTGTGTCGTCCCCCCATGAGCCCTGCGCAAATCCGTCGGACGGTGGTCCGGACAGCACACAAGAAGCGGCTAAGAGCTAAAGAACGAGCCACTGACAGTTGGGTTGGGCCCCCGAACACATCTTTCCGCGTTTGGGGACCTGGTCGTGCCCCTGTGAAGTAGCAGGCGAGTATTACGACAAGGGATTTGATAAAACCAGATACTCTCGCACTGCCGTCGCAGGGGCTTTTTCTTTCCCCGCTCAGTCCCCTGCTCCCTCGCATTCTCCCCTGAACCGAACGAACAGCATCTTCCCGTCGGGCCGTCCTTCGTCTATAATCGATAGTCGTCTCGGCCGCTCAGCCACAGACGAAAGATCATGACGCATTGGTTCCTCGTTGGGGAGATTCGTATGCTTGGTCAGACGATCGGACGCCGCCGTTTTCTCAAGAACGTAGCAGGAGTGGCCGTGGGCACGGTGAGCCTGCCGTTGTTCATCCCGGCCCGCGCGATGGGAAACGCCGGCACCCATCCGCCCAGCGAACGGATCACCATGGCCTCCATCGGCTGCGGCGGCATGGGCGTGAACAACCTGCGGGCCTTCCTGGCCCAGCCCGATGTCCAGGTGCTGGCCGTCTGCGACGTCGTGACCGCCAGCGACGAATATGGGCACTGGTACAAGAAAGGCTGGAACGGAGCCTGGTTCGGACGCGAACCCGCCCGCAAGATCGTCGAGGAGGACTACGCGAGAAAGAACCCCGCCGGCAGCTACAAAGGCTGCGACGCCTATGTCGATTTCCGCGAGATCATCGCGCGCAGCGACATCGACGCGGTCTGCATCACCACGCCGGACCACTGGCACGCGATCCCGGCCGTCATGGCCGCCGCCGCAGGCAAGGACATCTACTGCGAGAAGCCCCTGAGCCTGACGGTCGCCGAGGGCCGAGCCATGGTCGAGGCCGCACAGCGATACAATCGCGTCTTCCAGACCGGCACCCAGCGACGCTCCAGCGAGCCGTACCGCTTCATCTGCGAGTTGATTCGCAACGGCCGGATCGGCAAGTTCCAGCGAGCCCTGGTCGCGATCGGCGCCAACAACAAGCAGGCTCCGCCCGCGAACTGGCAGCCGATGCCGGTCCCCGAGTGGCTGGACTACGAGATGTGGCTCGGTCCGGCCCCCTGGGCCCCCTACCACAAAGACCGATGCCTGTACACCTTCCGCTTCGGCCAGGACTACTCCGGCGGCCAGACGACGAACCTGGGCGCCCACGGGATCGACATCGTCCAGTGGGCCAACGGCACCGACGAGACCGGCCCGGTCGAGTTCGAGGACCTCGGCGGCGAGTTCCCCTCCGACGGCCTGTTCACCACCGCCACGAAGGTCCACTTCCGCGCCCGCTACGCCAACGGCTTGGAGCTGACCTGCCGGACCCAGGAGAAAGAACTCTATCGCTACGAAGGGTCGGACGGCTGGATCCAGATGCCGACGTATTCGAACGATTGGACCTGCTATCCGGAATCGCTGAAGACGACGGTCATCGGCCCCGACGAGATTCACCTGTATAAGAGCAACGACCATCACCGCAACTTCATCGATTGCATCAAGAGCCGCCGGCCCACGGCCGCCCCCGCGGAAATCGGCCACCGCTCGACCTCGATCTGCCAACTCGGCAACATCGCCATGCAACTCGGCCGCAAGCTCCACTGGAACCCGGCCGCCGAACGGTTCACCGACAGCGAGGAAGCCAACGGAATGCTCGCCAAACCGATGCGAAGCCCCTGGCGTCTGTAGCGAGCCCGTAACGCCGGGCATCGAAGAATAACAATGAGCCGCTTGAAGGCTACGAAGAAGTTTGGCCACAGAGGACACAGAGGTCACCGAGGAAGAAGGGAGCTTCAGCCGAAAAAGACGAAAAAGGACGCAGAGGGGACGAGGATCCGAGCCACTTCTGCCCTTCCCCTTTTTTCGCCTTCTTTCGTTTCTTTCGGCTATTGCGATCTTGGTTGCGGCCGGAGACCGCGATGGGTTATCTGTGACCTCTGTCGCTTCCTTTCGCCAAGCAACGGACTGATCCGGATTCCGCCGTACCGGCGGGAGTTTGATGCTTTCGGGCCACCGGCGAAACGAGTGCTCCGCACGCCTCCCGCACGATCCGAACCGTCCACACAATCCCAAGCGAGCGTCTCGCTCGCGTTCCAAGCCCCAGGCCCCAACGCGAAAAACTCCCCCCGCCCGGCCGCCTCGGCCGGGCCTTTACAGAGCACCCCTGTTCCGGAGGACACCGTCCCATTCCCCCCGGACCCTCTGGCATTTTTCAGCTTTCGTTAGCAGTATCGTGAAACAGAAAGAATCACAAAATTGTAGGATTCCGGTTGACGCTTGCCCGTAAATTGTCTATATATAGAGGTAGAGGCGTTCACGACGTGTCGCGAGTACGGCGTTCACGCAACGCAAGAAGACACTTCTCTATAACCCAAGAGTGTTGAATGCACCCTCTGTTGCGCGGAAGCATGTGACATGGCGCACCGCAGGTGGGATGCCATAGTGGTGGGCTACCATATCTCCGGTAGCCATGCTGCTTTCCCCCGTAAAGGATTGGTGCTAGTGCTCCGTTACGCGTGATTTGATATAGAGTTTCCGGTCTCTTTGCCGATGGGATGGTTGTACCCAGGTAAGGAGACCTATCATGAAGAAGAAGTATACTGTCACCCTGATGGAAGAGGAACGGCGGATGCTGCAGG
>DATIKY010000319.1:0-6846 GCA_035476995.1 Sedimentisphaerales bacterium | reverse complement strand
CAGAGACATGGGCGACGTTGCCTTTGTGGTTCGTCGCCTTCCCCCATGCCATGTTTCTGGCGCAAAGCGACAAATCCCAGGGGGTTGGGGACGGCGTCCCCAAAGGCCATGGAAGTACGCGAAAACCGGATGAGCCCGAATACATGCGCCGGGCCCGCAAGCGGATCGACGCGACGCGTCAGGACGTCGTCAACGGGCTCAAGAGCTACTACGTTGCCGGTCGCATCCTCGAACGCGAGGGCGGCGACGCGATCACGATGGACTGCCTCGGCGCCCTGGGCAAGATCGACGTGAGCCTGCCCTGCATCGCGTGGTCGCGAATGAACGACGACGGCATCCCGGCCGCCTGCGAGGCCGATACCGGGGCGGTCGCGTCGCTGGTGATGACGCACTATCTGTTCGACCGGCCGGGCTTCCAGCAGGACCCGGTGGCCGACACCGCGGACGACACGATCATCGGGGCCCACTGCTCGTGCCCGACCCGTCTGCATGGCTATGACGAGCCGCCCGAGCCGTTCGACATCAAGCACCATCATGGCAATCGCGACGCGGTGCCCAGAACGATCTGGCGAAAAGGACAGCGGGTGACGAGCATCGATCTGCTGCCGGGCAGCGGGCAAACGCCCTCCACGGTCCTCGTCTCGGCGGGGACCGTGACGGAGAACAAGGAAGTGCCGCCCAGCGGCGGGTGCGTCGTGTCGGTGAAAGTGAAATTCGACGGCAGTCAGGAGGTCCTGAGCTTCCCGGGCTTTCACCAGATCTTCTTCTACGGGGACTACAAGGAGCAGATCCGCGACTTCTGCCAGCTCTGCGGCTTTGCGGCGCAGGTCGTGTAGAGAAGAATGGGACCGATGGGACGAATCGGACGGATAGGACCGGGCGTCAGACGTCCTTCAGCGGTTTGAATCGCGTCACGTAGTCCGGATCGATTCGGATTCCGAAACCCGGGCCGCAAGGGCATTGCACGACGCCGTTCTTGCAGGTCAGGGGCGACGTGTCGCACGTGAAGGGAATGGCCGTTTCGCCTTTGAACTCCTGGAACGGTCCGGGGTCCGCGACGTACGACGCGAAGTGCAGGACGTTCAGGTAGGCGAACCCGAATTCGGAGAGGTGCAAGGTGCAGGGCATTCGCGCCGCCGCGGCCATCCGGGCGACCTTCGTGCAGCGGATATAGCCGCCGAAATAGTGCAGGTCCGGCTGGATGATGTCCGCGGCTCGGTTCTCGATCACCCACTGGAAGCGGCGCATGCTGAACTCCTGCTCGCCCAGGCCGACCGGGATCGTCAGGGCGTCGCTGACCTCCTTCGTCGCCCACAGGTCGTCGAACTCGCAGGGTTCCTCGAACATCGCGTACTGGTGCTCCTCCATCAGCCGGCCGATGCGGATGGCGTTGGGCACGTCGTACGAACTGTTCGAGTCCGCGTAGAGCGTCATGGCGTCCCCGAAGGTCTTCCGGACGAGCGGAATCAACGCCTCGCTGCGCCCTGGGAGCGAATCGGCGTTCTTACTCATCCGTCCGCCCAGGCGGAACTTGATGGCTTTGGCGCCGGTCTCGGCCACGATCCGCTTGAGGTACTCGATCTCCACTTCGGGCTTGTTGCCCCGATTGCCGCTGGCGCGGTAGACGCCGATGTCCCTGCGGCGGACCGTGCCCAGCAATTCGCCGATGGGCGCGCCGGCGATCTGTCCCATGAGGTCCAGCAGCGCCATTTCCACCGTCGCGACACAGACCCAGAACGCCAGGCCCTGGAACTTGTAGTTGCTCTGATCGCGGTAGAGTTCCGCAAGCAGCGATTCCAGGTCGCGTGCGTCCTTGCCGACGAAGAAGGGCGCGACCCGCTTGAGGTACATCGGATACACGTCGAGCAGGCGGGAATTGTTGGGAACCGTGACGCTCTCGGCGCCGTCGGTAGAGCGGGCGCGAATCAGGAATTTCGCTCCGTCCCGCAGCAACTCCAGGCTCTCGATTCTCACCGGCGATTTGAGTAACTCGCGGCGCAGGACGGGCTCGGCCAGAATCCGATCAAGTGCGGCCTTATCCGGCCCGGAGCGTTCCGCAGCCGTCAGGCGGTTGGAGGCGGAAAGGCCCGTTCCGAGGGCGGTCATCAGAAATGCACGGCGTGTGGTTTTCATAGTGGATCATCCTTCATGCATGCATCATAATCTACCCACCCGGCGACACAAGAACAACGGGAGAAGTGGAGATTGGAGGGGCGGGTTGGTATGGTGGGTGGGCATCGACTGTAAGGAGGATGAAATGAAAACGTCAGATCGTTTCCTATGGGTTGTGATGGGCCTCTCGGCGGCGCTCGCGTGCAACTTGTTCGGGCAGGCGCAGGATTTCACCGCGGTGCGGGCGGAGGTGGACTTCGCCAAGCACGTCCGCATCTGGGACGGGTTCGGCGTCAACTACGTCGAGGTCGCCCAATCCGTCGACTACAGGAAGGACCCGCAGGAATATGGCGGGTTCAGTCTGCTGTCCGAGGAGCAGCGGCAGCAGATCGTCGAGATGGTCTTCGGCGACGACGGGCTCCGGCCGGCGCTGGTCAAGATGTTCCTCGATCCGTTCCACCAGGCCCAGCCGGGCGGCTCTTTCGACCATGAGACGACCACCCGCTGGATGCGGCACTTCGCGCGCGAGGGGCTCAAACGGACCCGCAACCGGGGCCAGGACCTGACGATCATCACGACGCTCTACGGCCCGCCCGCCTGGGCGACGAAGCAGAGGTTCATGCGCGGTCGGGATCTCGACCCCGCCCGCAAGTACGACCTGGCCCGGTACATGGTCGACTGGGTCCGCTACCTCCGCGAGGAGGAGGGGCTGCCTGTGCGGTACCTCTCCCTGCACAACGAGGGCGAGGACTGGCTCCGTTGGCCCGCCGACGGCGCCAGCGGCAATATCGGCACCGGTCACGACTACAATCTGTTCTGGCCGCCGGAGCAGGTGGCGGACTTCCTTCGCATCGTGCGACCGATGCTCGACGAAGCAGGCATGACCGACGTCGGCGTCACGCCGGGGGAGTGCACGAACTGGTACCGCTTCAGCGCCTGGGGCTACGCGGACGCCATCGCCGACGACCCCGGCACCCTGGCGAGCCTGGGCCTGATCACCTCGCACGGTTTCTACGGCGGCACCTACGGCCGCTGGTTCGGCGAGCATCGCAGCCTGGGCACGGACATCCTCCGCGAGAAGCGGCCGGAGCTGCGCGCCTGGGTGACCTCCACGAGCTGGAGCAGGATGGACGCCGCCAACGTCAAGGAAATGCACGGCAACATCTACACCGCCAAAGTCAACGGGATCATCCCCTGGGCCTGCATCCAGCGGCCCGCCAAGTGGGTCGGCGGCGATCCGAACCCCGGAACCGCCTTCCGCGTGTCCGAGGAGGGTTCCTACGAAGTCCTGCGGGGCTACTATTACTTCAAGCAGCTCACGCGGGCGGGCCAGCCGGGGATGGCGGTGGCCAAGGTGTTTGCCATGGACTCGGAGGTCGCGGTGATCGGCTTTGCCCGCAACGGGACGAGGCATCCGGACGCCTTCATCGTGGCCAATCTCGGCAAGGACAAAAAGATCGCAGTCAAGGTGGCAGGCGCCGGCAGCGAGTCTTTCGAGGTCTTCCGGACGACCGACGAGAAGGACCGCTACGAGCAAGTCGGAAAGGCCACACTGGAGAACGACACGATCGTCTTCAACGCCCCCGCCCAGTCGGCGACGACGTTTTTCGCCCAGTGAGGCAGTGCGTATCGAGTCCGGGTTCTTGTCATCCTGAACGAAGCGAAGCCCAGTGAAGGACCTGGCCGGCGATCGGGAGAACTCTTTCGTTCGACGCCCAGGTCCTTCGGCTGCGCCTCAGGACGACAAATCCTTGTCAATTCGGTAGTTATGGCGTACTTGGGTACTGATTCAGGACGATGGGCCAAGACGAGAAAGGCCGCGGTCGATCATTCGACGGCGGCCTTTGGGGTCACTTGCGATTCGTGCTTCGGATTTCTTGCTGGAATGGTCAGAACCTCCCCGGCCGGTTCTCTCTGAACGGTGCTGCGATGCAGTCTGCGAAATGCGACAAAACAAGCAAGCGTTCGCTGTAAGTGCTTGCTTGTACTGGAGTTATGCTCTAAGCGGGATTCGGCGGCTCAGTGCCGGACGATCCGCTGGGCCTTCCGCATGCGTCGGCGTTCCCTCTCGGAGGGCTTCTCGTAGTAGGCGGTCCGCTTCATATCGCGAATCAAGCCCTCTTTTTCGCAGAGCTTCTTGAAACGCCGGATCATCTGCTGCACGGACTCGCCTGATCGCATCTTTACTTTGAGCATGTGTACTCCTTAAAACCCTGACTCATCCGAAACGCTCGCGACTGCAAGACGTAGCAATTCATGTTGCAGAGCGGAAAACCCATAGTCTAGCGAGCTGTCCTGTCCATTTCAAGTCCTAAAAGTGCTCTGCGATATTTTTCGTGAAATCTGCGGCCGAAGGGGTATCCTTCTTGTTGTGGACCGTCGTGAAGCGGTTCCATGGACCGTGTCGACTGTTCGGACAGGGTTGGTTGAGTCATTGCGGCCATCGTTTGGGAGGTACAGGCATCGTTGGAGAAGCTTCGTGAGACGCTCAGAGTGAAAAAGGAGCGGGCCATCCTGGTGGCCGCGCTATTGCCCAATCACGGCACATACGACAATCTGGCCGAGCTGACTTCCCTGGCGGAGAGCGCCGGGGCGGTTGTTGTCGATCGGTTCAAGCAGAAGATTCGCACGATCAATCCCTCCACCTATATCGGCAAGGGCAAGGCCGACATGCTGGCCGGGCGGGTCAAGAAGCATCAGGCCAATGTCATTATTTTCGATAATGATCTTTCGCCGGGACAGATTCGCGAGTTGGAGACAGCGACGCAGACCAAGGTGGTGGACCGCAGCGAGCTGATCCTCGACATCTTCGCCACCCGGGCGCAGACCAGGCAGGCCAAGCTCCAGGTGGAGATGGCGCAGCTCCAGTACACGTATCCGCGGTTGACGCGCATGTGGTCGCACCTGGATACCGTGACCGGCGCCGCCGGTGGAGGGACTGCCGGCGCAGTCGGCGCCATCGGCGTCCGCGGGCCCGGCGAGCAGCAGTTGGAAATCGACCGGCGAATCGTCAGCAAGCGGATCACCGAACTGCGTCGCGAGCTTGAAGGCCTCGACCGGCGCAAGCTCCGCGAGATCAAAGGCCGCAAGGATTTCTTCCAGGTCTGCATCGTCGGCTACACCAACGCCGGCAAGAGCACCCTGCTCAACGCGCTGACGGACGCCGGCACGTTCGTCGAGGACCGGCTCTTCGCGACCCTGGACACCAAGACCCGCAAGTGGGCTCCGTCGCGGGGCGTCGAGGTGCTGCTCAGCGACACCGTCGGCTTCGTGCGGGACCTGCCGCACCAGCTCGTCGCGTCGTTCAAGGCCACGCTCGAAGAGGCGGTGTTCGCGGACCTCTTGCTGCATGTGGTCGACGTGTCGAATCCCGAGGTGCTCTCGCAGATCGAGTCGGTCAATGGCGTGCTCGCGGAGATCGGCTGCAGCGAGAAGCCCGTCCTGATGGCGTTCAACAAGGCCGACGCGATCACCGACGCCGGCCCGCTGGAAACGCTCCAGACGATGCATCCTCAGGCGGTGACGATCTCGGCCAAGACGGGTCTTGGCCTGGGCGATCTGGCCCGCAGGGTGACCGAGCAGTACAGGGGCCGCGAGATGGTCCTGCGGGTCACGACCGCCAGCGCCAACGGCAAAGTGCAGAGCTTCCTCCGCACCTATGGCCAGATCCTCAGCGAGCAATACGACGACGGCCAGGCGATCATCGAGGTGCGGATGGGCAAGAACCAGATCCCCGAGCTCGAACGCCTCCGCCCGGAAAAGCTGGAGGTGGTCCAGGGCTGAGATTGCCAGAGATGCTCTGAGCGAATGGAAACAGAGAGGGAGAAACACATGAGACGAGAGTCATCTGATCAGACTGAAATGGTTTCCGGCTCGTTGATCCTCGTGGGCATCGCGGTTCTGGGCCTCGGCATTTTTGTCATTGTGTGGCAGTTGCTCCACAGGCCCACGCCCAGGCCGGACATGAGACAGAAGGCGCAGCTCCACTCGATGGACGCGGCGATTGAGTTGTTCCGGTTCCTACCCGCCTTCCGAGGCCAACGACCCGACGGGCAAGGCCTATTGCGGCGCAATGAAGCTGGCGGAGGCGCTGATGGGGCAGGACCCACCGAGCGGGCGATCCGAACAACGTCTACGATTGTCGCGACAACCACGCCTTGCTCACGTTGGGCGTCCCCGGCCAACCGGGAAAGACGCATCCGCTGATCGATCCGAATCGGTTCTATCTCCACACGCAGGACATTCGAGTCACGTCGTCGCCTCAGCCGGTTCGAAGGGACTCCCACATTCTGATCAGCGCCGGCTTCGACGGTCTCTACGGCACGGCCGACGACGTCTGCAACTTCGACTGGAAATACCGCGGGCGGTGAACCAAGGCGTGTGCGGGAGGAGAATAGCGGGGGCACATCCGGACTTAGGAATTAGCGAATCGGGTTCTCCTTTCAGGGGGATGGCCGGGAGGCGTTGGAGAGTCTTGCTGGCGGGATGGGCCAAGGCTCGTCGTGCGTGAAGCGATGGAGCGGCATATGTGAAGCGACAAAACAGCATCCAATCCCCTTTCACGTGGTATCCACGTCCCTGCCGTGTCGGACTCCCTAGTACTACAACGCTACAAAAGCTTAAGAGAACCTAAGCGGCCAACCGATGATCCCATAGGAATGAAACTTCTCTTGGGAGGTCATCGGTATGGACGCCAGTACGATTATGCAACTCAAGCCGGAATTGACCCGTTTT
>DATIKY010000318.1:0-14045 GCA_035476995.1 Sedimentisphaerales bacterium | reverse complement strand
CTTGACGTCGGACCCTACCATGCACCGGGATCGAAGGATCCCATAACGAGTGCGAATAGAAGCAAGGCGATACAAGAGCTCCGGAGAAAAAAAGGAGGTTCGCCAAGGCGAACTCCCCTTGACATGCCTTCTCATAGAAGGCACAGAAGCGCAAGCCTTCAGTATCCCCTGAGGCAACAAGTCCCCCTATAGGTACCCGGTCCGACCGCGTTCCGCAAGTGAATCCGCCTCGGCGGCAACACGCTTCTTTTCCAGCGTCGAATCGGCAGGTCCATAGGACGGATAGGACGCATGGGACCTATGGGTCCTATCCGTCCCATTCGTCCTATCGAACTGCCCAAAAGAAGATGGCAGCCTCAAACACCGTTCAAGGCTGCCACCGGCGGTCCCACTTCACACTTCAAACTTCAACCTTCAGACTTCTACTTCACCTCCAGCTCGAAGCTCTCGGAATGGCTGTTAAACTCCGGCGCGTACATGCACTGAATGCTGGCCATACCTGTCTGGTAGTTGCCTCTGTGCTGGATACGGGTGCTGTACTCGAACACGTACGTGCCCTTGGACAGATAGTCCATGAAGAAGTGCGTCGCGGTGTCCCGCGTGCTCTCGTAGTAGCCCAGGCCGTCCTGGTAGCGGTACCGGCTCAGGACGCTGACCGGCTCGGTGCCGCTGCCCCGCTGGTCCTTCATGTGAACGTACTCCATGTCGCGATCGACGCGAAGCTCGATCCGCACGACCAGTTCGTCGCCCACCGAGAGCGGGCCCTCGACCGGGACCAGAACCTGGCCCAGGGCGGTCGTCTTTTTGGTGTACAGGGCCTTCTTGAGCGTCAAGGGCGTGCCCTCATAGGGCGTGACCTTGCTCATGTCCTCGAGGTACTGCCAGTGGACGCTGCCCCAACTGACGCCTTCATCGACTTTCTTGACCGTGATCTGGCCCATCGCAGGCTCGATCTCGTTGCGGACGAACCGTTCCTCGTAGAAGCCGGTGCCGGCTTCGACGTTCTGCGGCTCGATCCACTGGCCGCCGAGGGCGACCTGGACGAGGGCGTTCGAGCTGAGCATGTCGGCGCCGCGAAGCAGCAGGCCGTAAACCGCGTCGGCGGTCGCCTTGGTCGTCTTCCAGTCCTGCGTCTGCTTCTGCTTGAGCAGCCACACCCGGCAATCCTCGACCGCCTGGGCGTCGCCCATGACCTCGTCGAAGGCCTCGATCATCAGAGCCTGCGTCTCGATTGGAGCCCGGTGCCACCACCAGCTCCGCTCGGTGTCGCGCCAGAACATGCCCATCTCCTCGCTCGTGACGCTGAACTCCTCGATGGACTTCATAATCGCGGCGGGCGTGTCGCTATCGCCGAAGCGTTTCAGCGCGATGGCCAGGTGGGCCTGGGACTTTCGCCACAGGGAGAGCCAGTGCTGTCGAGCCTGGCCCAGCCAGTAGTTCAGAGCCTCCTGGTACGAAGCGGCGACGGGCTGGTCGCTCAGGAAGAAGCTGCGCCCGTAGAGGTAGAACGCCACGATCGGACTGAGATTGTTCGCATTCTTGTCCCCATGGACGAGAACCCAACGGTACTGCGCGTCCATCCAGGCGTCCAGGGCGTTGAGGGCCTTGACCGCGGAACTGACATCGACGTTGCGAACGCCCAGATGGCGGAGCCGCCCGAAGCCCGTGGTGATATAGAGCGTGATATACTCGCTGCCCTGGCAGCCAGGGAACCAGGGCCACAGGCCGTCGGCATACTGCATCTGCTGGAGCTTGAACAGAGCCCGTGACATTTCGCTGCTCAGACGGTTCTGGTCGAAGAGAATGCCCACATTCCTTCGGGCCTCGGACTCGCTGATCGCCTGGCGGACCCAGGGGGTCTCCTCCAGAGCCAGGCCCTTGAGGTCCTCGTTCTTTTCGAGCGGGCTGTCCAGAGCCGGCGTCGCCTTCCACAGATCGAAGATCCGACGGATCTTCGGGTCGGAGCCGGCGATGTAGGCCGCCAGCGAATTGGCGTAGAGCCGGTTGAAGATCTGCTCGCTGCACTCATGTGGGTACTCCATCAGATAGGGCAGCGCCATCACCGCGTACCATGCGGGCTGCGACACCATCTGCACCGTGAGGCTCTGATGGATCAGAGTGTCCGATGAGCCCGACTGAAGGAGCTTGGTGAACTCGAACTCCTTGGTCTGGGCCCCGCGAACCGGCAGCGGGAGCGACTCTGTGACGAGAATCCTGCGGCTGAGCACAGGCAGATAGCCTTCCTGCCCATCGCTCAGGCGCGTCGTGGCGCCCACCGCCCGGTAGATCAGGAACTCGCAGCCGTCGGGGATCGTCAGACGCCACGAGAGCGTGCGGGATTCCTTGCTCGGCACGTCGAAAGACCGCTCGGGCGACGTGTTGCCCAGGGCCTCGTCCCGGCTGTCCAGGGTCCTGGCGTCGGACATCATCAGGCTGACCTTGCCCATCACCCTAGCGGCGGACTGGTTTGTGACCTTGACCGTGAACTCGATCACGTCGCCCTCACGGACGAATCGCGGCGGGTTCGGCTCGACCATCAGGTCCTTGGCCGTGACGGTCGTGCCGGTCAGGTAGCCGCTGCGCATCTGCCTGTCGTGCGCGAAGCCCAGGAACTTCCACTGGGTCAGCGCCTCGGGCATCGTGAACTCCATCCGAACCACGCCGTCGGAGCCCGACAGCAGATGCGGGAAGAAGAACGCGGTCTCGTTGAGATTCGTGCGGGCGGAGACCTGGCTCAAATCCACGCCTGACTGCGCGGTCGTCTCTGATCCGCTGTCTGCGCTCTTGTCGCCATCGGTCGGACTCTCGGCGAACGGAGCGTCCGAACCGCTGTTCGCATCGCCTCCGCGTGCCGCCGCACCGCCCCGGGTGGGACCGCCATACCAATAGTACGATCCCAGGATGCTGTTCGGGAAATGGCGATAGACCAGCGATACCGGCAGGGAATGCACGTACCAGTCGTACTCGATGGCTGAGAACGGCATCAGGGAATTCTCGAACCGACTGCTCAGCCGACTGCTTTCGGTCCGGAATCCCGCAAACTTGCGAGGCCAGTCGTGCTCGAGGTACTGATCGAGCGACGCATCGTACAGGGCCGCCACCATCTCGGCCGCCGCCTTGCGGGCGTCGGCGCCGCGAATGACCGCGGTCCAGGTCTCCTTCTGTCCCGGCTCCAGCAACGACGTGAAATGCTCCCAGGCGAGAGTCAGGTCCTTGCTCGTCCAGGGCACGTCCACGATCCGCTCGTTGACGTAGGCCCGGTTCTCGCGGACGTAGGTCGCGCGGAGGGTGAACCCGCCCCGCATGGCCTCGGTGACCTCTTCGCTGACGACCTCCTGAGTCCGGCTCGGGTCCGTCCACCAGGCCCGCAGGACCTGGCCGCGGCACTCCACTTCCATATAGGCTCGCCCGGCGTCGTAGCCGGTGCCCCAGAGGGCGACGAACGTCTCGCCCGGCTCGACCGACCATTGGGGGGCCGCGAAGTGATTGGCGATCCGAACCGCAAAATGCGTCGCCTGCGGATCGACCACGACGATCGTCCGTTGAGCGGTGACCGCTTTGCCGAACCGGTCCTGCGTCGCGATCGTCGCGCGATAGACGCCCGCCTCCAAGGCGACGGAGGCAAGAGCCGAGCCGTCAGGGCCGGTGCTGAAATCCTGCTCTTCGATCAACTCCGCCAACTCCCAGGTTTGAGGATTGGACGCATCTGGAATCGATCCGCTCGAACCCAGGGACGAACGAATGACCTTGTCCGGCTGCTGGAGAGCGTACACGCTGACCCTGCCCTGCGCCGGCGAGGGCTCGCCGTCGAGCGATTGCGTCGTGACGGTCAACTCGACAGGATTCGCTGGCGTCTGCCAATCAGCGGCAGAGAGAGTCGCCTGCAACGCGGTGTATCCTGCGCTGACCGTGCGAGAGGCCGAACGAGTCTCGCCTGTAGTGTCCGTCACATCCGCGTAGATCGCGAACGCGAACACAGGCTCTTGTTCTTCGGCGACGGACAAGTCCGGCTTGGCCCTGAACGTGACGCGGAACGAGCCGTCGGTCTCGGTGATCGACGTGCCGTGCGCGATGGCCTGCGACGCGCTTGTCGGGTAATACCACCGAGCCCACCAATTCCAGGCCGGGTATCGCACCTGGCGGACCACTCGCCACTGGACCTGGGCTCCGCCGATCGAGGCGCCGGTGTATGCGGCGGCCTTGCCTGTCACGACCACCTCGGCATTCAGACGCGGCGCCTCCGCGGGCGGGTCGAGCTGCACCAGGAATTTCGGCCGCTTGTACTCTTCGACGTTGAAGCTGGCCGAGCCGCCGGGACCGCTGGCCACGCTCAGGGACATTCTTCCTGTGAGCCGGTCCGTTGGAGCGGTGAAGCTGCCGCTGAACGAGCCGTAATCGTTGCTCCAGGTCTGTTGGCGGGCGATCTCCTGCCCGTTCGCGTCGTTGAAGACCACGGTCACCTGCCGGTTCGACACGGTTTCGTAGCTGTCCTTCGTCTGATCCACGCGGATGCAGATGCCCTTGTACTGGATCGTCTGGCCGGGACGATAGAGCGAGCGGTCGGTGAAGAGGACCGTCTGCTCATACGGCGTGGAGGCGGGAGCGGACGGAGTCATCGAGTACGTGTTCGCACCCGCGAGCCTGTCGCCCTCGTGTTCGGCCACGATCAGGAAGGCCGACCACTTGCCGCCTTTGCCTGTGAAGCGGAACATGCCGTTGGCGTCGGACTGCGTGTCCTCCGCGGGTCTGTACGTCAGAGTCCTGTCGTATTCCCATCGACTGACCTTCGCGCCGGAGATCGGTTGGCCGCTCTGCGCAGCGAGCACGAATCCCTCGACGTCGCCTTCGCGGTAGAGATTCCGAACGACCAGCGCCAGGTCGCTGACCCAGACGGGTGCGACGCTGACCTTGTTGTCCTGTCTCTGGAAGGAAGGATCGTGGCTGGCGACGATGAGATAGTAGCCTTTCGCGAGCCCTTGCGGCGCGGGCACCGATTCCGTCCGCAACCGGTAATCGTCGGTCGCGGGCAGTCTCGCGTTCCACTGGATCGCCGGCGTTCTGGCCAGCAGTTCGCTTCGCTGCGTGTCGGTCAGACTCCACCACGCAGACCGGGTGATGTCCTCCTGGGGGATCGCACGGAAGTAAACCTGCGTCACGTTGCGGTACGCAACCTGGATCGGGGGCAGCGGATCGTTCCACACCCGCTCCGTGGTGATCACGGTGTATCGGCCCTCGATGTCCTGAATCAGATTGTAGCACTGGACGCCGCCGACGCTGTCGGGATAGCCCTTCCAGCCGCGATCGGCCAAAGCCCGGGCCTCCACGTACTCTTCCCGCCCGTGGAGCACATGGGCCCAGGCGTACAGCGCCCTAGCGGCGATCTCGTGGCTCTGCCATTCGTCCGCGAACCGCCCCAGGGCCGCGATGTACAGATCCGCTTTCTCCGGCCCGATCGCGAAGTTATTGCCGAACGTCAGGCGAAGCAGGTCCGCGTCGAGAAACGCGGTCTTGTCGGCATCGTTCTGATGGAAGCGAAGCAGGGACTGGTACAGCCGGACCGCCTTGAGCCTGGCCGACGAAGCGTTCGACGTTTGGGGGTCCCAGGCGAGGAACTCATCGACCGATGCGAAGATCGGGCCATCGGCCATGACTTCGAAGACCTCTTCCGGCAGGGCCGCCTGCTCGCCCGAGTTGTAGAAGGACAAAGCCTCATGCGCGAGGAAATCGTACAGCGTGGGCCGGTACGTGTCGGGCATGGTCCCTTTCTCGATCAGGTCGTCCCACTGGGCGATCGGAGTCGCCTTAAGGTCCGCCTCCGCGGCAAGAGCCAGCGTGAAGTGCTTGTCGATCTCCGCCAGGATGCGGGCCAGGTCCCAGGTGGTGAAGTCCTCGCCGGGGGCCTGGGCGGTCTGTGTCCGCTGGAGGAACCGCCACTTATTGGCCTGGAAGTACTGCCAGAACCAGTGGGCCAGGATCGTCTCCATCACAGGCTTCATCGCCTCGGGAGCGGTCGCAATCTCGGCCTGGAGCCGCGTGATTCTCTCCTCCGGCAGATTCCCCTGAATCCGACCCTCCTGGACGATCTTCATGCAGATGGCCTTGGTCGCCTCGGCGTACGCCTGATCCGCCAGGGCGCCAGGGATGATCTGGTCCAGGATCTCCATCGCGGTCTTGGGCAGTCCCCTCCCGATCGCGTCATCGACCTGTTTCCAAAGATCATCCCGCGGCCCGCCCATCGCAGCGACGGCCAGAAGGCCGATAATAACTGTGGCCAATAGCGTTCTTGCTTGTGTCATACCCATTTCTCCATACTGCTGCACAATCTGATTATACCATATCGAACACTTATGATGACAGCTTCACCACAATCGCCCTATAACATCACGGCCCCACCTCACAATTGACACATTCCCACCTCAACCGCGGGTAATCCCGTCCCTCGCAAATCGTCCAAACGTTCTCAAAATCCCAGCCGGCCGCGACGAAGGGCGAAGCGGTCTGCATCTGGGCTGTGGTCAGACCCTGAATGAACGGGGTGCTGATCGAGCAATTGCCCACGGCGTTGACCGGGCCGGAAAGTTCCGCGTCCCAGAAGCAGTCCTCGGCTTCCACCAAGCATGTCCCAACCAGACTGGGGCTGGTCGAGCCGCCGTGACCTGCGAAACCGCCCACCAAGGGACTGTTCGGGTCCATGTCGGATGCGCTCACCGTACAGGCCGCGTAGCAGCGGGCGATGGACTCCTCTCGCGTCCAGCCGACGAATCCGCCCACGCGCCTCTGAGCGGAGACGTCAGAGATACAATAGCTGTCGCTGATGGTCGTATAGGGGATCTGCCCCGCGAAGCCGCCCAACCAGCTTTCACCTGTGACGGTGCCGCGCGCGGAGCATTGGGCGATATTCGCGCCGACCGCCAGACCGAGACAACCGCCGGTGACGTACCGCCCCTGCACATCGCATGCGGCGGAGCAGCGGCGGATGGAGTCGCCCTTTTTCGACCCCTGCGAGGAACCGATCAAGCCGCCCGTGTGCAGTTGGCCGGTCACACCGCCGCGGACGTGACAGTCCTCCACAGTCAGCCCGTCTCCAGGCCATGTGGCCCCGGTCAGGCCCCCCACGGCGAACTCGCCGGTCACCGAAGCATCGACGGAACACCGAGCCAGGCCGCCTCGCATTGAGCGTCCGAGCAGGCCGCCGACCATGGACAGGCCGATGACTTCTCCGCTCACCGAACAATCTTCCACCACAACTTGACCCAAGCCGATCAGGCCGCCGACGTACTCCCGCCCCACGACCGTCACGTCGCAAAGATGCAGATTCCCGATCGGGACGGTCCACGCGGGTGGCGGCGGATCGAACAGGCTTCCGGACTGGCCATAACCCCAGCCAAAGCGGTCATTGTCTTCGACAGTGTAGTTGATCCTCTGCCCGCGGGGGAACACGTTGGGCGGGCCAACGACTCCGAAGACGCCGACGCACTGGTCGCCGGGCCGCAGAATGGAGAGGTTCGACAGGCTGTGGCCCCGGCCGTCGAACCGGCCGCTGAAAGCCAGTTGCTCCAGACCGATGGGCAGGACATCGTTGGAGTCCACGCCGCGGAAATCGAGATCGGCCGTAAGGACGAAGCTCTTGTCGAAGTCGACGGGCCGATAGGCGATCGCGATGAACTGCTCGGCCGTGTCGATCTGGAATGGGTCGTCGGGAGCGCCGCTGCCGCCGGCGTAGGCGGGTGGTATGTCGCCGATCGGTGTCCCCTCTACCTTCTCCCATGACAAATGCGGATAGTCCTTGCCGTCATTGAGAGTCCATGCGCCCGTGTATATCCAGGGTTCGTACGTCTCGCGAGCCATCATCTCGGCTGTGGTTCGAGCCGTGCCCTGGTCGCCGGTCGCGGCGCCGCCGGTCTCAGAATCCCAATAGGAATCCACCACCGTGCCGGCGTCGTTGCGGCCGGCAAGGCCCCCTACCCATCCGCTACCATAGGGGGCCCCCGCCGCAAGAGAGAAGCGGACCGCGCCGGTGTTGACCCCGACGAGACCGCCGACAATTCCATCTCCCTGCACATCCGCGATCGCGTAGCAGCCGTGGACGAGCCCCTCATTGAGTCCGACCAGGCCGCCGATGCAGTCGCGGTCGTTGGCGTCCCAGGGATAGGGCGTGAACTGGTAGGTTTCCACCACGCTGCCGGTCGCGTAGCAGCCGAGGATCGCTCCGCCGACATTGACCGCAACGAGCCCGCCGCCAACGACAGCCTGTCTGCCGGCTCCCGATCGGCGGATGTCCACACCGGCGACTCCCAGGTTCTTGATCTGGGCAGGCGAGTCGATGTAGCCGAAGAGTCCCACAGCAGGCGCGGTTTCGCTGTGGATCGTCAGATTGCGGATGACGTGCCCGCCGCCGTCGAAGACACCCTTGAAATAGCCTAAGACCATTCCATGCACGTTGTGAATCTCCGGCGCGATCAGGGCCTGCGAGAGCACTTTCCCGCCCGGCAGATTCGGGTCCAGATCGATGTCATTGACGAGAACAAAGTGTTGGGTGAGCAACTCGCGATCCTCTCCGATGCCGGCAAGTTGCACAGCGGTGGCGATCTGATACGGATCGTTCGGCTCGCCCGTCCCGCCGGCGAACTCTACGGCCCCCAACCCATTCACGCAGCACAGGATGACCGCCGCGCAGACAATCCCTCCGACGACGCTGTTTCGCTTGGAGTCCATGGCCTTTCCCTCCAGAATCTGGATGATCAAATGATAACCGCTGAAGGCACAATGTCTTCAGTATAGAATCCAGAGGTGTTTCTGGGGGCCCCAAACGCGGATCTCGCGCCTGGGGAGCCCGCTGGACCGGCGTACGTTCACCGCATCACCTCGCGCCAAGGTGCAAAAAGCACGCAATCAGCTCAAGGGCACGGCGGAACTAGAATGACTCGAAGATGACTTTCTCCCAACACGTACAGCCGGTTCTCGCGAAGCCCGGACCCGTATGAAGTGTCGGATAATATGATGGCAAACCAATATGATAAGATGTCGAAGGTCCGCCTTCGCAGACTTCATTATACCGCCGAATCCGAAAAGTCAACAGAAAAATGCAAAAAAACAAAGAGCATGGGCGAACCCTACGACCGAATTATCACAACATTAACGCAATTCCAGTTGCAATTGTGACGATGCTTCAGTACAATTCTTCTCCGTTCTCGCTTTGGTGATGGACGGGGGATAACGCGGCTTCTTCACCGGGGATTCACAGCAGGCTCGCATTTTGCGGCGAGCGACTATCCGGAGAGCGAGGAGTACAGGAAGAGTGCCCAGCCGCTACGTGCTTCGGCAGGCGGACGGGTTGGGGTCTTGACGCACTCTCGTGCGGCCGGGCCCATGGTCGTGGTTGAAGATGGTTTTGGAGTTATGGAAAAGATCGGCAAGATTCGCAACATCGGTATCTCGGCACACATCGACTCGGGCAAGACTACCTTGAGCGAGCGTATCCTTTTCTATTGCGGACGGATTCACCGCATGCAGGAGGTTCATGACGGCAACGGCAAGGGCGGCGCCACCATGGACTTCATGGAACTCGAACGGGAACGGGGCATCACCATCACCTCGGCTGCCACGCAGGTCCAGTGGGACAGCAAGAGCATCAACCTGATCGACACCCCCGGTCACGTCGACTTCACCATTGAGGTCGAGCGGTCGCTCCGCGTCCTGGACGGGGCGGTCATGATCCTGTGCGCCGTCGGCGGCGTCCAGAGCCAGTCGTTCACCGTCGATCAGCAGATGAAACGATACCGCGTGCCCCGCATCGCGTTCATCAACAAGATGGACCGGACCGGCGCCGATCCCGACCGGGTCCGCCGGGACATCCGGGGGAAGCTGGGCCTCAACGTTGTGCCCATCCAGGTCCCCATGGGCCTGGGCGACGATTTCGAGGGCGTCATCGACCTGATCGCCATGGAAGCCCTGACCTTCGAAGGCGACGACGGCGAAGACATCGTCCATAGTCCGATCCCCGCGGCGTATGAGGAGGCCGCCCAGAAGGCCCGTCACGAGATGCTCGAAGCCCTGAGCATGTTCAACGACGAAATGATGGAACTGCTCCTGGAGGAAAAGCCCGTCAGCGCAGAGATGATTCGCCAGACGATCCGCGAGGCGACGATCAACCGCGACATCGTGCCGTTGATGATGGGCTCGGCCTTCAAGAACAAGGGCGTTCAGCCGCTGCTGGGCGCGGTCTGCGATTACCTGCCCAGTCCGCTGGACCGCTCGTACTTCGCCCGCGACCACAACAACGCCGGCACCGAGACGCCTCTGGAGTCCAACCCGGAGGCGCCGTTGACCGCGATGGTCTTCAAAATCGCCGACGAGCCGTTCGGCCAGTTGAGCTACATCCGCGTCTACCAGGGCCGGATCGCCAAAGGCGGCCAGTACACCAATGCCCGCACCGGCCGTACGCTGCGCGTGGGCCGAATCGTCCGCATGCACGCCAACGACCGCGAGGATATCTCCGACGCCGGGCCGGGCGATATCGTCGCCCTGCTGGCGGTGGATTGCGTCAATGGCGACACCCTCTGCGGCGAAGGCGTCAACTACTCGCTCGAAAGCATTTTCGTGGCCGATCCGGTGATCAGCCTGTCCGTCATCCCGGCCGCCAACGCCGACCAGGAACGCATGGGCAAGGCGCTGAGCCGATTCATGAAGGAAGACCCGACGTTCCGCGTCTCGACCGATCCGGAGACCGGCGAAACCGTCATCGCGGGCATGGGCGAGCTGCACCTGGACGTGTACGTCGAGCGGATGAAACGAGAATACAAGGCCAACATCACCGTCGGCGCCCCCAGCGTCAGTTACCGCGAATCCCCGACCGTCGAGGCCAAGTACGATTACCGCCACAAGAAGCAGACCGGCGGTTCCGGCCAGTTCGCCCACGTGGTCGGCCGGCTGGTTCCCCTGCCCCCGGGCAGCGATGCCCCATACGAATTCGAAGACAACATCACCAGCGGCCGCATCCCCGGCGAGTACATCCCGGCGGTAAACAAAGGCTTCCAGGCGGCGATGAAGAAAGGCCCCGTCGCCGGCTACGAGGTCGTCGGCTGCAAAATGTGCCTTGACGACGGCTCGTTCCACGCGGTAGACTCCAGCGAAATGGCCTTCCGCATCGCGGCCCGGGACGCCTTCAACGAGGCCTTCCGCAGAGCCAAGCCCTGCCTGATGGAGCCCATCATGAAGGTCGAGGTCGAGATGCCGCGGGAGTACCAAGGGCCCATCGTCGGCGATCTGAACAGCCGTCGAGGCATCATCGTCGAGACCGAGGCCCGGGACACCTGCGCCGTCGTCCGTGCGGAAGTGCCGCTGGCCAGCATGTTCGGCTACGCCACGATCGTCCGCGGCCTGAGCAAGGGCATGGCGACTTTCTCGATGGAAATGTCGCATTACGCCCGAGTCCCGACCCGACTGGCCGAGGAAATCATCAATCATCGCCGCGAAAAGCAGGCGGCAAGGAAGTAAATCCGAACATCGAAACTCGAAATCCGAAACAAGCACGAATGACCAAAATCCAAATGCACCAAACGGATCATCCGGCGGTGTGTCAGCGTTTCTGTCTTTTGTATTTGGGTCATTTGGATTTGTTTCGGGTTTCGAATTTCGTGCTTGGAACTTTGCGGCCATGTCCTCCGCGGCTTCACCTTTTGTAAGGGTATTGAATGCCATTCACGAAATTCGGTCTCTCCGACCCGCTGGTGCAGGGAATCCTCGCAACCGGCTACACGGCCCCGACGGAGATCCAGTCCCGGGCCATTCCCGCCGCGGTTGGCGGCAAAGACATTATCGGCTGTGCCCAGACGGGAACGGGCAAAACCGCCGCATTCGTGCTGCCGATCCTCAACCGGCTCAGCCACGAATCCCCCACCGACGTGGGCGCTCCTGAGCGGCACGGCAAAGCGAAGGACGCCAAGCGCGCGATCCGCTGCCTGATCCTGACTCCAACGCGAGAACTGGCGGTGCAGGTCGAGCAGTCCATCCGCGAGTACGGCCGCTTCACGCCGTTGCGGGCCGCGGCCATCTATGGCGGCGTGAGCATCAAGGGCCAGCTCACCGCGCTTCGCCGCGGCGTCGACATCGTCGTGGCCACTCCCGGCCGCCTGATGGACCACATGCGGCAGCGAACGATCGACCTGGCGCACGTCGAAGTGCTCGTCCTGGACGAGGCCGACCGCATGCTGGACATGGGGTTCATCCTGGACGTGAGGAAAATCATCGGCGCGTTGCCCACGCACCGCCAGACCATGCTCTTCTCGGCCACGATCTCGCCGGAGGTCAAGGCGCTGTCCGCCGGAATCCTGAAGGACCCGGAAGTCATCCAGATCGGCGTGCCGCGCAATCCCATCGAGACGATCACCCAGCATTTCTATCCCGTCTACAAGACGGCAAAAATAGACCTGCTGCTCCACATGCTCAAGAGCGGGGGAATGGACTGCGTCCTGGTCTTCTCGCGAACCAAGCACGGGGCCGACAAGATCCACCGCAAGCTGGAGAAAGCCGGCATCCAGGCCATCGCGATGCACTCCGGCCGAAGCCAGAGCCAGCGGGAACGCGCCATGGACGGCTTCCGACGCGGCAAGTACCAGGTGATGGTCGCCACCGACATCGCCGCCCGCGGAATCGACATCGACGGCATCTCGCATGTGATCAACTTCGACGTGCCCGCCTATGCGGAGGACTACATCCATCGCATCGGCCGGACCGGACGGGCCGCCGCCACAGGCGACGCCATCACGTTCGTGGCGCCCGATGAGCAGGAGAACTTCCGCAAGATCGAGAAGTTCATCAGCAAGGAGTTCGAATTCGAGAGCTGCGAGGGCTTCGACTGGGCGGCCCCCGACATGCCTCGACCCAAGCCGGTCGAGAAGAAGTCGGCCGCGTCGCACCGGCCCCGAAGAGGCGGCGGCAGACGACGAACCGGCATCCGCCGACGATAGACCTCACGATCGCAGGTGTGCCCGCCTGACGAGTTTCAGACGGCAGTCCCGAACCAGGCCCACGCGGGCACACCGCAATCCTATGCCAAACCCGCCCTCCCTTGGCACGTTGGCACGATGGCGCCTTCGGTTTTCGGGCCTGAAAACGCGGAGATGCCACGTGCCAACGTGCCAAGCACACAGGCCCTCGTGCCAGCCGGGCGGCGATCTATTCGTCCAGGATGTCCCGCAGGGTCAACGCGACGATGCTCTTGGCCGTCCTGATGAAAGACCTTCTGATCTTGTTCGGCTCGGGTTGACAACGGCCACAGCTATCGCTATCATAACACCAGAGTTATGACAATATCGCGAAATTATGTCGACACGACGAAGCTGAACAAGGATGCAGTTCTTCCGTATGAACTACGCCTGCAGGACTTTCAAATGGCGATGCAGGATGTATATGACTTCTTCTATGATGTGAACTCCCTTCTGACCAAGAAGGGCCTTCAACGCCTTGATGATATGCTTCGTCCAGCAATCATGTCGGGAGTCCTTTCTGACATGCTCACGGCCAGCCTGGCCAAGCATTCTCGTGTTCTCCGAGAGAACCGATACTTCAATGGGCATCCCGATCTCATTGTTCAGGGAGTCTACAGTGCCAACGCTGTGAAGGCTGGAACGGAAGGGGTGGAGATCAAAACGACCAGAAAGACGAGCGGTGCCGTTGACATGCACGGTGCGCGGGACCAATGGATGTGCGTGTTCGTGTATGGTGTCGACGTGCAATCCGAACCCGCAGTCACACGGCGGCCCATGGTGTTTACTGAGGTATACCTCAGCCGCGTAACAACTGAGGATTTTCGGAGAAACGCGCGCAGCGAACTCGGCACTCGCACAGCGACCTTGCACAAGGACGGCATCCAGAAACTTCGGCTGAATTGGATATATCGCCTCTAAGTAACTATCTCAAAAGGCTCAGGCGATGTTGGCGGCGATACCAGAGTAGGCCGCAGCACAGTTGGATCAGGCCGAGGTAATTGCATGACTTCTTGGCATAACGAATCAGAATCGCACGGCACTTGCTCATCCAACCCA
>DATIKY010000317.1:0-34621 GCA_035476995.1 Sedimentisphaerales bacterium | reverse complement strand
TGATTCGTGCCATTCGTGGTTTCGATATCCTTCTGGCCTCCAATTGATCTGGGAACGGTCCTGATCTTCGCGTGTGGGTTGAGAACCCTACATGCTGTGTCCGGTGATTGGCTGTCCCGCTCGACTGCCATTGTGGCAGTCCCGTGGGGGTGTCGCGCCGGGATTCCACGTCGTCTGCGAATCACCGCCCCTAAACCCTTGTGCGGCAAGGGTCTGCGGTCACTCCCACCAAGACATAAAAGAGTCTCGGGGTGGCACGGGGTTTGCTGCGTTTTGAACTATCCTGTCCGTATGATAGGTAAGTAATGCGAGATGTATCGTTCAATGGCAACGCACAAGTATGGAGGGCTGCTCATGGCGAGTGTTGCTCAGATCCAGGCCAATCGTTCGAACGCGAAGAAGTCCACCGGGCCGCGGACGGCCCAAGGCAAGGCGGTGGCTTCGCAGAATGCCGTCAAACATGGGCTGCTGGCCGAGCAGGTGGTCATTCATGGAGAGGACCCGGCCCAGTTCGATCTCTACCGCGAGGCGATGCTCGCGGATCTGGAGCCGGTGGGCGGGATCGAAACGATGCTGGCCGAGCGGGCGGTGAGTCTCGCCTGGCGGCTGAGGCGGGCCGAACGGCTGCACAGCGCGGTCTTCGCGACCGTCTACCGCGAGAACGCCGGCGATATCGTGCTCTGGCCCAGGCATGGATTGCCGATCGAACCGAAGCCCGACGAGGAAGCGGTGATCCTGGGCCAGGTGGTGATGACGGACTTCGCCCGCGCCCAGGTCCTGGACCGACTGCTGGTCCACGAGCGGCGGATCGAAAACAGCCTGTACCGAACGATGCGCGAGCTGCGAAAGGAACGGGAGGCCCGTACGACGGCAGAAGTCTCCCATTCGCAGGCCGATCGCGAAGTCAACAAGGTCAATCAGGTCAATAAGGTCCCCACTCCGCGTTCGAAGGGCAACCTCGCAGTCGATCAAGAGCCCGCGATCCCGGCGGAATTGGCTTCGTTTGGCGAAGGAGTTTCAAGTTTGAAGTGTCAAGTTTCAAGTGAGCAGGGGCCGGTCTCTGGCGACGGCTCTGACTTCACACTTCAAACTTCAAACTTGAAACTCGCGTCAGCGTCCTGCGAAACGAACCCAATTTCCGCTGAAGGCGGGTGTGACTGGGGCACAGACAAGGGGGCAAAGACCCGATGAGGCCTTTTGAATCGGTTCCGCGGGAGGAGCTACCTGTTGCGGTCGAGCAGGACCACAGCCAGGCGGCGAAGGATGTCGGCGCCGGCACCGAAAGGCTCCAGAAGGGTCGTGGCCTCCTGGGCCAGCGCTCGCTCCAATTCGCGGGCCTTCTCGATGCCCACGACCGCCGGGTAGGTGCATTTGGCGGCAGCGGCATCCTTGCCCGCAGTCTTGCCCAACTGCTCGCTCGACGCACAGACGTCGAGGATGTCGTCAGCGATCTGAAAACCCAGGCCGATCTTCAGGCCATACCGACCCAGGGCCTCCACCTGCGCGGGGGTCCCCCTCCCGCACAACGCCCCCATCCGAGCGGCGCAGCGGAACATCTTGGCGGTCTTGTTGGTGTGGATGTACTCCAGCTCCTCGACCGTTCCGACCGTGTTCTCGGCCCTGAGGTCGGCCACCTGCCCGGCGATCATGCCGGACGGGCCCGCGGCCTGGGCCAGCTCGCGGACGAGAGCCACCGCCAGGACCGCGTCGTCGATCCCGTCGGCGAGGACCTCGAAGGCCAGCGTCAGGAGCCCGTCGCCCGCCAGGATCGCGGTGGCCTCGTCGAACGCCTTGTGGCAGGTGGGGCGCCCGCGCCGAAGATCGTCGTCGTCCATCGCAGGCAGATCGTCATGCACGAGCGAGTAGGTGTGCACCATCTCGATGCCTGCGGCGGCGACTCTGGCGTTGGGGTTGTCCCGGCCAGCGATCAACTCGCAGCACCACAAAACCAGCGCCGGACGAATCCGCTTGCCCGGCGACGCGAGCGTATAGTGAAGGGCCTTCGCCAAATGCTCGGGGATCTCTCTCTGTCCGGCCAGGAGGCGGTCGAGCGTCTCATTGACGATCCGCACCCTCTCGGTCAGCGAACCGTCGAAATCCGGATGAACCATGCGTGATGCCATAGCAGCGAATTTACTATTTGCGATTTACGATTTACAATTGAGCTCACCTGTGCTCCCCACGTGGAGGCACGGACAAGATTCCCATAATAAATCGCAAATGGAAAATAGCAAATCAAGAATGGTTCTGGTTCTCGGCGTGACCGCGTCGGGCAAGGCCCGCCTGGGGTTCGAGCTGGCCAAGTCCCTGGACGGCGAAATCATCAGCGTCGACTCGATGAAGGTCTACCGCCGGATGGACATCGGCACCGCCAAGCCCTCGAAAGAGGCCCAGCAGCAGGTCCGTCACCACCTGATCGACGTGGTCGAGCCCAGCGAGTCGTTCAGCGTGGGCCTGTTCCTGGAGAGAGCCCTGGCGGTCATCGACGACATCCAAAGTCGCGGCAAGACCGTCGTCGCGGTGGGCGGCACCGCCCTGTACATCAAAGCCCTGCTCTACGGCCTTTTCGAAGGTCCCGGCGGCGACGAATTGATCCGGGCCGAGCTGCGGGCCCAGGCTCACCGCGAGGGACTGGCCAGGTTGCACGAGGCCCTTGGGCGGATCGACCCGCAGGCCGCGAGTCGGATCGACCGCAACGACGCCAAACGCATCATCCGGGCCCTGGAGGTCTACCAACTGACCGGCCGGCCCATATCGAGCTTCCAGAAGCAGTTCGACGCCGAGAGGCCCATGCACAATTGGACCCTCCTGGGCCTGCGACGCGAAAAAGAGGAGGAAAGCCGGCGGATGAATGCCCGGGTCAAGAAGATGATCGATCAGGGTCTCGTGGAGGAGGTCCGATCGCTCTTGGCCGAGGAGAGGCCCCTGAGCCGCCAGGCCCGCTGCGCGATCGGGTACGCCGAGATCATCGAGCACCTCGAAGGGCGGACGGGCCTGGAGGAGGCCATCGAAGAGGTCAAGAAGAACACCCGCCGGCTCGCCAAGGGCCAGCGAACCTGGTTCAAGACGTTCAAGGGAGTTCGCTGGATCGATGTGGAGCCCCAGCAGACTGCGGAGTCGGTGATCGAGCGGGCGACGAAGGAGTTGGACGGATAGGACGGATGCAGGAAGGCGCAGGCCTCAGGCGTTCTGCAAGTCTCGCTGGGCTCGCAGAACCGTGACGGTTTCGCCCAGAACAAGCTGCTTGAGCAGGCTCTGGGGAACCAGGGTCATCCCCATGCTGAAGATCCGCTCCTCCACCATCGCAGCGACCACCCGGGCCGTCTGGCGGGAGAGCCCCGACTGCTCGGTCAACTCGTCGATGATCCGACTCTTGTCCCACGGAATCCGCTCGGGAATCTGGTGGGCGAGGTGCAGCTTCTCCACATCGGCAAAGTCCTGCATGTCCACCGCGAGGACCTCGGTGCGTACGCGACTGAGACGTCGGCCGATGGCGTGCTCGCCCAGGGCGAGCGCCGCGGCCTCGAAACCGGTCGAAACGAGGACCGCCTTGATCATCGAGAGGATTTCGCTGGAGCCGACCTGCCGGTCGTCCTGCCTGCGGTACAGGTAATAGGTCACCACCTCGGCCAGATCCTCGGCCATGGCCATATCGGGCCGACCGCCGCCGGACAGGGCGTTGTTGATCGTCCCGATGACCTTGGTGTGAATGTACTCCTCGGTCGTTCCGTCGGTCTTGATGACCAGCAATTGCTTGCGCATGATGACCGTTTGCCTCCGTGCTGACAACGCCTGCGAAATCGGCCCCGTGATGCTCGTTCCCGTGCCAACTTCCTTCGTTCGCAGGCTGTTCAATGATCAAAGAGCTTGAGCTGCTCGGCCGGCTCGGTCTCCTGGATCGCCCGGCTGACTTCGTCGATCAGCTCGCCCGCGTCGTCGAACTCGCGATAGACGCTGGCGAACCGGATGTACGCGACCTTGTCCACGTCGCGCAGGTGCCTCATCACGCATTCCCCGATGAACGCGGAGGTCACTTCTTTGTCGAAACTGCGGAAGATGTCCTCCTCGGTTTTGTCGGCAACCTGCTGGATCTGCTCGGCCGAGATCTGGCGTTTGTAGCAGGCCTTCTGCAGGCCTGAGAGGATCTTCTCCCGTTCGTACGGCACGCGGGACTTGTCTTTCTTGACCACGTGCAGCTTGAAGCTTTCGCCGGTTCGTTCATAGGTGGTGAACCGCCTTTCGCACGCCAGGCACTGGCGCCGCCGTCGAATCACGCGTCCGGAATCGCTGGAGCGCGAGTCGACGACCTTATCGCTGTCTTCCTTGCAGAAAGGACACCTCACGACCCGATCCGACCTCCCGAAACGACCACCGTCCCAACCCCCGACACAAGGCCCGGCACCCGATCCTCGCGCCAGAAATCCTTCTACTCTATATAGCTATGGGCTCTATTGTAGGACCCAGATGTAGCGTGTCAACGGAAATATCGCAAGGAACGGCGGTCGGTCTGCTGGGCGAACGAAACGGGATTGAACCGGACGACAGGCAGGCAACCGCATAGCCGCGGATTCAATCGGACACAATCCGTGGAAGACAGTCGCTTGGGCAAAACAAAAAAGGCCTCTGCGCCAAGGGGCGCAGAGGCTGGCTCGGAAAGAAACTCACGTAGCCCCCCAAAGTTTGTCACGTCTCGGCTCCATTTCCGAGTATGCCGTCGCAGATGGGGTTTCGGGGTCCCCAACGCGGTCAAGCGTTGGGGATCCCTCCGAGACGCAGCACGCCGCACCCGGACGCCCCTAAGCCTGGGGTCTTTCGGGGTCCCCGACACGGAGACCGTGACGAGTTCCCCCCTCCTGTCTATGAGGCAGGCTTCTGCTTCAAAGACCTTGTCATGGCTGCTGAATCCTGCTTTCCCTCCTCCGTCGTTACCTAAAGTCTACGACAAAAAACGGGAAATGCAAAAAGATGAGTGTGAAGTTCGAAGTCAAAGACGGAGTGCCGAGAGTCCGCTTCTGGCTTCAAACTGGAAACTCGACACTTTACACTCTCTTTTCAAACCTCCTCCACCTTCGCCTTGCTTCGCAGCGAATCGAGGTACTCGCCGAGGGCCTGCTCTCGCTTGTGCTCCGCCGCCTGCTCAGCGACCTGGTCGCGGACCTCCTTCAAGGGCGGGACCGCAGGCGGCCGGCGGTCGTACAGCTTGGCGATGTGGAATCCGAACCGCGTGCGAAAGACGTCGCTGACCTGGCCGGGATTCAGATTGAACACGACGTCATCGAACTCCTCGACGAGCTGGCCGCGCACGACGTAGCCCAGGTCGCCGCCGCGGTCGGCGCAGTCGGTGTACTTGGGCGCGACGATCTCGAACGCCGCGCCGCTTGCGATCTCGGCGTGAGCCTGCGAAACCGCCTGGTGCGCCGATGCCTCGTCGGTCTGCCAGTTGACGTATTTGACGATGTGGGCGACGCGGATCTGCTCGCCGGAGGCGAATCGCTCCTGGTTCTGCTCGAAGTACTCCGCGATCTCGGCCTCCGTGGGCTTGGAGGTCTTGGCGTAGATCTCGCCGATCTTGTGCTCGACCTTCATCTGAAGCTCGATCATCTCCTTGACCTTCTCGTCGCTGTCGGCGTCGAGCTCCTTGTAGAGGTCTTCGATCTTCTCGTATCGCTCCTTGAGCCGGGCGAAGGCCGCTTCGACGTCGCTCGTCGGGATCTCAGGACCCGAGCTCCTGGCCTCCTGTCGGAGCAAGACCCGCTCAATCACGTTCTCCTTCGACCAGTCCAGAAGCTGGGCCTCGCGGGCCGACGGCTCCAGGGTGGAGAAGACCTGCTCGTAGCTGGGCCGAAGACGATTCGCCTCTTCCTGAATCTCTCGATCTTCAACTCGCTGGCCATTAACCAGAATCGCCATTCTATGCTCCTGAGTCTTTCAAATCCGAAATCCGAAACTCGAAATCCGAAACAAATTCTAATGACGAAAACCTAAATGACCGAAACGCTGTCGCACGTCGCGAAGTTCGTTTTGACTTTTGGATTTTGAACATTCGTGCTTGTTGACGTTCCCGCGAGAGCGGGGTCGGATTTCGAAATTCGGATTTCGTGCTTCCCGCGCAGCGGGGTTATCCACGCGCTTTGGCGAACCAATCCGGGTCTTTCGCCAGCTTCTCCCTGGCCTCCTGCGTCATCATCTCGAACGCAGGATGGTTGCTCTCCCAGGCCCGCTGCGCGAAGGGCGTCTTCCGCATTTTCTCGATCTCCACTGCGGCCTCGCGGAGGTAGCTGCCGTAGATGTGCAGCGAGTCGCTGATGTCCACGTAGCGTCCCACGCGAACCGGTTCGCCGCGTTTCTTGGCGATCGCCTCCGCGATCGTCCGCTGCAGGTCGGTCAACGCGTAGACATTCATGAACCAGGCCTTGTACAGGTCCCGGCTTCGCCAGTGCGTGTTCATGTTCAGGATCCAGCCGCCGGCCTCGTCGGCGATGAGCCGGCACCAGATCCGCTGCAAGCACGGCGGATCGTCCGTCTGCGGGTCGGCGGTTGGCATCCAGGTGACCGCCTGGGCCCGGCGGGTGTGGCCCGCCTCGGACAGGCTGTCGATGATGTACCGGATCTGGTCGACCGCGCCGAACGGCTTGGGACTCTTGGGATCGCGAAGGTCCTCGACCGGCCGATACGCGAACAGCCGCTCGTGATAGGTATAGGTCCATTTACCGGCGGCGGGGTCGATCCAGTGGTCGTGAATGCCGCCTACCACCTCCTGGCGGTAGGCTTCGAGTTCTTCCGGCCCGCCGGGGAAGTTCTTGTGAATCCGAGGCTCGTTGAACGGGTTCGTCACCGCGATCATCACCGTCGCGTCCTTGCTGGGCGGATCGCCGGGCTTGTCGTACTGGGTCTTGACCTCGTAGCCATGGTCCCACACCGCCAGCACGGCTTTCTCCCAGGCTTCGGGCAGGCATTCGGCGGTGATCGAGATCACGGGCATCCCATCGATAGCGGTCTTCGTCATCTTTGCACAGGCTCCACAGCGGCCGGCTCGGTCCCTCGTCTGGGCTTCAAGAACCGGCTGATGTCCAACTCTTGCGGCGCGATGTTGTACTGGGCTCCATGGCGTTCGGAGATGTCCTCCAGCATCTGCTTGGCTCGGAAGGCGTACCAGCTCTCCGGCCAGCGTTGCAGGATATCGCGGGCGGCCTTGACCATCTGGCCATACTGCATCATCGGAAGCCGACCGATGCTGCGACCGGCGACCGCCCAGGGCAGAAGCTGCTGCGCGGCGATGTCCTCGGTCTCATCCAGCGGTACGAAATGCAGAGTGGTCGGCCTGGTGATACTGCTGGGCAGAACCACGCCGGGGACCTGAGCCGTCGGTTGAGGCTCTTGTGCCGGGGTCTGAGTTTGAACTTCCGCAGCAGGCTGCTGCGCCGGCTCTGGCGCCGGTTCCGCTGGCTTGGGAGCCTCCCCAAATTGCGTGTCCCGGTCGGCCATGTCGTAGAAGGTCTTGTCCTTCTCCGCAGGCGGCGGTTCCGACCCGTTCCCGCCGAACCGGCCGAGAACGACAATCACCAGGACGACCACGACGACCGCTCCTGCGATTTTGACCCATATCGAATCCACGGCTTTCGCTCCTTTCCCCGCCGAGACAGCATCAAGGTTGCCTCGACGACCACTCTTAGAGCATTTTCTTCACTGCCCGGCCATCTTAGCACGCCCGGCCCCCCTGGCAAATGAGATTTCGCGACGAGAGCGTTTGTAGTGACGCCGTAAGGCGTTATCTTCCCGTTCTGCTGAACATATGCCCTTACAGGCACACTGTGAACGGGGGAACAATTGTTTGACACGGCCGGGTCGGAAGTCATAGCATAGGCCTACGGCTCGCGGAGGAGCGGGAATTCGAAACGCCGTGAGAGATAAGTAGGTATGTTCACAGGACTTATAGAAGCTGTATGCGAGGTCCATTCGGTCGCCCCCGGCGGCTCCGAGGGCGGTTCGCTCGCCGTGGACCTGGGCGAGCTGGCTGGGGATTGCCGACTGGGCGACAGCGTCGCGGTCAGCGGGGTGTGCCTGACCGTGACCCGGCTCCAGGGCTCGGTCGCCACCTTCGCTTTGAGCCCCGAGACGCTGGAGCGATCATCGCTGACGAACCTGCGGCCGGGCTCGAAGGTCAATATCGAGCGGGCGATGAAGGCCACCGACCGCTTTGGCGGCCATATCGTGCAGGGCCACATCGACGGCGTCGGCGCCGTCCGCTCGGTCAAGACGCTGGGCCAGTTCGCCGAAGTAGAGTTTGGCGTCGACCGCGAGTTGCTGGATCAGATGGTCCTCAAGGGCTCAGTCGCAGTAGATGGCGTGAGCCTGACGATCGCGGGCCTGGGCGCAGGCGGTTTTCGCATTGCGGCGATTCCCGAAACCTTGAACAGGACCACGCTCGGCAGCGCATATGAAGGCAGACGCGTCAATATCGAAGTGGACATCCTGGTCAAAATCGTCCGGCGGCGACTGGAGGTTCTGCTGCCAGCGCAGCAGCCGTTGACCGTGGACCGATTGCGGCAGATGGGATTTTGAGAATTTGCGATTTACGATTTGCCATTTACGATTTGGCTCTCGCCGAGCCGAGTCGTGGGTCGCATCTGTAACTCGTAAATAGAAAATAGTAAATAGTAAATGGCAGATGGCTAAGGGTACTCGCAACTCGATCTCGGAACAGATGGTCATCGGGGTGACCATGGGAGATCCCGCGGGCATCGGGCCCGAGGTGGTGGTCAAGGCCTTGGCCGATCCCGAGGTCCGTCGGG
The DNA here is from genome assembly GCA_035476995.1 of Sedimentisphaerales bacterium. Taxonomy (GTDB): domain Bacteria; phylum Planctomycetota; class Phycisphaerae; order Sedimentisphaerales; family Anaerobacaceae; genus PLanc-01. The sequence goes on along the minus strand of DATIKY010000317.1, from coordinate 25,829 downwards.
CCGCCAAGTTCATCGTCTTCGGCATGAACGAGCAGCTCTGCTACGCCGCGGACCGGGCGGAGATCGAACCTTTCTGGGGCCGGCACCAGCACGAGAAGATCAGTCGGGACTATCCTTATAAAGCGGTGGTCGCCGACTACGACGAGTATAGCGTCCCCCCCTGGCTGAAGGAGCCCAGCCGGGTGTCGGGCGAAGCTTCCATCAAGTTCTGCACCGACGCCATCGCCGCCGCCAAGGCAGGCATCATCGACGGGATCGTGACCGCCCCCATCAGCAAGGTGAGCTGGAAGATGGCCGACGCGACCTGGCCGGGGCATACGGAGCTCTTCGCCCAGAAGTGCAAGGCCCCTCGCAAGGCGATGATGTTTGTCGCCGGACCGCTGAAAGTGGCCCTGGCCACGATCCACCTGGGTCTGTTCGACGTCCGCAACAAATTCACCATCGGCTGCGTCTTCGAGCCGATCGACCTGCTCAACGATGCCCTGAAGGAGTACTTCGGCATCGAGAACCCGCACATCGGCGTAGCGGGCCTCAATCCGCACGCCGGTGAGCAAGGCCAGTTCGGCGACGAGGAGGACAGGATCATCAAGCCGGCGATCCTGCTGGCCCAGGAGCAGGGTATCGACTGCGTCGGCCCCATCCCCGCCGACGCACTCTTCGTCAAGGCCGTCCGCGGCGAATTCGACGCGGTGGTCGCCATGTACCACGATCAGGGGATGATCCCGGTCAAGCTGCTGGACTTCGAACACGCGGTCAACATCACGATCGGCCTGCCGCTGGTGCGGACCAGCCCCGCCCACGGCACCGCTTTCGACATCGCCGGACGCAATTTGGCGAATCCATCGAGTATGAAGTCCGCGATCATGATGGCGATCCAGATGGCCAAGACCCGCCGGGCCTTCAGACCGGCCCCGGTGGCGTCCAGCGGCCGAACGGAAAACGGGACCCCGGCACGGGAAGAACCCAGCGATATCGCGTAGCGGCCCCGGCCGCCAAATCCGAATATCGAAATTCGAAATCCGAAACAAACCCAAATGACCGAAATCCAAATGACAGAAACGCTGCCGGCGTCCGGACGAGCCGTTTTGGACATTGGGTTTTTGGATTTTGGATTTGTTTCGAATTTCGTGCTTCGAATTTCGTGCTTCTCTTCCTGATGCAAACCAAACGCCAAATCCAGGGACTCCTCACCGCCGCGGGCGTCGCCCCCAACCGCCGGCTGGGCCAGCATTTCCTCGTGGACCTCAATTTGATGCGTCTGCTGGTCGACGCGGCCCAGATCGGCCCCGGCGACGTGGTCCTGGAGATCGGGACCGGGACCGCCTCGCTGACCGAAGCCTTGGCCGAACAGGCGGGACAGGTCGTCACCGTCGAGCTGGACCCCACCCTGGCGGGCATCGCACGGTCCCGCCTGGCTGAAAAGGCCACCGTGCAGACCCTGCACACCGACGCGCTCTCGAACAAAGGCTCGATCGCGCCGGCCGTTGTTGAGGCTGTGGCCGTCGCGAAGGCTAAGATCTTGGGGATGGGACCGATAGGACCCATGGGACCTATTGGACAGGAACCGGCCGAGGCTCGGACGTTGCTCGTGGCGAATCTGCCTTATGACGTGGCCTCGCCGATCATGATCAACCTGATCAAAGGGCCGCTGGTCGTCGACGCGATGTGCGTGACCGTACAGAAAGAGGTGGCTGAGCGGATGATCGCCTCTTCGGGCCGGCGGGACTACGGGACTTTGAGCATTTTCCTGCAGGCGACCGGCAAGGTCGAAATGCTTCGAACGCTGCCGCCCAGTGCGTTTTGGCCGCCGCCGCAGGTGGACTCTGCGGTCGTCCGCTATACCCGCGACCCGGACAAGGTCTACAGAATCGAGGATATGGGCCTGTTCGGGGCTGTTGTCAGCCTTTTTATCGGCCACCGCCGCAAGATGCTCAGGGCCTGCGTCAAGGCCGCCCCGCCGGAGCTGCCCGCCCGGGACTTGTGGCCTGCCATCTTCGAGCGATGCTCCATCGACCCCACCTGCCGACCCGAGGAGCTATCCCCCGATCAGTACGTCGCCTTGGCGAACGCCTGCCGGCGCCCTGGCTGATCCCGCATCGGAGGGAAATTGGGCAGCGGAGAACTGGGTGATTTGCAGAGTTTAGATTTGCATCGCGTTAAGAGCCCCGATATAATGGCCAGTGTGGGTCAAGGTGTGTACGGGGATCAAAAAAAGCAGGATTTGGTGGAACAGGATGCCCCCTCTTGGCATCTTTCGTTCGTAGGCGTCTCGATATCCTGTCTGGAAGGAGTGTTGGTATGAGTGGGCGACGTGGCTTCACGCTGATCGAACTTCTGGTCGTTATCGCCATCATTGCCGTTCTGATGGCCATTCTGATGCCGTCTCTGGCGAGGGTCCGAGACCAGGCCCGACAGATCAACTGCATGGCGAACCTCCGCAACTGGAATCTCTCGTTCAACATGTACATCAACGAGAACAACGGCACGTTCTACTCGGGAACGACGGCCCAGGGGTATTGGTGGCTCCACCAGTTGCCGGAGAAGGAGCAGGACTGGAGACAGTGCGAGATGTCGTTCTGCCCGACGGCAACCAAGCCGATCTTCAATGAAGCGGGAGTTCAAGCACAGACGCTGAACATCTACAACGCCTGGGGCATCTTCAGGTCTCCGACTTCGCAGACATGGCCTCCGAATGGCAAGACCTACGTCATGAACAGGAACGGCTTCAACGGCAGTTTCGCCTTGAACGGCTACCTCCTGACCATCCCGGCGACCGGCACGTTCGAAGGCGGCGTCCCGGCCAAGAACGGCTTCCGCAAGATCAGTGAAGCCCAGAACGCCAGCAACATCCCGGTCATGATGGATGGCCTGCGTTTCGACACGTGGCCCCTGGAGACCCAGGCGCCGGCGCAGCAGGAGGAGGCCGCCTGGTCCAGCAACAACATGGGACGCGTCTGCATCAACCGTCACCGGGGCTTCACCGACGTTTCCTTCGCAGATTGGTCCGTCCGCAAAGTAGGTCTCAAGGAACTCTATACGCTCCAATGGCACAAGGCCTGGAACGTCAACGGGCCCTGGACCAAGGCCGGCGGCGTCAATGCGGAGAACTGGCCGGACTGGATTCGCCCGCACAAGGAGTATTGATCGACAGATCGTGAAGGACCGTCGCCCCCAGAGCCGGCGGTTCCTTTAGTGTAGGAGCACAGTGGTACGATCCATAGGAGGCGTTGTACTACGATGAAGTACGACAAGGAACACAGGCGTCGAAAACCGGGTTTTACGCTCATCGAGCTGCTGGTCGTGATCGCCGTCATTGCGGTGCTCATGTCGATCCTGATGCCGGCCCTGAACCGGGCCAGAGAGCAGGGCCGACGGGCCGGCTGTCTGAGCAATCTCAAGAACCTCACGCTCGCCTGGATCATGTACGCCGACGACAACGGCGACAAACTCGTCAACGGCTCTTCCGGCGAGTACGGCACCGAAGCGACCAACGGGACGTACTGGGTGAAGCTGGACTACGATCGGAACATGACGAAATTCGCCAAGGAGCAGGCCATCATGAACGGAGCGCTGTGGCCCTACACGAGGACCCTCAAGGTCTACAAGTGTGCGACCGCGACGAACAGCGTCTCCTACATCACCGGCAGCATCAGCGCTCCCGTCCGTTCCTACTCGATCGCAGACTCCATGAACTGCAGGGGGTGGGAGAGTCAGATGAACAAGTTCGTCACGCCCATCAAGCTGCGGATGAAGATCAAGGACCCGACCAACCGCATGGTGTTCCTCGACGACGGCGGGACCTGCCCCTCCGCGATGGGCGGATGGACGGTATGGGCGACCAGGTTCTCCTGGTGGGATCCCCCGCCGGTGCGGCATGGAGACGGGACCCAGTTCTCCTTCGCGGATGGGCACGCCGAGTATCACAAATGGGAGGATCCGCGAACGCTCGAGTTCGGCAAACGCGTTCCTCTGGTGGCGAACAACGGCGAAATCCAGCAGGACAATCCGGACATGGTGTGGTCGTCCCTGGTCGTCTGGGGCCAGGAGGCCACCACGATCCGGTAGGACTTTGCAGGGTATCGATGATGTCCCGACTGCCGAGCAGACACAAATGACAGCGTTGGACCGCCACTTTCGGCGGTCCTTTTTTTGAATGGCCCGGCAGGAAGACAAGAAGAGAAACCACAGAGGGCGCAGAGGAACACAGAGAAAAGGGCCAACGAGTTTGACGCCTGACGCGGGATGCGCAGCGAATCATTGCGCTTCATTCTCTCTGTACTACAAAGGCTTCGCATCTTGTTTTCTTGGCAAGGTTCTTCGCCGCAAGGGAAGAACAAGAGCAGGCAGCCGAAAGAAACGAAAAAGGGCGAAAAAGGAAAAAGACGCGGCGGATCGATCTGCGGCGTTCGGGTCTTTCCTGCCTTTTTCGGCTTCTTTCGTTTTTTTCGGCTATGAGGGATTGGGTTGCGGCCGAAGGCCGCGCTGGGACCTCTGTGGCCAAACCGCTGTCTTCGTCTTGGAGCTGGTCACTGGTTCTTTTTTGCGTCGAGACTTCTGTGGGGCAACCCCGTCGGGTATCCTGGAGAGGTCCGGCGCCGACACAGATGTGCTTTGGATTTGAAGGAGTGCGTCGTGAGCAAGTACAAGGCCTTTACCCTCATCGAGCTGCTCGTCGTGATCGCGGTGATCGCTGTTCTCATGGCCATTCTCATGCCTGCCCTGAAAATCGCCAGAGAGCAGGCCCGCGGCATCACCTGCATGGCCAACCAGCGGTCCCTCGCTCAGGCGTACATCATGTACGCGGATGAGAACGCCGGGTCCATGGTCGGCGGCATGGCGGCGCACACCAAACTCAACGGCGTCCCCGCCTGGGTGATGCCTCCTCTGGACTACTCCGGCACGACCATCGTCGGCATGCCCACCGGCAACGTGACGCTCCAGCAGCGGTTCAACGGGCTCCGCGAAGGCGCCTTGTACCCTTACGTCAAGGAGGTCAAGGTCTACCACTGCCCCGGCGACAACCGCAAGAACCTCGGCACCTCCCTGGGCAGCACGCCGGCCTACCAGATCTACCGCAGCTATTCGCTCCCCGACTACCTGAAGGCGACGGAGCCCAAGGACCCCAAGAAACTCTTCACCTTCAAAGACGCGGCCAACAAGATGCTGTTCGTCGAGGACATCTATGACGGCGCCGCGGGCAACTTCAATCACGGCGGCTGGTCCTACAACCCGTTCAGCGGCGCCATGTGGGACCCGCTGGGCGTCTTCCACAGCGACGCCTGCACGTTCAGCTTCATGGATGGGCACGCCGAACGCAAGAAATGGGACGACAAGCGGACCATCATCTTCTGCATGAACCGAGCGGAGGCAGCGGCCAAAGGGTACGGCAGGAACGTGCCGTTCAATCCGCCCAACGTGGACACCGACTGGCTCGACCTGCGCTATCCCGGCAAGACCAACGTAGCTCAGTAACTGAAGCGACGACTGCAAGAGGAAGGGCTAATGAAGAAACCGAAAGCCTTCACGTTGATCGAACTGCTGGTGGTGATCGCGATCATCGCGCTATTGATGTCGATCCTGATGCCGGCGATGCAGCGGATCCGCAAGCAGGCCCGCGCGGTGATCTGCCAGTCGAACCTCAAGCAATGGGGCACGATCTGGGCGATGTACTGCGACGACAACAACGGTCTGTTCCCCAAACGAACCGCCAGCAGCGGCCGCTGGATCGACGTGCTGTTCGACTACTATCACAAGGACGACGAATTCCGCGTCTGCCCGATGGCGACGAAAGTCGCGAGCGACGTACCCGCCACCGCCACCGATATTCTGGGCGGCGATGCAACCACCTCTTGGGGCATCGTGGGCGCCAGCGGGAACCGGCCTGTGGGCACGTGGGGCAGCTACGGCATCAACGGATGGGTCTATCAGAATGCGCAACCCGCGGGCGGGGACCTCTACGGCAAGCCCGCCAAGTTCTTCTGGAAGACGCCCAACGTCAAGGGCGCAGCCCAGGTTCCGCTGTTCCTGGACTGCTGGTTCTGGTGCGGCTGGCCCGACAATACGGACACGCCGCCCGCATGGGAGTATCCACCCTCGACCACAGCACAGAGGCACTGGTACACGGGCGACGACAACGCCATGAACCGCTTCTGCATCAATCGTCATCAGCAGGCGGTCAACGCGGTCTACCTCGACTACCACGTCGAAAAGGTCTGGCTCAAGAGCCTCTGGAAGCAGAAATGGAGCAAACGCTTCGACACCGGCTATCCCGAGCCGGACTGGCCGCAATGGATGGCGCATTTCAAGAGTGAATGACGCCATAGAGGATGGATAATGGATGATTGGCGGAGCGTTGCGAGAACGGTCGCCACGCCAAGGCCGATCGAGTAGTCCGTCTTCCGATCTCAATCAACAATCACAAATCATCCCTCATCAATCACAGGACCACTGTCCTGTGCCGATGACTGTGGCACTCGATGTTGACCGCCACCGGCAGCGAGGCGATGTGGCATGGGGCGGTCTCGATGAGCACGCCCAGGGCGGTCGTATCGCCGCCGAGGCCTTGAGGGCCGATTCCCGAGGCGTTGATCCGCGAGAGCAGGTCCCGCTCCATCTGCGCGTAGTAGGCGTCGGTATGCGGTGCGTCCAGGCGACGCAGGAGCGACTTCTTGCTCAGGAGGCAGCAGGTCTCGAAGTTGCCTCCGATCCCCACCCCCACCACGAACGGAGGACAGGCGTCGGCGCCCGCCTGGCGAACCACGTCCACGATCCAGTCTTCGATCTGACGGGGGTCGGCGGTGGGGCGAAACATGCGGAACTGGCTCTTGTTCTCGCAGCCGCCGCCTTTGGCCATGAGCGTGAGGGTGAGCTTGTCGCCGGAGACGAGGGACAGGTGGACGATGGCGGGCGTGTTGGTCCCTGTGTTCTTGCGGGCGTTCAGCGGATCTGCGACGACGCTCTTGCGGAGGTAGCCCGTCTCGTAGCCGGTTCGGACGCCCTCGTTGATGGCGTCCCCCAGCGTCTGACGGCCAAGCCCGGCCGGGGCGACCGCGACCTCGCTGCCCTGCTCGACGAAGACGATCGCCAGACCCGTGTCCTGGCACAAGGGGATGCTGTCCCGCGACGCGATCCGGGCGTTTTCGACGAGCTGATCGAGCACCCGCCGCGCCCGCGGATTCGATTCGGTCTCCGCGGCCCGCTCCAGAACCGCCAGCATGTCCGCCGGCAGCTCGTGACAAGCCGCGATGCAAAGCGACCGAACCGCCTCTGCGATCTTCTCGAATTCAATCGTTCTCACAGCGCCCCTGCCGACCAGCGGCCCCGGTCCCATTCGTCCCATCGGTCCCATCGCGCTCCGCGCACCGCTCAGTTTCCCATGACGCTCAGCTCGAACGTCTTGTACGTGACGTTGTCCACGTCGTCCTTGATCCTCAGGGCGATGACGTGCTCGCCGGGCTGGAGATCGTCGGTGACGATCGTGAAACTCTCGTCGGTCGTGTCGAAGACGAAATCGTCCGGCAGCGTGCCCTTCCATTCGCTGTTGCTGTTGATGGTGTACTCCAGCGACCGGATGACGCTCAGGTCGTCGGTGATCTGGAGCTTGAGCGTCGCGGCCTTGCCGTTCTTCTCGATGGCGTACTTGCGGATCACCGGGCCGGTGTTGTCCACGACGATCGGCTCGCTGATCCGGCTGCCGGTCAGCCTGGTGGCGACGGTGTTGGTCCGGACGTCGTCGGCGGTGACGCGGATCTCGTAGCGTCCGTCCTCGACGGTCTTGCCGTCCCATTCGAGGTTGTCCGCTTCGACCTCGTCCTTGATCTTGATCCAGGTTGAGCGTCCGAGCCGACGGAAGTCCAGGCGGTACAGGATCTTGTCGTCGTTCTCGTCCGAGGCCTTGTAGCTGATTTTGAACACGCCTTCTTTGCCTGGAGTCCCGAGCCGGCTGACGTCCACCGTCTCGATCCGCGGCGCCAGGTTCGGCACCGTGCTGGCGACCGCGATCTCCCGGATCAGCGGCGTCTTCTGTCCATCCTGCGATTCGAGCACGAGCTTGTACTGGCAGAACCGCCCGACCGGACATCGCAACTGGACGGGCTCGGTCACCTCGACCAGTTCGGTCCACTCGGAGAACGTCGGGTCGTTGACGTCCTTGACGTTGCCGCTGCGCGAGGCCGCGAGGATCTTGCAGCCTCGCGGGATGTCGGCGTCGATCTGGAGCTTGCCCCACTTGGCGGGCTGGCCGGCGTCGATCAGGTCCGACTCGAACGTCCCTTCCGAGGCGAAAGCCGACGAGAGCAGCACCAGACGGGCAGGGTTGGCGGTGCCGATGTAGAGGTCCTGGTCGGAGGCCGTCACCGCGGTGATCTGTGAGGCCTTGTCGTCCTCGTAGACGACCGCCTGACGCTCGGCGTCCGGGTCCACCATGAAGAGCTGCGCGTTGTTGCCCGACCCGACGAAGATCTTGCCGTCCTGGGCGGCCAGGTTCAGGAACACCGCGGGCTCGCTGAACAGCTCGCTGACGTACCCCTGCTTGTTGACGCGGTAGACATAGCTGGCGGCGCCCGGTTTCTGCGGAGGCCTGGGCGCCGGACGCGGCGGCTGCTGTTGCGGGGGCTTGCTGCCGGAGGCGGGGCTCGAGTTGGCGATCTTGAGCGTGGTGCCGTCGGAGGTGGACGACTTGCCGTCCCCTTCCTGTGTGTCGGGCCGGCCCGCAACCGCCTGCTGGGCGGCGAACCGCTGTTCGGCCTCGACGACGTTGGCCGCGGTGGCGGTCGCATAGAGGACACCGCCTTCTCCCGGCGCGCCCTCGGCGAACAGCAGCGAACTGATCTCCGGCTCGTCGCTGTCGTAGACCACGGTGGCGGTCTTGGTGCGAGGGTTGATCTTGTAGATCAGGCCGCGGGTGTCGCTGCCGGCGTAGATCGAGCCGTCCTTGCCGGTCGCAATGGCCAGGATGTTCTTGTCCGGACTGTCGTACACGAGCTGAGACACATTGCCCGACGGATCCAAGGCGTAGACCTTGCCCTGCGGACCGGTGCCCAGATAGATGTTGCCGACGTTGTCCGTTTTGATGTCGAAGATGTACGAGGCGTCGTTGGGCTCGAAGATGGTCTCCATCTTGCCCCCTTCATAGCGACACAGGCGGCACTTGTCGCCGCTGACGCCCACCAGAAGCCGTCCGGCCACGTCCACCGCCATTGCGAAGATGTGCTGGTTGGCGAAGCGCGAATCGGCCTTGACCACCTGCCCGCCCTCGTTGGAATCCGAGACCGCCTCCTTCCTGGCCTCCTGGACCTTCAGCGCCGCGACTTCCTGTTCGGTCGGATAGATCTTGGTCAGCTTGCCCAGGCTGTACCTGTAGATGTGGCCGTTGGGACTGGTGCCCAGGAAGATGGTGCCCCCGCTGACGACGACGCTGTTGACGGACCAGACGCCGTCGAACTCGGTGGCGAGCACTTTGGCCGCTCGGCCGAGCTGGAGGGTCCCGCGCGAGGTCACAATGACCCCATGGGGCTTGCCCGCCAGCAGGTCCTTGCTGCTGGCGTGGCGGGTGACCTTGCTCGTGACGGCCATCGCGCCGGAAGCCGACACAAGAACGGTCAATAGAACGGCCACTATGCCACTACGATCCCTACGGCGACATCTTTCCATGATTGCTCCTTGCGGCCGGGTTATTTCTCTACCGTGATGGCCACAGTAACCTTGTCGGCGATGACGGTGCCGGTTTCTACAGTTTTTTCCACCCAGTGCGGGTAGGGGACGACTGCCACGGCGCGCTTGTCGCTCTGCAGGACGAGCGCCTTGGTCCGAGGCAGATTCGGCAGCTCCGCCTTGTCCAGCGTGATGCCGTCCGGCGGCAGGACCAGCAGGCCGTACAGCCGAGTCCGATTCACGTTCAAGGCGGTGTTCAGGGCGTCCACGAGGGTCTGATAATTCGTCGCCAGAAACCGGTAGGGCGCCGCTTTTCTCACGAAACTGGAATACTCCTGAGCGCCCAGAAGCATCAGGTTGTACTTGCCTGGGGCCAGGTTCTTCGGGACTTCAATGCGGACCTGGTGTTTGCGTTTCTCTTTCAAGTAGGATTCGATCACGACGTCGGCGACGATCTCTTCGCCCGGCTTGACCTTCGAATCCGAGATGTCCACCGACCAGATGTACGAGTCGATGTTCTTGGGCGTCACGCACACGTCGAACCGCAGGGCCTTCACCGCGGCGGCGCCGAACGGATTGTTCAGCAGCAGAGCCAGGGAACCGACGATCTCGGAAACCGGCTCCATCACCTCCATGTTCGCGGAGGCGTTGTCGAACCGGATGGCCCGGCCGTCCTCGAGATCGATCGCCATGCTGTAGCGGATGCTGTGCTCCGGGGGGAAAGACCCGGCCTGGAAGGCGGCTCCGACGATGGCCGACCGCACCAGCATGGGCGTCAGCACAGCGTTGTAGGCGACCTGGCAGTTGTACGTGCGGGGCTCCAGCGTGTTGAACCGCTCGACCCGAATGGTCAGCGGGACCATGAGGGGCTTGGCCCCGATCCGACCGAAGACCGCGCCGGCTTCGTCGGCGGTGATGGCGCCGAGGATCTCGGAGCTGGTGCCCAGCTTGGTCGATCGTTGGAGGCTGGAGATGACCGTGTAGATCTTGCCGGCGGCCATCGGCAGATTCGTCGGGCCGTAACCCTGGAAGCTGTGTCCGAACCCGTAGACGCACCCGTCGCGGACCTCGGTGACGGTCCCGAGCACGTTCATCTTGATGTCGCCGGTGACCAGGGGCATGGTGAGCGTGCCGCCGGGAACCAGTTGCGCGGGTCCGTCCTTGGCGTCCATGGTGCCGCTGAGGCCCGGCGTCACGGCAAACCCCATCGCCTCCAACGGGCCCGCCAGATGCCGGAAGGCCTCGCCGGGCAGGCCGGAAATCAACAGCGGACACGGCAGCGCCGTCGCCCCGGCGGCCCCCGCTCCCGAGAACTTCCTGGCGGAAAGCCCCTTGGCCGCTTCCATCACGTCGATCGGCTTGGAGTAATCGAAGGCGATGGCCGAAGCGCCGGACCGGCCGCCCGAGGGGCCGGCGTCGTTCGTCAGACCGACCTCGAGCATTTCGTCGATGGGCGTGACCCCATACAGAGGATCTTTGGAGAAGCCCCAGCCGAAGGCCAGGGCTCCCGCCAGACGACCGTCGATATAGACCGGCGAACCGCTGCAACCGCCCACGGGACCTGTGTGCTTGAACCGCTCGTCCAGGCCCATGACCAGGATGGCGTTCCTGCCCGGATCGAAGTCGCGAACGACGTCGAGGACCTTCAGGGCGAACTTCTCGATTCCCGCCTGGCCGTAATCCGTAAGACAGTAGGCGTCCATGCCGGCTTTGATCTCGTCGATCCGGATGTATCGCTGCGAATCCCACAGCGCGTCGATGCGGGCCTGCCGTTTGCCGGCTCCCGCGGCGCCGGCCGGAATCGGCAGACAGACTGCAACACTAAGCAAAACAACGAAGACCTCGGTCCTTGCGATTTTCGCCTTTGGCATTCTGTCCATCCCCAGTACTTGCGTTGCGTCGATCGGAACCGACGAAAAAACGCGGGCCTGCCGCCCGACTTCCCCTTCCATCGGTCCCATGAAGCAACGTAAAATTCTAACCACACAATACTTCCATTGCAAGGCAAAAGAGCTTCTGTTAGTATGTTGGTTTGTCTTTTCAGTGGCCCGATAACGTCGAGCCAAGACCCTGGGACCTGAGATAAACACGGAGAACGATAATGAAGTCGGATCATCGTCATGAGTTGAAATCCAACGAGCTGGCGGACTGGTTGGCGAACTTCCCGGAGTGGTTGAAAGAGAATCAGAAGAACCTTCTGACCGTCGCAGGGGTCGTCGTCGTGGCGCTCGTCGTCTACGTCTGGGTCTTCCAGCATGGAAAAGCCGTTGCCGCCCGCAACCAGGAACGACTGACGCTGCTGGTTTCGCAGGTGCCACAGAGAATCAACGAGGCCATGCGCGCCTCGGCCCAAGACAGCGACCAATCCATGGCTTTGGGCTCTCTCGCGGAGGATCTCAGGGAATTTGCCGGCGATGTCTCAGACGACAACATGGCCGCCCTGGCGTTGATCAAGCGTGGCGAAGCGATTCGAGCCGAGCAGCACCTGCGCACCACCGATGCCGGACGCGACGCGTTCGCCGCCCAGATCGCCAAGGCCCAGGACAGTTACCAGAAGGCGCTGGACCACAAGCCCTCGAACCCGGCCCTGGCCGCCGCGGCGCAGTTCGGATTGGGTCTGTGCGAGGAAGAGCTGGGCAACTTCGACAAGGCCGCGGAGATCTACCGCACGATGGGCCAGAAGTCCGAATACGCCGGCACCGTCGCCCAGGCGGCCGCCGAGTATCGCCTCCAGATCATGGCCGACTTCAAAACGCCGGTGGTTTTCAAGCCCGCGCCGCCGGAGCCGAAGGTGACCGTGACACCCCAGGCCCAGACGCCCACGATCCAGATCACGCAGGGCGAGGCCCCGACGGTCGCTCCCGCTCCGATGGAGGTGGCGCCCGCCCCCGCGGAAGCGAACCAACCCGTCGGCGGGTGAGAGAGATTCTCGAGTCGCCATGGATGAACTGCAGGATCTCAGAGGCCAGCACCTGACGCTTCACGTGGGCGTCGGCATCAGCGAGCGCCGGCTGGACAAATATCTTCACGGCCGGTTCCGCAACCTCAGCAGGCACTTCCTGCAGGCCGCCATCCGCGCCGGCGGCATCACCGTCAACGGCAAGCCCGCCAAGCCCAGCCAGCAGCTTCGCCATGGCGACGTCGTCGAGATGACGCTGCCGGAGCCTCCGAGCAAGACCATCGAGCCCGAGGACATCCCGCTGGACGTGATCTATGAGGACTCCGACATCATCATCCTCAACAAACCCGCAGACCTGATCGTCCATCCGGCCCGGGGCAACAAGTCCGGAACGCTGGTCAACGCGCTGGTGCACTACTCCGACCAGCTCTCCAGCGGACTGGGGGAGTTCCGACCCGGCATCGTGCACCGCCTCGACCGCGACACCACCGGCGTGATGATCGTCACCAAGCACGAGACCTCCCAGTGGAAGATCGCCAAGCAGTTTGAGAATCGCCAGACGCAGAAGACCTACCTAGCGATCGTGCATGGGACGCCCGAGCTGGACGCCGACCGGATCAACGCGCCGCTGGCGGTGCATCCGCAGGTTCGCGAAAAATACGCGGTCCGGCCGGAGATCGGCAAGGAAGCCATCACGTACTACGAGGTCCTGGAGGCGTTTCGCGGGTTCTCGCTGCTCAAGTGCGAGCCCAAGACCGGACGGACCCACCAGATCCGCGTGCACCTCTCGCACATCAAGCACCCGATCGTGGCCGACGACATGTACGGCGGCAAGCTCGTCTATCCCTGGCAGCTCGCCGACGTCGAGCAGGCGGTCGAGGAGCCGGTGATCGCCCGCTGCGCTCTGCACGCCTTCAGCATCGAGTTCCGCCACCCCAGCACGGACCAGATGGTGAAATTCGAAGCCCCCCTGCCGCCGGACATGCAGCACCTGCTCGACATGCTCCGCCAGCACCGAAGGCAGTGACCTGGTTCTCTCGACACAGCCGCCCTCTCAGTTGTCCTTGAGTAGGAAGGACCGCCTCTGGCGAGGCGGAAGTTTATCGCTTTGGGCCTCCAGCATGGTTCACAATTGCACAAAGGGCCGGCGCCGGCAAGGGCGCCGGCCCATGCCGTATGGCGCCGCCACGGCGCTCGGGTCGCACTTCTGCGTTGCCCTATCCCCCGTGGCGGTACGGATATTCTACCCAACCATGCTGGAGGCCGCAAAGCGAGAGACTTCCCAGGCAGGTCCGCTTCGGACCTGCATTCGGCTTCTTTGTACGCTGAGGCGGCATGCGTCAGCAAGCATCGCACACACGACATCCGGCGAATCCATTTGCCTGCCCCCCTGCGTCGCGTATAATAGGTTCGCGGCGGGGATGTGAGCCGAGGATACGTCCAATCCACTTGCGTGTGTCTGAGACGCCTTGGCTACGCTGTGCGTGCCGCGTGAGAATTACGCCTTGGTTGGCTGGCAGAGATCATGTTCGAGCAGGATGAGACATTGAATGCGTTGCGCGAGGCCCTGGAGCTGACGCCGGAGAATGGCGTACTGCGGGGCCAGCTTGCCAGGCTGCTGATGGCAAGAGGGCAACTTGACGAGGCCGAGAGGCTCCTGCGCCAAGGCCTGGAGCGACAGTCCACGAGCGAGGTGCTCCAGGCGGCCCTGGCGGAATGCTATCGCAAGTTGGGCAACACCTCCGCAGCCCTGGTGGTCCTTGAAGAGATTGTCAAACGCCCCAACTGCAAGCCACAGTACTTCATCCAGTACGCCAGGCTGCTGCTGCTCAAGGGTCAGTTCCCGCAGGCCGTCCAGGCGTATCGGAGGGCGATCGCGGAGAATCCCGACCTGGCCGATCCCGACCTGGCGACCGCGCTGGAGATCCGGCCCTCAGGGGATGCCGAGCCGTGGCGGGAGGACCCGGACGTCGATGAGCAGGGTCGAATCCGCATGCCGGCCGGGGAAACCCCGCGGGAAAGCCCCTCCGTCGAGATGGAGAAGCCCGACATGGGCTTCGACGACGTCGGCGGCATGGACGATCTGAAGAAACAGATCCGTCTCAAGATCATCGAGCCGATGAAGCATCCGGACGTCTATCGGGCGTATGGCAAGAAGATCGGCGGCAGCCTGTTGATGTACGGCCCGCCGGGCTGCGGCAAGACTTATCTGGCGCGAGCCACCGCAGGGGAAATCGACGCGACGTTCTACTCCGTCGGGCTCCACGACGTGCTCGACATGTACATCGGCAACAGCGAGCAGCGTCTGCACGCGTTGTTCCAGACCGCTCGGGAGCATGCGCCCTGCGTCCTGTTCTTCGACGAAGTGGACGCGCTGGGCGCCAGCCGCACGGACATGAGGGCCAGCGCAGGCCGCCACCTGATCAACCAGTTCCTGTCCGAACTCGACGGCGTCGACAGCGCCAACGACGGAGTCCTCATCCTGGCGGCCACCAACGCTCCCTGGCACCTGGACCCTGCGTTCCGCCGTCCCGGCCGATTCGACCGTCTG
The DNA here is from genome assembly GCA_035476995.1 of Sedimentisphaerales bacterium. Lineage (GTDB taxonomy): Bacteria > Planctomycetota > Phycisphaerae > Sedimentisphaerales > Anaerobacaceae > PLanc-01. The sequence continues at coordinate 10,728 of DATIKY010000317.1, read as the reverse complement.
CTGTTCGTTCCCCCACCCGACCAGGAGGCGAGGTCCGCGATCCTGCGGGTCCTGCTGCGAGGCAAGCCCCAGGCGGAGATCGACTATGAAGCGATCGCAAAGAAGACCGAGAAATTCTCCGGCGCGGATCTCAAGGCGGTGGTGGACCAGGCGGTGGAGAGCAAGGTCGAAGAGGCCCTGACCAGCGGGACGCCGGAACCGCTGCGGACCAAGGACCTGCTGCAAACACTCAAGCAGGTCAAGCCATCCACGAGTCCGTGGCTCGCCTCAGCGCGCAACTACGCCCTCTACGCCAACGAAGGCGGGGTCTACGACGACATTCTCGAGTACCTCAAGATGAAATAGGCGATCATGATCCAGGAAGCCTTGTTCCTATTGCAGAACTCCCGTTACGACCAGGCGGAGCGGACTTTGCGTCAACTCCTGGCGGAGGACCCCGAAAACCCCTATGCGCATGCCCTGCTGGGGCTGTGCCTGATGCGACAGGACAAACTCGCGGACGCCGAGGGAGAAGCGAAACAGGCGATTCACCTGGCGCCGGACCAACCCTACTGCCATTTCATGTTCGGCCTGATCAAAGCGCAGGGCGACGATCTGCAAACCGCCCGACTGGCGGCCGAGGAGGCCATTCGACTGGCCCCGGAGGAGAGCGATTATCACGGCCTGCGGGCCGGGATCTACCTGCGGGCCGAGCGCTGGCAGGAGGCCCTCGATTCCGCGAACGAGGGATTGACGCACGACCCGACGCACCAGGGATGCCTCAACCATCGGGCCACGGCCCTGGTCAAGCTCAACCGGCACGAGGAAGCGCACCGAACGATCGACCAGGCCCTGATGAAAGATCCCGAGAACGCGCAGACCCACGCCAACCTCGGATGGGCGCTCTTGCACAAAGGCCTGCACCGCGGGGCCCTGGAGCATTTCAGCCAGGCGTTGCGCCTCAATCCCAACTTCGCCTACGCCCGCCATGGACTGGTGGAAGCCCTCAAGGCCAAGTACTTTCTGTATCGCTGGCTCTTGCGGTTCTTCCTGTGGATGAGCACGCTCTCGCCCCGTGCTCGCGGCGGATTGATCGTCGGAGCGTACGTTCTGGTGAAGGTCCTCCAGGCGGTCGCTCAGGAGAACCCTGCGGTCGTGCCGTTCGTGGCGCCGATCGTGGGCGTCTACGTCGTGTTCGTCCTTTTGACCTGGACCATCGACCCGATGTCCAACCTGATCCTGCAGTGCAACCGGTACGGGCGATACGCCCTGTCGAGGCAACAGCGATGGAGCAGTTCCCTTTTCGGCCTGCTGCTGCTCGGGGGCGGCGCGGCGGGCGTCGCCGGCCTGATCAGCGGCCGGTCGTATTTCCTTCTGCTGGCCCTGCACTGTGCGCTGCTGATCATTCCGACCACGCGAATCCCCAACCGCGAAGGCGGACTCGACCGAATGCCGTTGATCGTGACGCTTCTGATGGCTCTGGCGGGGGTTCTCGCCACCGCGTCGCTGGCCTTGGGCTACAAGGAAGTGGCGATCCTGTCCACGGTGGCCGGACTGCTGGGACTGGCCCTGTTCACCTGGTTCGGCGTGATCCTGGGCATGCGTCGGCAGAAGGTCTGAATCACTCCTGCGGCAGTCGGGCAAGGTCCCCATCGGAGCCTGCGACCATGAGGATGTCGCCTTGGTAGACGACCGTGCCGGGCATGGGCACGGCGATGATCGGGCCTTTCTCGGTCTTCTTGGCCCGCGTCTCGTCGCTGCGTTTGATGAGCACGAGGTTGACGTTGTACTTCTGACGAAGCTGCAGATCCATGACCGTCTTGCCGTCGAAGCCTTCCGGCGCCTCGATCCTCGCCAGGCTGTACCCCGGCGCGAAATCGATCTTCTCGCCGATCTGGGGGGCGATGAGTTTGTACGCCCACCGCTGGGCCGATTCGAGCTCGGGATAGATGACTTCGGTCGCGCCGACCTTCGAGAAGACCTGGCCGGCGACGAGACTCTCGGCCCTCGCGTACACGTGCTGGACCCCCATCTGACGCAAGGTCACGACGGTCAGGATCGCGTCCTCAAAGCCCTTCTGACCCATGCCGATGATGGCCACGTCCACGTTGTGCACGCCCTGGGCGCGGAGGGCTTCTTCGTCGGTGCTGTCCAGTCGCACGGCGTGGCCCACCTGGTCGCGGATCAGATCGATCACCTCGCGGTTCTTATCGATGGCAATGACTTCCGCGCCGCTCATCGACAGCGCGATGGCCAGCTTGTTTCCGAATCGTCCCAATCCGATGACTGCGAAACGTCTCATGAGAGTTTGAAGTTTCAAGTTTCAAGTTTGAAGCGACAAACCACTTCACACTTGAAACTCCACACTTGACACTCCTTCAATAGTATCCCGTATGTTTCACACGCCAATCTTCATCACGTCAACCGACGATCACCACCTCTTCCGGGTAGTCATACCGGACCGACCGGACGTTGAACGTCAGCGCGGCCAGCAGGGTCAACGGCCCAAGTCTGCCGATCAGCATGACCACAATCATAATCAACTTCCCGGCGTCTGTCAAAAGCGGAGTCACCCCGGTCGACAGGCCCACCGTGCAGATCGCGGAAACGACCTCGAAGGCCAGATCCAGCAACGTGAAGTCCTTGGGATAGTGAGACCGCTCGGTGATCGTCAGCGCCATCGTCGCCAGGAAGATCGCAGCGACGAACAGCACGGTGATCGTCACGGCCCGCCGGAGCACGACGAGGCGGATTGAGCGATGGAACATCTCCAGGTCGGCTCGCCTCCGAAGAGCGGCCACGACCGTCGCCAGAATGACCGCCAGGGTCGCCGTCTTGATGCCGCCGGCGGTCGAGCCGGGCGAGCCGCCGATGAACATCAGGAACATGAGCACCAGCTTGCTCGAAGGCGTCATGTCCGCGATGGGGACCGAGTTGAAGCCTGCGGTCCTGGCGGTAATGGATTGAAAGATCGCCCCCAGCACGTCCGGCGGTCCGGCCGGCCTGGCCGCTCCCGAAAATTGTTCGAGAATCAAAATGGCTGCTGCGCCGACGACGATGAGCACGCCGGTGACGCTCAGCACGATCTTCGATTGGAGTCGCATCCTCATCGGCGGTTCTCCCGCCAAAAAGAGCTGCCTGCGGACGCGTCGAACCCAGATCAGCCGGAATCGGTCGAGAAACAGATTCACGAGATTGTAGAGAACCCCGAAACCCAGTCCTCCCAGAATGATCAAGGGACAGATCACGCCGTAGACCTGCCATTGCCGGTTGTAGCGGACCAGGCTGTCGCCCATCAGATCGAAACCCGCGTTGCAGAAGGCGCTGATCGAGTGGAAGACGCTGAAAAACGATCGCGAGTGCGTTTGCGCATTCCAGGCGGGGACGTCGTCCCACATGCCGAACAAGGCCAGGGCCCCGACGGCTTCGATCAGAATCGTCAGGACGAAAACGAACAGAATCGTTCTGCCGATGCGACTGGCGGTCTCCGTGCTGAGCAGGTCCTGCATCGCCACCGTTTCGCGCAGAGTCAGCGCCTGGCCCAGCAGCAAGGCGAAGACCGCTCCGAACACCACGATGCCCAACGCACCGAGCTGGATCAAGACCAGGATGATGACCTGACCCATGAAGGTGAAATCCTCGCCGGTGTTGACCACAACCAGACCGGTCACGCAGGTGGCGCTGGTGGAAGTGAACAAGGCGTCAATCGGTCGCAGGGCCGTCCGGCCGGGCGTCGCTTTGGGCAACATCAGGAGCACGGTCCCGGTCGCAATCAAGACGACGAAGCTGATCACCAGAGTCCGGCTGGGGTTCCTGCCGGTGGCGGCCAGGCGGACCGACAGGAGAAAGAACTTGATGGTGACCTCGAACATCAGGTACACCGCGACGGCCAGATGCCGGACGCGATAGGGATCGACGTCCGGGAACCACGGCTCGGCGCCGACGACCACCGCCGCCAAGACCAGCAGCGCGGGGACGTCGTACCAGTTGACATAGAGGTATTCGCGTTTGAATTCGGCGTTGAACAGGCGGATCACGCTGGTGCCCAGGAACGTGAAGAACAGCGCCGTCTGGACCGTGAAGACGATCGATTCCGGGACCGGCGGCTCATAGAAGCCGAACAGCAGGGCAAAGGACGCCACGGCGACCAGCGACATGACGCCTCGGATGCCCGCCAGGACGGTCTCCAGCAAATTGTTTCTGTACGTAACTTGCATAGCGCATCGGCTCTGCCAGCGAAGCAGGGGCCCTTTTTACACCTTTTGCCCGCCCGATGCCAGCAAAATCGGGCGATCGCAGAATGGGGTGTCCGTGCAGGTTTCCCGGCAGGGGCGATAGTCCCGAAGACTCGGCTCTGTCATTCCTGCGAAAGCAGGAATCCAGGAATCGTAGGGTCAGTCGTGTCCGAGACAGTGGATTCCAGCTTTCGCGGGAATGACAAAACGCGGGTCGGTTTCTTCCAGGAATGATGAACCGGACCGGCCCCGGAGCGTCAGGCGACGTCGACCAGGCCCAGGGAGTCGCCAAACCTGGCGATCAGCGCCCGTCGGATGCTGCGATGTCCCGGCCCGGCCAGCGTGGGGTCCGATAGAACGACCTGGAACGCGTGCCTCCGCGCGATCACGAGCAGATCGTAGTCGTCGATGATGTTGGCGATCTTCAGGTCGGGCAGGCCATGCTGGCGGACGCTGAACATCTCCCCCGGCCCGCGAATCCGCAGGTCCTGCTCGGCGATCACGAACCCGTCGTTGGTTCGAGTCATCACGTCGAGCCGGCTCCTGGCCACGTCGTTGTCCGTGTCGGCAAAGAGCAGACAGTAGGACTTCGATTCGCCCCGCCCGATCCGCCCGCGAAGCTGGTGAAGCTGCGCCAGGCCGAAGCGGTCGGCCCCCTCGATCACCATGATCGTCGCGTTGGGCACGTCCACGCCGACCTCGATCACAACGGTCGAGACCAGCACGTCGATCTGGCCCTTGCGGAAGCCCGCCATGACCTGCTGCTTCTCGGCCGAAGGCATCTGGCCGTGCAGCAAAGCGACCTTGAACTCCGGGAACACCCGCTCCGACAGCTCCTTCCACGTATCGGTGGCGGCCTTGATGTCCTTGCCGGTTTCCTCGACCGCGGTGATGCGCGGGCAGACGAAGTACGCCTGCTTCCTGGCCCGCAGGCGGTCGCCGATGAAATCGTAGGCTTTTCGCCGGTCCTTGCGGTCGACCCAGCGGGTGACGACCGCCCCCCGTCCCGGCGGGAGCTGCTTGATCACCGAGACGTCCAGATCGCCGAACGCGGTCATCGCCAGCGTGCGGGGAATCGGCGTCGCGGTCATGACCAGGCAGTGCGGGGCGCTGTCTTTTCGCAACTCGGCACGCTGGTGGACGCCGAACTTGTGCTGCTCATCGATCACGACCAGGCCCAGGTTGCGGAACTCGATGTCCTTCTGGAGCAGCGCCACCGTGCCGACGACAATGTCGATCTCGCCCAGTCGGATTTGGGCGAGAGCCTCGCCGCGTTTCTTGCCGGTCATGCCGCCTGTGATGAGCACCCGTCGGACCTGGCTGTTCTTGAGATACCGCTCCATGCTCAGGAAGTGCTGGGACGAGAGGATTTCGGTGGGCGCCATGATGGCCGCCTGCGTCTTGTTGGCGATCGCCAGCAGGGCCGCATACAGCGCGACCACGGTCTTGCCCGATCCGACGTCGCCCTGGAGCAGGCGGTTCATCGGGGTGGTGCGGCCCATGTCCTCGGCGATCTCCGCGATGCAGGCGTTCTGGTCGTCCGTGAACAGGAAGGGGAACCGCCTTCGAATCCGGCTGTCGATCTCGTCGGTCGTCACGCAGGGCGCAGCCTTGGCGGTGTGCTGCGCGCGGTATCGGCGCAACCCCAGGCCAAGCTGCATGAGAAACAACTCGTCGTACTTGAGCCGGCGCTGGGCCTGGCGGAGCTTGTCTTGATCTGGGGGCATGTGTATCCAGGCCAGCGCGTCCCGCCGGCCGATCAGGCCGATCTCTTTGAGACAGCCCTCTTCATGAAACTCCTCGACGAGGGCGTCCAGACGATCCAGCACAGGCAGAATGATCTGTTTGATCTGCCGGCTGGAGAGTTTGCCGCTGGCGGAATAGACGCCGCCGCTGAACTGCCTCTGGGGTTCCGTCTGCGTCTCCTCGATCACCATGAATTTGGGGTTGGTCATCTGGAGCTGGTGCTTGTAGATCGCGGCCTTGCCCGAGACGAGGATGAACTGGCCGAGCTGGATCTGATTGCGAAGGTAGCCGCCGTTGAACCAGACGATCCGACAGACGCCGGTGTCGTCGCTGACGATCGCCTCGAAGACCGGCGGCCTGCGCTGCTGGCGAAAATCGATCGACTCGACCAGCCCGATGACCGTTGCTTCTTCCTGGGGCTTCATCTGCCCGATCTTGATCGCCTCCGGCGCGAAGACCCAGTCCCTCGGAAAATACTCCAGGAGATCGGCCACCGTGCGCACACCGAGCTTCTCGAAGACCGCCGCCCGCGCGGGCCCCACGCCCTTGAGGAATTGCACCGGCGTCGAGGTCGTTATGCTCTCACCGCCCTGAGTCTGCTTTGGATCCACGTCCTGCATATCGACAACAGTTTCCCATCCTGCCCATCGCGATGACGTCCATTCTCCGCCGGCAGAGGGCCCCCAATTGGGTTCACGCCGTCCATCTTACCATGGCGTCTTGCTTTTTGCCAGTGAAGTGAAAGCGGCTTACTCGGAGAAGCCGTGCTCTCAGAGCAACAGCTTGACCGCCGCCGCCGCCGCGAGGATCTGCACGGTGTCGTTGAAGATCTTCTGCGGGATCTTCCGCAGGAACAGGATGCCCGCCACGGCCCCCAGTACGATCAACGGCAACATCATCAGATCCAGTTTGATCGACTGGATCGTGATCAAGTCCAAATGGACGCTGAACGGGACCTTGAGCCAGTTGACCACGAAGAAGAACCACGCGCTGGTGCCGATGAACGCGACTTTGGGCAGCCGCATGGCGAGCAGGTAGATGACCATGACCGGTCCGGCGGCGTTGGCCATCATCGTGGTGAAGCCCGCGATGAAACCCATCAGGGCCGCGAACCACCACTCGCTGGGGATGGGAGCGTCCTGGCCTCGCACGCGATTCCGCCAGAAATTGACCGCCAGCATACCCAGCACGATCACCCCCATGATCGGCTGAAGCCGGGCGTCCGTCACATAGTCCATGGCCAGCCAGCCGGCCACAATTCCCATCATCGCCGGCGGCAGCGGACGCAGCACGTGCTTCCACTGGGCGTTCTGACGATAGTAGCTCGTCGCGAGCAAGTCGCCCAGGATCAGCATGCCCAGCAGAACGCCTGTCGACTGGCGGACATGGTCCGGGAACGCCATCGCCATCAACGGCGCCATCAGAATGCCCAGGCCCGGAATGCCGGTCTTGCTCAGGCCCACCAGCACCGCGGACAGTCCGACGAGGAACCATCCCGTCGAAGTCAATTCGAACATGCTCTACCCTGCTTCTGCGAGAAAACCACGATCTTTCCGAATGGCAAGCGATGCACTGTATCCTTTTGGGGTTCGCCTCGCAACCGACTTTTCGTCGGAATGCCGACACGGTATGATGGACGGAAAGAACCGTGGCGCACCGAGTCCCGGCGTGAAAGGAGAAGACCGTGAAAGCAAAGAGACTTGCCTGTTGCCTCCTGGCGATCCTGCTGGCAGGCTGCGTGCCCGTCGTTTCGCTGCACCCGCTGTTCACCCGAGAGAGCCTCGTCTTCGAGGAGAAGCTCGTGGGCACGTGGGTCAAAGACCCCAACGATCCCGAGGTGACCTGGGCGTTCTCCCGTCTGGACGAATCCGCGGCCAAGGGCCCGCTGGAATCCTGGCGGGAGGACATCACGAAGTTCTATCGTCTGGACATCACCGATCAGGACGGCCGCAAGGGCTCGTTCGCCGCGTGCCTGGTCAAGCTGGGCGACCGTCTGTTCCTCGACATCTTCGCCGATCGATTCCCCTCGGGCGAACAGGACATCGAGAAAATGCCGCTGGCCTACAACGGGTTCTTCTTCCTGCCGGTCCATACCTTTATCCGAGTGGACGCGATCGACGGGCAACTGACACTTCGCATCACCGACGACGACCGGTTCAAGGAACTGGCGCAGGCCGTGCCCGCGGCCGTAAGACATGAGATGGTCGACGATCGCCCGATCCTGACCGCCTCGACCGGGGAGTTGCAGCAATTCGTCGCGAAGTTCGCAGCCGACGAGCGGCTCTTCCCGAACGACCTGGCCCTGGTCCGAAAGACCCGGTAGGGGCGACGCATGCGTCGCCCTTCCTGAGGACTCTCACGAGCCCCTCGTCGACTCTGCGCCTGATCGGTTTCCGTATTTCCACCTGTAGGGGATTCGGGTATGATGGCGGGCTTTGCGGCGAAAGCGTTGCAACCCTGTGTGCAGGGCTGTCGTATTCGCAGGATGGGGTCGCCTCATCCTTTCCTTTTTCGACCTGGCGGTTCGACGCGTTCTCCGAATCGCCGACTGGCAAGGCAACACGGATATGAATGAGCAAGACCAACGGCAGGGACCGGCGCCGACCGAGCCGATCCGCTTCGGCGAGCCCCGCCGGTATCTCGTGAACATCGATTCGATCTCGACCAGCCAGCTCTTCGCCGACTGCGTCATCGTCGGGGCGGGCATCGCCGGTCTGCGGGCCGCTCTCGAAGCCGCGGACCACCGCACCATCGTCGTCGTCTGCAAGGGCGCGATCGACGAGAGCAACACGTGGAACGCCCAGGGCGGCATCGCCTCGGTCCTTCGGCAGGAAGACACGTTCGAAGCCCACGTCGCAGACACCCTTCGCACCGGCGGCGGGATCGCCGATCCGCAGGTCGTCGAGCAGGTCGTCCGCCAGGGACCCGAACTGGTCCGACAACTGCAGGAATGGGGCGCGGGCTTCGATCAGGTGAACGGCCAGATCGACGCCACGCTCGAAGGCGGCCATTCGCACGCCCGCGTTCTGCACGCCCACGGCGACGAGACCGGGCGGGCCATCGCCGAGGCCCTCATCGCCAACGTCCGCAGCAAATCGAACATCCGCGTCATCGAGCATTTCTTCACGATCGACCTGCTCACCGACCCGACGCGCAGCGGCGCTGCGGGCCAGGAGAACCGCTGCATCGGCATCATCGGCCACAGTCGGGATCACGGGCTCCAGATCGTCTGGGCGGCCAACACGATCCTGGCCACCGGCGGCGGCGGCCAGCTCTACCGCGAGACGACCAACCCCTCGGTCGCCACCGCCGACGGACTGGCGATGGCCTATCGGGCCGGGGCGGTTCTGCGAGATCTGGAGTTCATGCAGTTCCATCCGACGACGCTGTACATCGCCGGGGCGTCCCGCGCTTTGATCACCGAGACCCTTCGCGGCGAAGGCGCCTATCTGCTCGACACGAAAGGCCGACGCTTCATGGAGGACTACGACGAGGCGGGCGAACTGGCCCCGCGCGACGTCGTGAGCCGGGCGATCCTGGCCCAGATGCGAAAGACCGACGCGACGCACGTCTACCTCGACATCCGTCACATGGACAAGGAGTACTTCGCCAGGCGGTTCCCGCTGATCAGCGACCTGTGCGAGAGCTTCGACATCGACGTCAGCCACGACCTGATCCCGGTCCGTCCCAGCGCCCACTACATGGTCGGCGGCGTCAAGACCGACGCCCTGGCCCGCACGAACATCGAGAACCTCTACGCCTGCGGCGAGGTCGCCTCGACCGGCCTGCACGGCGCCAACCGGCTCGGCAGCAACTCGCTGCTCGAAGGGCTGGTCTTCGGCAAACTGGCGGGCCAGGCGGTCCTGGCCAGCGAGCCCAGCGACCTGACGTCGCTCAAGCACCCGGCGATCCGGTACAGCATTCCGCACTCCGACCGCAGCCAGCTCGACACGGCGGACGTCCGCAACTCGCTGCGGTCCCTGATGTGGCGCAACGTCGGCATCACGCGGAGGGCGCAGCCTCTGGCCGAGGCCCAGGAGATCATCCGGTTCTGGCACCGCTACGTCATGGACAAGGTCTTCGACACCCGTGAGGGGTGGGAATGCCAGAACATGCTCACGACCGCCCTGCTGATCGCCCACAGCGCCGACCTCCGTAAGGAGAGCCGGGGCGTGCACTACCGCATGGACCACACGCAGACCGACGACAAGCGGTTCCAGCGGCACACGGAGATTCTTCGGGCCGGCTGAGAAGAAGAGGCATGGGACGGATGGGACCTATAGGACAAATAGGACCGCGCCTCAGGATTCGGGCAGATTGGCCGGGGCGATGCCGAACTGCTCCAGCAGTTCGATCGCGGCCGGGAGTTCCTTGTGTACGATCCGAAGCGGGTTATTGCTCTCGACCGCGTTGAGCAGATTCTGCGAGTGAACGACCTGCAGCCAGTAGGGTTTTCCCTGGATGGAGAACCTGGGCACTTCCCCTGGGATTTGGCAGTGCTGCCATCGATAGACCGTGCCTGAATCCTGTGAATCCTCCACCAGCGTCAGGCAGTTGTTGAACCAATACTCCATCACCCACATCCGCCGATCGGCGAGGTCGAGAATCAGGCCGAAGGGAAAGACGATCAGCCACGAATGGCACTTCCATAAGCTGTAAGCCAAGGACCGATAAGAGTATAGAAGAACAGACCTCCAAGTCGAAAAGATGGTTGTTACGACAATCGATTCGCAAGGAGGTCTGTCATGGACGAGTATACCCAAGGACG
>DATIKY010000316.1:0-3228 GCA_035476995.1 Sedimentisphaerales bacterium | reverse complement strand
CAGAGACATGGGCGACGTTGCCTTTGTGGTTCGTCGCCTTCCCCCATGCCATGTTTCTGGCGCAAAGCGACAAATCCCAGGGGGTTGGGGACGGCGTCCCCAAAGGCCATGGAAGTACGCGAAAACCGGATGAGCCCGAATTATACCAGAACCCGCAGTGGAACACAAGAAGGGTGGTGGGCGCGCCGTCCCCCGGTGTCGCTACGGCCTGCTCCGTCATGCCTACGCAGTTGCGTCCAGCTCCACCGCAGAGACAGAAGCCGCGGCGACGGAGCTGTCCGTCGTGCCCAGGGGCTCCATGAACTGCATGTACAGATAGGGCGAGAGATCGAATCGCGGCGTGGGATCTACGACGATGGCCGGCCGGCCCGCGTCGGTCATCGCCGGCCCGACAACGCAGGCTGCGGCGCCTATAGCCTTCATGAAGTCACGTCGTGTCACTCTGTGTTCGCTCTTCTCCATTCGGCCTTTCCGTGTGTGAAGATCTACAGCTCCCAGCCTTTGCGGTATTCGGGGCGGCGCAGGAGCTTGTTGGCGTCGGGCGAATTCGTGAACTGCATGCTCGCGCTGTCCCAGTGGAGTTTCCTGTCGACGCGAAGCGCGACGTTGCCCAGCGCGATCGTCTCCGCGAAGGGATACACGTTCTCGAAACTGGCGTCGGAAGGCTGCTGGCCCCGACAGGCGCGGATCCACTGGTCCAACTCGCCGACAGGCCTGGGCAGCGTCTGCGGCGGCTTCGCGAACGCCTGCATCTTCTTCTGCGGAATCAGACGCGGATTGCCGCCCATGAAGTCGCACAGGAGTTTGCCCTTGTCGCCCACGAACAGGAGCCCTTCGTCGGGCATGTCCAGGCCGTCTGCTTCGAGTTCCGCGGGCTTGGGCGGACGAATCCCGCCGTCGTACCAGTGCAGCGAGACCGGCGGCATCCCCTGCCTCGCTGGGAATTCGAAATGCACCGTGCTGGCCCGCGGGAACGAGACGTTGTTCACCTGTTTGAGCCAGAGGCTGTCGATGATGGTCCAGTACTGACTGGCGGTCGCCTCGACCGTCGTCGGCGTGCCGAGCTTGAGGATCTTCCAGATCTGGAAGAAGCTGTAGTTGCCCATATCGCCCAGCGCGCCGCTGCCGAATTCGCACCAGCCTCGGAAGACCGCGTGGGTGTAGTCCGGATGGTAGGGACGCTGCGGGACGGGTCCCAGCCAGAGGTCCCAGTCGAGCCCTTGCGGAACGGGCGGTCTGTCTTTCGGCAGTTCGGTCGCCCCCTGCGGCCAGACCGGGCGCGACGACCAGTTGTGCACCTCTCGCACCTCGCCGATCGCGCCGGCTGCGAGCCATTCTGCGATCGTCGCGGTCGAGCCGATGCCCGCCGAGCAGAACATGTGCGTGGCGGCGCCGGTCTTTCGAGCGGTGTCGCGGGAGAGTCTGGCTTCATAGAGCACATTGGCGAGCGTCTTGTGCTGGATCACGTGCTTGCCTCGGTTCATCGCGGCCACCGCGATCGTGCCGTGCAGGTGCTCGGGCGTCATGATGTACAGCGCGTCGACGTCCTTCTCCTTGTCGAGCAGTTCGCGGAAGTCAGTGTAGGCGGAGCAGCCGCGATACTGCCCGGCGGGGGAGTTCATGCCGTAATAGGCCTGGATGATCTCCTGGCCCATCTTGCGTCCACAGCGGCAGCCTTTGACGCCCTGACCCCAGTCGGCCTTCTTGAGAAACGCGCGGACCTTGTCGCGGATCTCGTTGCGGCCCCACTCGACATAGTCGGCGCTGTCGGTGTTCGGGTCGCAGACGGAGACGATCTTGAGTTCGGGTCTAGGCAGGGCTTCGATGAGCTGGCGGATGCCCTGCGTCCCGGCGCCGATATAAGCGACGTTGATCTTCTCGCTTGGCGGGATGCTCTTGGCGCCGGCCAACACGTGACTGGGCACGACGCTGAAGGTCAGGGCCGCGGCGGACGCGGCGGCGAGGAACTCGCGACGATCCAGGGCGTTTGTTCGAGAGGGGGCATCCGGCTTCATGGCTCATTCTCCTTGTCTTGCAGGCCTTGGCAAGCCCGGCTCGCACCGGACCGGTGTCCCCAGCTTACCGATTCGGGGACGCGCCGCAAAGGGGAAAATGGAGGCCGGCCTGCGGTGGGGCGCAACTGGTTCTGCGGGGGGAGGGTGCTGCCCCATTCTGTCATGTCTTCGCAGGGCTCAGGACAGAATCTGAGTGGCAACGCAGGATTTGTTGGCTTCGCCCTTTGTCATCCTGAGCGCCGCAAAGGATCTGGCATGGGAGTGGAAGGAATCGGGCCTGCGCAGAGAACAAACGAACGTCATAACGCCCACGCCGGATGCTTCACTGCGTTCAGCAGGACAAGAGGACGCTGCGGGGCCACGAAATCTGGTCGCACAACTGCCGCTCAGTAGCGAGAGACGTTCATCTCGCCGGGGACGCCGGTGACCAGATAGACGACGCTTTCGGAGATGTTCGTCGCGCGGTCGGCGATTCGCTCGATGTTGTGCGCCGCCCAGATCAGATACGTCGCTCGCGTGATGACCGAGGGATTCTCGATCATGCGGTTGATCAAGTCGTGGTAGGCCTGGTCGTTCAGGCGATCGACCTCGTCGTCCTCCAGGCAGATCTGCTGGGCCCTCTCGGAGTCGCGGTTGACGAAAGCGTCGAGACTGCGACGGAGCATGCTGACGGCTTTTTCGGCCATGGGAGGCAGGTAGATCAGAGGCCTGACCAGGGGCTGGTCGCCGTGCAGGAGGACGATCTTGCCGATGCCCTCGGCGTAGTCGCCGATCCGCTCGAGGTCGCGGACGATGCTCAGCGTCGCGATGATCTCCCGCAGGTCGGAAGCGACCGGCTGCTGCAGCGCGATCAGATCGACGCACTTGTCCTCCAAGGCCCATCGCAACTGGTTGACCTTGGCGTCGTTGTCGACGACCTTCTTGGCGGCCCGCGCGTCCATGCTGCCCAGCGCCTCGACCGAGCGGTTAATCGCATCGATCACCATCTCGCCCATGTGCAGGACGTCGCGTTCCAGTTCCTTGATCCGATTATGAAAACCTTCTCTGGCCATGGCCACTCCGGAATTTACTATTTAGTAACTATCTCAAAAGGGGAGTTTTAGCCGATAACCATCCGTAGGAACCTTTTGAAAGGAGCCACGGATGGCACGACAGAAACATAAGGTGAAAGCCCTTCCCACGATTTGGGAAGTCAGCGACGAACTGTGGAACG
>DATIKY010000315.1:0-45551 GCA_035476995.1 Sedimentisphaerales bacterium | reverse complement strand
ATCAGTTCCGATACAATCATCGTTGGACTCCTTTCACCAAACCGCAAACTGTTTTCAGACAACAACTTGCAGTTCTACGAAAAGGAGTCCACCTCCGTCCAAATCACTCAGATCCTACGTAAACTCAAACCTGCACCCCTTCTATGGGTACATCACCGGCGGCCGCATGCTCTATGGTCTGACGGAACGCTTCACGGCGGGCGTCACCGCAGCCTCGGAGGAGGGCCATTATCATCGTCTCCTGACGACCGATCCGTCCTCGACCGGGCGCACCTATCCCGAGTCCAGCAGCCAGGTCGGCACCACCCTGTCGTACATGCCCTTCGACAATCTGATCCTCTCGGGCGATGTGGCCGGCAGTTGGGGCCAGGGACACGATGAATACGAGGACCTCGCGGCGCGCAGCCGGGCGGAGTACCTCGTCACCCGCGACCTCACTGTGAACCTGGATTTCCTGCACATTGGAGCGGATTACTTCGACGGCACGAACCCGGAAGTCTCCGATCGCCACGGCGGCGAAACAGGGCTGATCTGGAGATTGCACAAGAACTGGACCCTGGAAACCGGCATCGGACAAACACGCAACAACCTGGACGGGCAACTGGAGGAGACAACGAGGGTGGATTACCGGAACATCGGCGTGACCACGACGATCGTGCCGCGCACGTCGTTGTCCGCCCGTCTCAACAGTCTGGACATCAACACCGAGGAGAATCCGCAATGGCTGACGGAGCTTGGATTGCGCGTCATGCCGACCCGTGACGTGAGCCTCTTCGGACGGGTCTACCTCGGCGAAGAACTCTCGGTCGAGGGGCAAGACCGATTTCTCTCCACGTTGAGACTCCGCCACGCGCCCCGTCATCTGCGTCCGTCGCAATACTGGACACTCCGGAAATCGCTGGACGTGGGCAGTTCCATCGGTCTGGTCTACAACGACACCGACTATGAGGAGTCCCTGTCTGTGGTGCATGACCGGAACCTGAGGATCAAAGGTCATCCCCTGCGGCTGCGCGCAGAACTCATCACGGAACTGACAGACGACCCGGAGGGACCGGGTTATGGTTTCCGAGGCCGCGCCGAATACCTGCTGGACAACGTCGGATACAACTACCTCGGGGCGACCGCAGATTACCGCCACGGAGACTATGCGTTCACCCTCTACCTGAATCTGAGGAACCTCTATGCCCGTCATGACCGACGGATCCTCAACGTCAATGCAGGCCGTGTCCGGACAGGTTATGGTGCCGTCCACGGCAAAGTCTTCATCGACTATAACGGCAACCATCTCCTCGACAGCAACGAACCGGGCGTTCCGAACATCAAGGTCCACCTCGGTCCTTATCTGACCGCGGTCAGCGATGAAAGAGGCTACTACATCCTTTCCGTCCCGTCCAACACTTCGGAGGTGCGCCTGTATCTGGACCCGGATACGGTTCCCGCAATCTACAGCGTAACTCACGGAACACAGTTGGCAAGAACCTACAGGGACAGCCTGACCGAGGTGAATCTGGCTCTGTCGCCCCTGATTTCGGTCCTCGGTCACGTGGTCTTGACCGAGCCGGTTGTGGCGGAACCGAATGTCGCCGATCCCAATCTGTCCGAGGCCAGGGCAATGATCCTGGACACCGCAGAGCCCCCCCGCGCCACCGAGGCCGCGACAAGACCTCTGGCCGGCGTGCGCGTCTCTTTGACCGACACACGATCCGAGCGTCTGGCCGCAGAGTCCTTTACCGCCGCCGACGGCAGCTACTACATGGGCGACGTCAAGCCGGGCCGGTACTGGCTCCGCGTGGACACCAGATCCCTCCCGTCGACATACACGTTGATCGAGAAGGAACGAATCCTCGTCATCGAACCCACGAGGGAGGATTTCCTTGAGATCGAGATGCCTGCCTTCCAAGCCATAGTCGACGAGTCCCAGACAACGGCGGAAAAGGATGGATCAAAGGGAGTCCCCTGAACCGGGCGAGGAGGCGACCTGACCTGATTCCCCGATTCGGACCCGCCGCAGGCGAATCTCCTGAATCCAGCAGTACAGCACAGGCACGATGAGCATTGTGAGGATCTCGATCGTCATGCCGCCGAAGGAAGGAATCGCCATCGGCACCATGATGTCCGAGCCCCGTCCGGTCGAGGTGAATACGGGAATCAGCGCCAGGATGGTCGTGGCCGTGGTCATCAGGGCCGCCCGCACCCGCCGCGTGCCCGCCCGAACGGTGGCCTCCCGAATCTCCGCGATCGTACGTGGATTCATGTGACTGAACGACTGTTGCAGGTATGTCCCCATAACGACGCCGTCGTCGTCGGCAATGCCGAACAGCGCGAGGAACCCCACCCACACCGCCACGCTCAGGTTGATCGGGTGCACCTGGAACAGATCCCGTAGGTTCGTCCCGAAGACGCTGAAATTCAGGAACCAGTCGCGTCCGTACAGCCAGATCAACAGGAACGCCCCCGACCAGGCCACCATCACCCCAACAAACACCAGCAGAGTCAAAGCCACGCTTCGGAACTGCATGTACAGAATGAGAAGGATGGTGAACAAAGACAGCGGCACGAGCACGCGCAGCGTCCGACTGGCGCGGAGCTGATTCTCGTACGTGCCGGCGAACGTGATCGTCACACCGGCCGGCCGCTCGAACTGGCCGGTCGCCTCTCGCTCTCGAAGGAGACGATCGGCGGCTTCGACGACGTCCACCTCCGCCACGCCCGCGATCTTGTCGAACAGCACATATCCGACGAGGGCCGTGTCCTCGCTCTTGATCATCTCCGGCCCGCGAACGTATCGAATCTGCGCCACCTGAATCAGCGGGATCTGCGCGCCGTCGGGAGAAGGGATCAACACCCGCTCAAGGGCCTCGATGCTGTCCCGCAATTCCCGCTGGTAACGAACCCGCACGGGAAACCTCTGGCGGCCCTCGACCGTCGTCGTCACGCGGATGCCTCCGACGGCGACCTCCAGGACCTCCTGGAACCGCCCGATGGGCACGCCGTAGCGGGCCAGCGCCTGGCGGTCGGGAACGATCTCCAGGTACGGCTTGCCCACGATCCGGTCGGCGATCACGGTGGCCGCATCGATGCTTGGGACGTCCTTGAGCATCCGCTCGATCTCAAGACCGGTCCGTTCGATCGTCTCCAGATCGGGCCCTTTGATCTTGACGCCCATGGCGGCCCGCATGCCGCTTTGCAGCATGACGACCCTCGCGGCGATCGGCTGAAGCTGCGGCGCGGAGGTCATGCCGGGAATGTCCGCGGCCTGGACGATCTCCTGCCAGATGTCGTCAGGGGTCTTGATGTGGTTTCGCCACTGTCGGTACGGCCTGCCGCGCGGGTCCGGGATCAGCCGGCCGTCTGCGTCGCGCGGGTATTCCCCGGTCGCGGAATCGTACCGGAAGGTGATCCTCCGGCCGGCCTCGTCGGCGACATACTCGCTCTTGTAGGTGATCACGGTCTCGATCATGCCGATGGGCGCCGGGTCCAGGGCCGACTCCACCCGCCCGATCTTGCCGACCACCGAATCCACCTCCGGAATCGAGCCGATCGCGATGTCCTGCTTCTGCAGAACGTCCAGGGCCTCGCCGATCGAGGCGTGGGGCATCGTCGTCGGCATGTACAGAAACGAGCCCTCGTCGAGAGGCGGCATGAACTCCTTGCCCAGTCCGGGGAAGGCGTGCCGGGCCGAGACCCACAGGCGGTTCGAGCGAAGTTCCTGCGGCACGAACGAGAATACCCGCTCGAAGCCCAGCCAGATCGTGACGCCGAGCACCAGCAGCATCGCTGGAATGGACAGGAACGCGACCTTGTGGTTTAGACACCATCGCAGAATGTGAGGGTAGAACCGCTCGAACAGCAGGATCAGCGTCATGAGCATGCCGATCAGCCCGCCGACGAAAACGAGGTTTCTCGCGAGACCCTTCTGCGGACCCAGTGGCTCCCAGTCCAACGTCAGAAGCAATCCAACCAGCACAAGAACGACAATGTTGGCTGCGTATGGCGCCAGGGCGTTGACCCGCCGGGGCAGAAGGCCCTTGAGCAACTGGTACAGGGCGAACGCGATGAGGACCGCGCCCGCCAGCCAACTGAACATCCGCCCCACCACCAGGGCCGCTGCGATCAGCGACAGGTAGAGGATCGCTCGCGAGGACCGCCCCTGCACTTTTCGAGGGAAGAACATCAGGTGCGCCGCAGGCGGGATGATCGTCAGGGCGACCACGATCGAAGCCAACAACGCGAAGGTCTTCGTGAACGCCAGGGGCTTGAAGAGCTTGCCTTCGGCTCCCGTCATGAAGAAGACCGGGATGAAGCTGATGATCGTCGAGGACACGGCCGACAGGACTGCGCTGCCCACTTCGGCAGCTGCCCGGTGAATCACCTGCGCGCGGGGCATGTCCGGCGGATCTTCATCCAGATGCTTCAGGATGTTCTCCGAGATCACGATTCCCATGTCGACGATCGTACCGATCGCGATCGCAATGCCGGCCAGCGACACGATGTTGGCGTCGATGGAGAACGCCTTCATCGCGATGAAACAGCCCAGCACGGCCAGCGGCATCACCGCGCTAATCATGACGCTGCTGCGGAGGTGCATCAACATGACGATGATGACGATGGCTGTGACCAGAATCTGCTGATAGAGCGCGTCGTTGAGCGTGCCGAGCGTCTCATAGATAAGCCCCGCGCGGTCGTAGAACGGCACTACGGAGACCTGGCTTCGCGTCAGCCAGGCGGGCCACCGATCCTGCGGCGTCCTTCGCAGGTACTCCAGCCAGGCGGACTGATTCAATCCCGAGCCTTCCTCGGCCTCGAAACCGTTGCGCCGTGCGAATTCACGGATCTGCTGCGTCGTGACAGCGGGGTCGGTGATGATCGCCTTGGCGGGCAGCGCCGGCGCAAGTTCCGCGATCGTTCGCTTGACGTCCTTGATCACAGCCAGAGGATTCGCGCCGTAGCGGGCCACGACGACCCCGCCCACCGCCTCGGCCCCCTGCTTGTCCAGGGCTCCGCGCCGAGGCTCGGGCCCCAGCGTTACTTTCGCGACGTGCTTGACCAGAACAGGCACATTCTCGTTTGTCGTGATGACGCTGTTCTCGATATCCTCAACAGTCTTGACGAAGCCAAGCCCACGGACCAGGTACTCGACGCGGTTGAGCTCGATGGTCTGGGCCCCCACGTCGATGTTGGACCGCTTCACAGCCTCGAACACCTGGTCAATGCCCACCTTGTACGCCCGCATGGCGTCGGGGTCCACGTCGACCTGATACTCTCTGACGAAACCGCCGACTGAGGCCACTTCGCTGACGCCCGAGGCAGAGCGCAAAGCCAGCCGCACCTGCCAGTCCTGGGCCGTCCGCAATTCCTCGAGGTCCCAGCCACCAGTGATGTTTCCCTTCGGATCGCGTCCTTCCAGGGTGTACCAGAAGATCTGGCCCAGCGCCGTGGCGTCCGGGCCGAGCGTGGACTGCACTCCCTCGGGCAACGTGCCGGCGGGAAGACTGCTGAGCTTCTCCAGCACACGGCTGCGAGTCCAGTAGAAGTCTTTGCCCTGCACCAGCTTCTCGAAGAACGAGAATTCATCGAAGATAATGTAGATCGACGAGAAACCGAACATCGAGGTGCTGCGGATGGTCTTGATGTCCGGAATGCCCAACAGCGCCGTCGTCAGCGGGTAGGTAATCTGGTCTTCGACGTCGCCCGGCGAGCGGCCGGGCCACTCGGTGAAGACGATCTGCTGGTTCTCGCCGATGTCCGGAATCGCATCGACCGAGACGGGATTGCGCGGGAACCAATCGGACTCCCAGTCGAACGGGGCTACATAAATCCCCCACCCGACCAGCATCAGGGTTATTAGACCCACGATGAGCTTGTTGTAGATGCAGAAGCCCAGAATGCGCCCGACCACGGACTTCTGTTCGGGGATCAACTCGTACTTGCTTTCGTTCGGCACGTCCGACCTCGGCCTCTCGCTACTGCTGGAACTGCGGCAGTTTGTCCAGGTACTTCTCTGGGTTCTCCAGGAACTTCTTATCGCAGCCCCTGCAACAGAAGTACACCCGCCTACCTTTGTACTCGGTGTACACCTTCGGATCGATCGGCCCGCCCATGACGGGACACGTGGTCTGCACCATCTCCTCCCCTGGCTGCGAGGTCGCATGCCCCTCATGCGGATGCGATGGAGCCGACACGCCGCCCTGCGGATTCATCATGCTGGGTCTGGCCTGGATCTGCAGAGCCGAGTCGATCTTGAAGCTGCCGTTCGTGACGACCTGCTCGCCCTCGCGCAGGCCGGAGGCGACGATATAGTAGCGTCCCGCTTTCGAACCTAGTTCGACCTCGCGGCCCTCAAACGTGGGAGCTTCGGTCCCGGGCTTCTTCACGTACACGACCGCTCGCTTGCCTGTGACCAGCGGAGCCGTGTCCGGGATCACCAGAGGCGGCTCGGCAGGGGCATCGGCCGCCACATATCCGAGCGATTCGGTCGTCACAAGATCCATCCCGCAGATGTCGCATGGACCCTCCCGCGGCTGGACCACCGACGGATGCATGGGACAGATCCACTTGCCCGCCATTTCGGGGTCCATCACCCTGCCGCCCAGGGCCACCTGCGAACGAACGATCGCGCGGACGAACATCTCGGGCCGAAGTCGCCCCTGCGGGTTGGGCACATCCACGCGAACCCGGACCGTCCGGGTCATCGGATCGAGGACCGGGTCGATGAAGCTGATCCTTCCGGTGAACGCTTCGCCGGGATAGGCTTCCGTCGTGAACTGCACCTCCTGGCCGTAGCGAATCCAGGGCAGATCCGATTCGTAGGCGTCGAGCAGCACCCACAGTTGCGAGAGATCCGCGACGGTGTACATCGGTGCACCCGTCGTGACATATGCGCCCTCGTTCACCGTCTTGCGGATCACCACCCCGCCGATCGGACTATAGACCGTCAGATGAGTGAGAGGTTTGCCGGATCGCTCCATCTCTTCGATCTGCGCGGGAATCAACCCCAGGAGCCGGAGCTTCTCGCGGGTCGCTTCGAGCGTGGTTTCGCTGGACCTGGCCAGATACTCCGAAGCGGTCTGGCCTGCTCTCTGCACCGAGCGCAAGGCCTGGAGCAACTCCGCCTGGGCGCTGATCAGTTCGGGGCTGTAGAGATACACGAGATGGTCACCCTCGCGAACGGTCGTTCCGGTGAAATCGGCGTAGAGCCGATCGAGCCGGCCCGACACCCAGGCGGTGATGTCTTTGACGCGGGTTTCGTCATACTGGACCTTGCCGACCATGCGGATCTCGCTGGGCACGAATCGTCGCTCCACCAGCGAGGTCTGGATGTCCATCAACTTGGCAGCCCCCTCGGAGATCGTCAGCTCGCGCGGCGACGCATCCGCGGTCAGGCTCTCCGGCATCGGGATCAACTCCATCTCGCAGATCGGACACAAGCCCTCCCGATCTCGAATGATCTGCGGATGCATCGAGCAATACCATTTCTGCGAGCCCGCCTCTCCCGCGCGCGCAGCCACGGCACCCACGGCGCCATTCCCCGAAACGCCAATCATGTAGCCCCCCAGTACGCCAATCGCGACCAGGATAACGACTGCGATCCCACATCGCAGAGTTCGGATTCCACTCATACGAACCTCCAGCATGTCCACGTATACATCTTATCTGTACTATTCCGATGGACTTTGGGTTCGTTCCAGATCCGCTCTGGTCCGAGGTAATTCGGCCCCGACCAGCATCTCAAGCTCCGCCAGCCGCTGCCAACGGTTGGCATGAGCCCGTTCCCGCTGCAATTGGTATTCGAGCAGCGTTCGTTGAGCATCGATCAGGCTCAAGAAGTCGATCGCGCCGGCGGTATAGGCGGCCTCGGAAGCCCCCACGAGTTCCTCCGCCTTCGGGACAAGCGCGTCGGCGTACAACCGGAGCTTTCGGCCGCTATCCTCAAATTCATATAGTATCCGCTCCGCCTGCGAAGCCAGATCGTTCGCCAACTGCTCCCGTTCGTATCGGGCCCGCCGGGCCGCAGCCCGAGCCTGCAATTCAGCGGCCCTATAGCGGCGCCGCCAGATCGGAAGATTCAACTCGATGCCCACCAGGATCTCATCGCCTTCGTCGCCGTCGGGCATGGTGCCCTCGTCCATATCCATCCACTCGACGCCTACGCCGATATCCGGATAGGAATTGCGTTTGGCAAGGTCCACTTCTCGCCCCAATCGTTCCACGTCGAAACCCGCCGCTTGCAGGCGGGGATTCTGCTGCCGGAGAGCCGCGATCAATTCGTCTCGGCTCATTTCGGCAGGCCGGCTCGGCTCGACCTGAGGCCAAGGCAGCGGCGCATCGGCCGGACGGTTGAGAGCCGCGTTAGCTCGTGCGACGGTCGGCGCTCGCAACCGTTCCAGGGTGATCAGCTCATCCTGCAACCTGACGACCTCGATCTGGGCCCGGATGATGTCGGGATGAGTCGCGGCGGCAGTGATGTACTTGGCGCGGGCCACTTCCTCGAAATGCCGCATCAGCTCGACGTTGTCCCGCGCGATCCGGGTCGCGCTCGCCAGGTAGGCGTATTCGTAGAAGACGTCCTTGACCTGGGTGAAGAGCTCCAGTGTCGCGGCTTCGTACCGCCTCTGTGCGGCTTTCGCTCCCGCGGCGGCCGCATCCGTGCGGGCTTCGATCTTACCGAACCAGGGGAACATCTGCATGATGCCCGCCTGCTGTCGCGTTTCGACCCGCTCGATGAAGCAGCCATAGGTGAAGGCGGGATCGGGCAAAGCCTTGGCCTGCGGGATCTGCTCCAACGCCGCCCGCCAGTCCTCGAAAGCCGCCTTCAGCCCGGCGTTGTGAAGCGCCGCGTACTGCAGGTATTGTCTCAACGTGCGAGGAGCATTTGCATCGACGGGTGGTTCGGCTCCACCCCAAAGAGAACCGGCCGTGATTCCCCCCAGGAGCATCACGGCCGCGAATGTTCTCGATCGGACCACACGCAGTTTTCGCTCACTTCGAACCCTGAACATCGAGTCCTCCCTATTGCGATATCCTCAGAGCGATTTTGCCGAACTGGCCGGCGGTCTCCATCCGTTCCATGGCATCGCGCGCCTTCTCCAGGGGCAAGACCGTGTCGACCACCGGTTTGAGCTTGTTGACCGTCACGGCCCGAAGCATCTGGCGGAAGTCCTCGGACGAGCCCAGTGTCGAGCCCATGGCGTTGAGTTGATTCCAGTAGAAGGCCCGCAGGTCGGTTTCGCCCTTGGCGCCGGTCGTGACGCCGCACAGAACGATCCGACCGCCCTTTCGGATGCAGGCGATGTCCAGCGGCCAGGTCGCCGTGCCGACGGCATCGAGAGCAATATCCACTCCCCGTCCGTTCGTGGTCTGTTTGACCCACTCGACGACGCTCTCTTTCTCGTAGTTGACCGTGTGGTCGGCACCCAGTTGTCTGGCTCGGGAGAGTTTGTCGTTCGAAGACGAGGTGACGAGGGTCTCGGCGCCGACCATCTTGGCGAACTGAAGCGCGGCGATCGCCACGCCTCCGCCGATCCCGTGGATCAGGACGGTCTCGCCGGGCTTGATCTGGGCCCTGGTCATGAGCATCCGCCAGGCGGTCACGTGGGCCAAGGCCAGAACCCCCGCCTCCTGATCGTTCAAGTACGGCGGCCTGGGATAGCAGTTCGCCGCCGGGACCGCCACCATCTCGGCAAACGTCCCAGGACGCACCAGGCCGACGATCCCGAAATCCGCACACAGGCTTTGCTGTCCGGATCGACAGAACTCGCAGTGGCCGCAATACACGCCGGGATAGAGGATCACCGGCTCGCCCATGTGGGGGCTCTGCACCCCCTCCCCCACGGCGGCAACCACGCCGACGGCGTCGGACCCGAGCACGTGAGGCATCTGCAACTGCGAGCCCGGCCGGCCCTTGCGGACCCAGATGTCAAGATGATTGAGACCGGCGCAGAGGACCTTGAGAACGACCTCGCCGCGAGCCGGCGTGGGCCCCTTCACATCCTGGACCTGGAGAACGTCAAGATCGCCAAATTCCCGAATCGCTGCTGCGTTCATTCCTGCACTCCCCACGTATCGCGTCGCGATCTTTCGACAACCTGTGTATGCAATAGAAGTATCCGACCGCTCCTTCCCCAGAGAAGGTGGGAAGAGTGCGGACTTGCCGGCCCGAAATTGCCGAACCCCTTTGCCCCCGCTCTACCGAGCCTTGACATCGTAGCAGAACAACACGTCCGCCCAGCGAAGATACAGCTTGCCGTCGCTGACCACGGGATGGGCCCAGGCGGTTCCTCTGGTCCCCGGACGCCTCGGCAGCTTGAACGTACCCTTGAGGTTATGCTTCTCGGGAGTCGCTTCTACCAGCGCCGCCGTGCCGTCGTCGTACAGGAAGTAAAGACATCCGTCCGCATACAGCACGGATCCGGAGCCGCCGCCGGCTTGGTTGGCGTGCCAGAGGATTTTACCGGTCTTCATCTCGACGCAGGTGGGCTCGCCCTTGTTGTGATTGTGACCGCCGTAGATGCAGTCGCCGACCTTGACAAACCCGCCGTGATGACTCTGGAACTGGTTCCTGTCGAGCCAGTACACTTCCTGCGCCTTGACGCCGTCGCCGTCGCGCGACAGCTTGAGCAGGGCCGAGCCCGTGTTGTAGGCGGTCGAGGCGAAGACGTAGTCCCCATCGACCACAGGGGTGGAGATGTTTGCCACGCCGTTGGCGACGCGATTGTAGCCCCACAGGAACCTGCCGCTGTCGGAGACGCCGACGACTCCCTTGTTGGTCAACTGCACGTATTGCTTCACGCCGGCGGCCTGACTGATCACAATGGAGGAGTACCCGGCTTCGTCCTTGCCCTTGCTTCCGATGTCCGGCATCGAGCAGGTCCAGATCACGTCGCCGGTCTTCTTGTGCAAGGCGGCCATGACGGCCTTCTGCCCTCCCGGCGTGCATAGGAGCCGGTCGCCATCGATCAGGGGCGACTCGCTAAACCTCCACTGCGGATTGCTCGCCCCGCCGAGGTCGGTCAACAGGTTCTTCGTCCAGACCACCTTGCCGCTGTCGCCGGCGACGCACACGACGTTGCCGCCCGTGCCGATCGCGTACACGAAACCGCCGTCCACCGTTGGGGTGCATCGAGGGCCGTCGTCGTGGGCGGCGCCGATCTTGGCCGCCCACAGTTCCTCCTGCGTACCCAAGTCGTAAGCACAGACGAACTGGGCCTTCTCGCCGCCGATCTGGCGGTCGCCCATCGTATAGAGCTTGCCGTCCTGGATTGAGACGGTCGAATACCCCGACCCCAGACCGGAGATTTCCCAGAGCAGCTTCGGGCCGCCTTCAGGCCATTGCCTGAGCAGGCCGGTTTCGGTGCAAACGCCGTCGCGATTCGGGCCCCGCCATTGCGGCCAGTCCGCCGCCACGGAACCTGCAAGACACACGGAAATGGCACATGATACGACAACCCATCCGGACCGTACTGACATACGAAATCTCCTTTCGGGAACAGATGACCCCCTGCTACGATTTCTTCTATCGTGGCGACTCAACGCGGGCCGGTCACAGCCCGCCGCCGCTTACGTCGACACACACCAGATCACCGGCCGCGTTTCTCGCATAAATGCGTCCGTAGGAGAGCACGGGCACGGTCCAGCACTTGCCGTCGAGGATCTGGGCCGATGCCAATTCGTTGTATCGTTCGGGCGCCGCCTCCGCGACGATCAGCCTGCCGGCTTCGCTCAGCGCGATCAGTTTGCCGTCAGCCAGCATCAGGGTGCCCAGGCCAAACCCTTTCTGCATCCATTTGACCTCCCCCGTCGCCAAGTCGAGGCACTTGAGCGCCCGGTGCCGCATATCGGAGCCATAGATGTAACCCTGCCACAGCACGGACGTGTCCATCCAGGTCTGATAGTCCTTGTGGCTCCATATCTCGCGAAGCGTCTCACCGGTCTTCTCAAGCAGTGCGGCACCTGTCCCCAGCCCGGTCGAGACGAACACCCGGTCGCCGACGACGATCGGGTCGGTGATGTTCTCGTCGTGCATCGTGGTCCAGGGGTGTTTCCAGAGGACCTCTCCCGTGGCCGCCACAACGCCGAAGAGTTCCCGATGACCGAGGATGGCCGCGTGTGTCCGGCCCTGTCGCTCGTACGGGACGACGGATGCATAGCCCGAGGGTCCCTTCTCGCTTCGCCAAGCCAGCCGGCCGTCCTGCTTGTGCAGGGCCAGGCCGTAGGAACCCGCGTTCAGGACGATCAGTTCGCCGATGATGACCGGTGAACCGGCAAAACCCCATCGGGGCGGCTCCAGGTCGTGGTCCGTACCCAGGTGCCTCTGCCAGATGAGGGAGCCTGTCGCGGCGTCGAGGCACAGGACATGCCCGTGCTTACTCAGAGTGTAGACCCTGCCGGCTTGGACGGTGGGCGTGGCACTGGGGCCGCCCTCATAACCATCGGGCTTCAAGGATGACGCATAGGCGTATCTCCAGATCTCCTCGCCTGTCTCGGCGTCGAGGCACCGGAGAATATCGGAATGGCTTTTCTCGTCCTTGTCGCCCGCCTGGGCCGTGTTGCCAATCGCATAAACCCGTCCGTCCGCTACGGCCATGGACGCAAAACCGATCCCGATCTGCTTTCGCCACAGAACCTTCGGACCGTCGGTGAGTCTGCCGGGATTCCACCCGGTCTCCCGGGAGATTCCATCACGGTTCGGCCCCCGCCAGTTGGGCCAGTCCCCCGCCCAAACAGCACCCTGTAGCATCAACATGGACAGACCTACCGAGTAGACAGCCTGGCGGAATGACTTTGCCACCATCCGAATCCTTCCCAAGATGATTGGTTACAAGGACTTAGGTCCCCAGTGCCTGCACAGGGACTGTTGGCCCTGTGCAGAACCGACGCAGTATACTATACTGGGCGGCACAGAGAAGGTTCATAGCTGGAGGTACGCAAAATGGGACAGATCTCGCGTCGGGACTTCGTTCGCAGCTCAATGGCCGTCAGTGCGGCGGCAACGACGACGACGGTTGCTTCCGTCGATGGGTCGCCATCCGCCGCCGGGACCGGCCGCAGTATCAGGATCGTCGCGATCTCGTGCAGCCCGCGGAAAGGCAAGACAACCGCCGCGGCGCTGGGAGTCTGTTTGCAGGCTGCCAGAGAGGTCGGCGACGCCATCGAGACCGAGTTGATTGAACTGGCCGATTTCCGGATCAACGGCAATCTGGCTGCGGGCATCCCAGGGCCGGATGGCGATAAGGACGACTTCCCCAAGCTCGTCCCCAGACTCACGGACCCGAAGGTGCGGGGCATCATCGTGGGCACGCCCGTGTATTTCGGCGGCATGAGTTCCCTGTGCAAGGCGTTCCTCGACCGGGCGATTCTCCTGTGGCAGAAGGACTTCGCCTTGAGCAACAAGGTCGCCGGCGTCCTGGCCTGCGGCGGCACCCGCAACGGCGGCCAGGAGGTCACGGTCCACGCGGTGCAGGTCTCGCTGCTGTGCCAGGAGATGATCCTAGTCGGAAACGGCCGGCCGGGGCCACGGATCGGCGCGACCGTCTGGAGCGGGGCCGAGGGCGGCGTCCTCAAGGACGAGTTCGGCATGACGACAGCCAAGGCTCTGGGGCGCCGCGTTGCGGAAGTGGCTCTGCGTGTCAGCGTCCCATAGGACTGATAGGACGAATAGGCTATCGCTTGAACGCCAGCGCGCCTGTCGGACAGGCTTCGACGCATTCAGCCGCCGCGACCTCGAGTCCCTCGGCCAGCGACCCGCCGAACGGAACCGCCACGCGGACATCGAAACCGCGGCCGACGAAGGCCAATCCCAGCTTCTCGCCCTGCGAAGAGGCAATCTGGATGCAGATGCCGCAGTCGATGCACTTGCCGGGTTCGTAGACGACGTTCGGGTGCTGCGTCTGCTGAACGAACGGACCTCGCACGGCCTTGTATCGGGCCTGGCGGGCCTCATAGGTCCGTGCGTGGCGGCGCAGGAGACAACTGCCCAACTTGGCGCAATCGCATCGCAGGCAGCGAAGAGCTTCGGCGCTGGCCTCGTCACGTGCGAAGCCGTCGATCGGTCGCAACGGCACAATCCGAGGCTCGCGGCTTGCCGATCGCAGAAACAGCTCCATTTCCTCCCCATCGAGTTTGCCCATGCGGCTGTTGAACAGCCTGGCGGGGCCGACGACTTTCTCACTGCGGAGAAACTGGCGAATCGACTCGGCAGCTTCTTTCCCATCCGCCACCGCCCGCACGGCCAGTCGGCGTTTGCGAACCACGTCCCCGCCGGCGAAGACCGACGGAATGCTCGTGGCCCCGGTCTTCGCATCGACCTTGACGCCGTCCTGGGACGTCTCGATACCGAGGGCGTCCGCATCGCCGGCCTTCAGTTCACCGGTCGCCAGGAAAACCACGTCGAACTGCTCGCGGATCTCCTTCAGCAGGATGGCGATCCCCACTCGCGTGCGGAGCTGGAATGTCACGCCGAGCCTGGCGATCTGCGCAATCTCCGCATCAAGCACATCGCGAGGCAGGACCCGCTCGGTCACGGCGTACCGCAACATACCGCCGGGCTCGTCGTGCTCGTCGAAAACGGTGCAATCGAAGCCGTTCTGTTGGAGGTAGTACGCCGCTGATAGGCCCGCCGGGCCGGCGCCGACGATCGCTGCCTTCTTGCCGCTCTTCGGCGAAGTCGCCGGACGGTAGGGCTGATCCGATTGCAGATCCACGTCGGCCGCGTGACGCTTGAGCAGGCAGATCGACACCGCCTCGTCGTGCTGCTTTCGCCGGCACACCTTCTCGCACGGCGCCGGGCAGATCCGTCCCAGCGTCGCGGGCAAGGGGATGTCCCGCTTGATTGTCACAATCGCGTCCTGCAGTTGCCCCGCCGCGATCTGCCGGATCATCAGGGGAATATCCATCCGGGCGGGGCAGCCCATCTGGCACGGCCCCACGCAGTCGCCGACGTGATCGCTCAACAGAAGTTCCAGCGCGGCCTTTCTCGCTTCGAGCACCGGCTCGGATTCGCTTTCGACCTGCATCCCGTCGCGGACCGGCGTGCCGCACGCCGGCACGAGCGATCCAGCGCCCGCCACCTTGACCACGCACACCATGCAACTCGTCGTTGCCTCGCGGCCCTTCAGGTGGCACATCGTGGGGATGGCGATTCCCAGTTTCCGGGCGGCGTCGAGGATCGTTGCCCCGGGCTCCACTTGCGCTTCGCGACCGTCAATCGTAATCTTCGGCATGGCTACTCAACTCGCACGGCCTTGGCGGGACAAACGGCCTTGCAGGTCCCGCATCGGACGCATTTCTCAGGATCGATTTCGTGCTTTTCATACGGCTTGGCCGCGATGGCCTCGGTCGGGCAATGCTGGGCGCAGATCGTGCAGCCGATGCAGTCGTCGGTGATCGAGTACTTGATGAGGGCCTTGCACTTGCCCGCCGGACAGCGGCCCTGCACATGAGCTTCGTATTCGTCCCGAAAATACCGCATCGTCGACAGAACCGGGTTCGGAGCGGTCTTGCCCAGCCCGCAGAGGCTGCCCTGCTTGATCATCTTGGCCAGATGCTCGAGCTCGTCGAGGTCCGCAGATTCACCCTTGCCTGCGCACAGTCGATCGAGAATGTCCAACATCCGTCGCGTCCCCACTCGACAGAATGTGCACTTGCCGCACGACTGGTTCTGCGTGAATTGGAGGAAATAGCGGGAGATATCGACCATGCAGTCGGTCTCGTCGAGCACGACCAGGCCACCCGAACCCATCATGGCCCCCGCTTCCGTGAGGGACTCGTAATCGACCGAGAGATTGTCCCGCGAGACAGGGATGCAGCCGCCGGAGGGACCGCCGACCTGGACCGCCTTGAACTTCAGTCCCCCGGCGATGCCGCCGCCGATCTCTTCGATGATCTGCCGGATCGAGATGCCCATGGGCACTTCGATCAACCCGCCGCGAGCGATCTTGCCGGCCAGAGCGAAGACCTTCGTGCCCTTGCTCTTGCCAACGCCGATGCGGGCGAAGGACTCCGCTCCATTACGCAGGATCCAGGACACGCATGCGTACGTCTCGACGTTGTTGATGAGCGTGGGCAATCCCCAGAGACCTTTCTGCGCCGGGAATGGCGGCCGCAATCTCGGCATGCCGCGACGGCCTTCGATGCTCGCCATGAGCGCCGTCTCTTCGCCGCAGACGAACGCGCCCGCGCCAGCCACAATCTTCAATTCCAGCGAAAAGTCCGTGCCGAGGATACGGTCGCCCAAGAACCCTCGCTCCCGGCATTTCTCCAAGGCTTCGGCGACTCGCTTGATCGCCAGCGGGTACTCCGCTCGAATGTAGAGGAATCCCTCTCGAGCCCCGACGCATCGGGCCGCGATCGCCATCCCCTCGAGGATCCGATAGGGATAAGACTCCATCAGCATGCGGTCCATGAACGCGCCGGGATCGCCCTCGTCGCCGTTGCAGACCAGGTACTTCCTGGGCGAGTCGGCCGCACGCACCGCCGACCATTTCAAATGCGTCGGAAAGCCCGCTCCGCCTCTGCCGCGAAGGCCGCTGATCTCGATCTGTTTGATCACGGCCTCCGGCGTGAGTTCCTGGACCGCCTTCTCCAGTCCTTTGAACCCGCCGTTGCGCTGGTACTCGTCCAGATCGATCGGATCGATGTGACCGCAGTGCTCGGTCGCGATGTGAATCTGCCGGCCCAGGAAGTCGGAGACCGCCTGGTCCCGCACGTGGATCGAGTATCGGGTGACAGGCTCCCACTTCTCGTCGGTCAACAGACGGTCCAGAGTCGTGGACACCACGTTGGACAGCTTCCTGTGCGGCCCCCGCACGCCGAAATGCCGTTGGATGATCCCCTTGGCGTCCTGAGGCTCGACGCGGGCATACAGGAACGACGACTGGTTCGGCAGCACGATCTCCAGCAGAGGCGTCTGGTGACACATCCCGACGCAGCCCACGCGTTTGACGGGCACCTGAACGCCGGTCTGAACCAGGGCCTCCTCAAGAGCGACGTGCAACTTGCCGCTGCCGCGGGCGACGCAGCAGGAGCCCAGTCCGATCCGCACTTCGCCGCGAGGGTCTGGTTTGCCTTTGCGCAGGCCGCGAGACTTCGTGGGCGAGGCCGCTCGGGTTTGCTCGTGCTTGAGGAAGTCGTTCAGAACCCCAGGCACCGTCTCTCGGGTCAGATGGCCGTAGGTGACGTCGTCGATCTGCACGGCCGGAGCCAGCGTGCAGCAGCCCAGGCACGCGATCCGCTCGACCGTGAACAGCTTCTGCGCATCGGTGTCCTCGCCCTCGGGAATCCCCAGGTGCGCGCGAAACGCGTCGTAGACCGCCTCGGCGCCCTTCACATGACAGGCGGTGCCCACGCAGACGTGGACGATGTGCTTGCCTGCGGGGCGATGGCGGAACTGGTCGTAAAACGTCGAGACGCCCGCGATCGAGGCCGGCGTGATCTCCGTCAGCTCGCACACTCGACGCAGGGCCCCATTCGGCAGATAGCCGTAATGCCCCTGGATCGCCTGCAGAAGCTCCAGCACTTTCTCCTTGCCGGAGCCGACCCGCTTGACGGTCTCTTCGACGAACGCTAGATCCAGTTCTTCAGTCATTGCGCCTGCCCGATGCAGTAAAGATTCTCTGTCCCTCGGATGTAGATGCGACCGTCGGCGAAGGCGGGCGAAGCATGGCACTCTTCGCCCAACTCGTTCTTGCCCAGTTCCTTGAATTCGGGCCCGGTCTGCACGATCCGCATCACGCCTTTCATGTCGAGCACGTAGAGTTTGTCGCCCACGAGGCTCGGCGAGGCCCGGTAGTCCCCTTTGATCTGTTGCTCATACAGCTTTTCGCCGGTTTCGACCTTGCAGCAGATCAGCAGGTCCGAGCTCTCCAGCAGATAGACGTACGTGCCGTCGCTGACGGGCGAGCAGATATCCGGCGCGCCCTCTTCCATCTTCCAGACAATATGCGTCTTGGTGACGTCGCCCTGCCCTGTCGGCTTGACCGCGACCATCTGCGAGTACGGCTCGATGGCCAGAATCAGACCGCCGGCATAGATCGGCGAAGGCGCCAGATCGCCGCCCAGGCATTCGGCGCGCCAAATCTCGGCGCCGTTGGCGGGGTTGTACGCGACCATGTTCGGGTCCGCGAGTGTGATCAGTTGGGGTTTGCCGTCCACCTCCACGATGACCGGCGAAGCCCAGGAGTTCGGTAATGCGCGTTTGGCTTCCCAGGCGACCTGGCCGGTGACCCCGTCCAACGCGAGGACTTTCGATTTGCCTTCGCTGCCGTCGCCTTGGTCGTACTGGATGATCACGAACTTCTCGTAGGTCTCCAGCGAGGAGGCATAGCCGTAGGCGCTGTCGGGCAGGCCGAGGTTCCTGTGCCACAGGCGCCGACCGTTGAAGTCGAACGCCGCGACGTCGCCGGTTGGGAAGATCGTGTAGATCCGACGACCATCCGTCGCCATCGTGCAGGCGGCGTAACCGGTGTCTTCCATGATCTCCAGCTTCGGCGTCCCCGGCGCGGTGGGGACATCGCCCTTCCACAGCAATCGCCCGCTCTTGGCGTCGTAGCAGTAGACCTGTCGCACATTCGGGTCGGCACCCGCCAGGAAGACGCGGTCGTTCCAAACCACCGGAGAATTCCGTCCCGGCATGGGCACCGGAGTCTTCCAGAGAATGTTCTCCCCGGTCTTTCCGTTCCAGGAGGTCGGAATGTTGGTGTACGCGCTGACGCCGGCCCCGCCGGGACCGCGGAAGCGATGCCACTGCGTTTGCTTGTCCTCCATCGAAGCGAATGGCGGGCCCGCCTCCTGGGCCTGCGCAAACTCGACCCACCCGCTCATGCCCAGGAGCGACATGCCCACGACCAACACAGCCAAACCGCCGACGACCGCCCAACGAGCCTGTTTCGCCTCTCTCACCTGTCTCTCTCCCCGATCCACTCCATGCGCCGGCACGAAAAGCTCCTTGCCCAAGTCGTTCGCGATCTTGCCGGCCACGAGCAGAACCACAACGCTGCCGAGCAGCATATAGGCCGCCTTCTGCGCGAAGTCGAGCCGCCAGATGCGGTCCTGTCGGATCCTGAGATCCAGCTGCCGGATCTCGGACAGAAGCGTCTCGTTGGCCGGGTCTTTCTGGACCTGGAGCCTCATGCCTTCGAGCGTCTTCTCTCGCGCCGGGCCGAGAACGGCCGTGCCGATCAGATTCGCGACCAGGAGCACGGTGAAGATGCCCGTGAAGACGCCGCCGACAATCGCGGTGGTCCTGGCCGCTCGATGCCACATTCGTATCTGTTCCGTTCCCTGTGTCATGCGCGTCCCACCACTGCCTCTTTGCTCTTTTTGAGCCGTTCATGTTCTTTCGGACAGGATCTGTAGCACCGCGCGCAGGCGACGCAACTTGCCAGGTCCGCTTCATACTCGGTTCGCCTGCGACGAACCGACAGAGCGATCAGTTTGCCTCCGGCGACCAGACCGACGAACCCGCCAAGCAACGCCCCGCCGAGGCCGAACTGACCGCGAAACCGCGTCGCATCCTCGTAGAGGACCTCGAAGGTTTGCCCTGTCGCCCGGAACGCATCGCTGACGTTGGTCGTGCCCTGGACCTTGCCGGCCTCTTCCAGATAGATCCGCTCGGCGGTGCGAACCCTCGGATGCACGCGGGCCAGTTGATTTCTCAGGGTGTAGCCACCCCAAACGCCGCCGGCGACCAGGACGGGCAACAGCACCAGGAACAAGGCCAGACGCTTCTTGGCGATTCGGTACTCGCCTTCGGGCCAATCCTCTGTTGGCTCGCGAATCGCGCCGAACGGGCAGGCGTTCTCGCACAGACGGCACTGAATGCACTCGCTGGGCGTGATCGTCACGCGCCGCTTGGAGAGCCGAGACAAGTTCCGCAATACAACGCCGTATGGGCACAGGAAGCGGCAGTACGGCCGCCCGATAAACAGGCCGATCAGCAGCAGACTGGCGCCGACAATCAGGATGTTCCAGTTGCCGCCCAGCCGGAAGAACCCTACGAACGGGTCGTATCGACAGATGATGAACGCGCTGCCGGTGGCGGCAAAGAGGACCGCCGCACCGAGGTATGTATACGCCATCAGTCGCAGACCGCTCTCCAGCCAGCGAGGGACCGCCACGGGCCGGATCAGGACCACGTCCTGGATGGCCCCGAGGGGGCAGATCGCCCCGCAGAACACCCGACCGTGGAAGAGCGTGAATACCAGCGGAACGACGAAGAAAATCGCGGCCGCAATGGGGATCGCATAATCGCTGTCGAACGCGGTCAGCGTCACGTTCTGGATCGCTCCGATCGGGCAGATGCACCCGTCCCGCACGAAGCCGAAGTACAACAAAGCGACGATCATCAGAACGAAGACGGCGCGACGGCTTCGCCTCTTGAGGATCAGGTACGAGGCGAGAAACAAGCCGACGACCAGAACAGCCGCGTCGATGTACTCCCGATACACCGGCTGCGCCGCAGGCGAGGTCGTCTGGGGAAACGTGTAGCCGCTCTCGAACTCCGGCGGCGGAAAGCGAATCTCGCCCTGGGCGCTGAGGCACAAAGTCAGAAGAATCATGAGAACCAGTGATATCCACGTTCCGCAAAATGGGGAATGAGGCATGTTTTGCGGAACTCTGCTCCTGCTCGTGATCCGGGCGAATCGCATCATGATTTGTGGTCCGCCCCTTTCAACAGATACGGCCGATCCGCAGGCACCCGCTTGAACGCCTGCGAGGGACAGGCCGCCGCGATCGCGCACTCGTTGCAGTTCTTGCACCGGTCGTGGCGCACCTGGAGAAAGAGCGAGCCGTTGCCGAAGATCATGCAGCCTTTGACGCACTTGCCGCAGCCGTTGCACAGCGGCTCGTCGATCGTGTACTCGTAGTACGGGTCCTCGATGTAGGTCCGCTTGATCGCCCCGGTCGGGCACAGCTCGTTCTCCGCGCCGGTGTCCAAGGCCTTCGGCTCCGGCACGAGATACGCGGTGCACAGGTCGCAGTAGCCGCACATCGCATACACCTGGACGCATTTGACGGCGGAGTCCTCCAGCGCGCAATAGGTGGCGCAGTTGCCGCACGCGATGCACTTGTACGGATCGATCTGCCAGACCATGTTGTCCGGATTGCTCCGGGCGACGCCCAGCCCCGCCGCGGTCCCAACCCCGGCCAGACACGCTCCCCAGAGCCCCTCGCGGAGGAACTTGCGTCGATTCATGTTGTCCTGCTTGTCAGCCATGGCGAGTCCTCGCTAACACGTCGCGGGTGGAAAGAGCCCTCGGCAGGCCGCAGTCTTCAAACACCCCGCAAGTCCGGCACATCCCCTGATTGAGACACTTGCCCTCTCGCAGGAGCCGACGCCGCTTCACCACGACCGCCCCGCCGCCCAGTCCGAGCAGAGCCAGGCTCACATTGCGCAGGGCGCGCGTCACAAACTGCCGCCGTGCCTGCAATCGATTCAGAAACTCGTTCACTGATTGGCCCCCTTCTTTCGAAACGTCTTGACCGTGTTGTCCGCGGGGTCGAGGACATAAACGCGACCATCGGCCCCGGCGGCCACGTCCAGCGCGGCGCCTTGACACTCCTCGGGCGTCTCGCAGACCTTCATCTGCTTGCCGCCGGCAAATTGATCGGGACCGGCCACCACGCCCACAAACGCGCCGTCGCTGTTGTAGACCTTGACCCGGACCAGCCCCTTTTCCGCGGTGACAAAACCGCCATTGGGCAATAGGGTGAAACTCACGGGATTGCAGCATCCGCAGAACCCCTTGATGCCGACCGACCGCTCGCCCCACCAGAATTCGAGATTGCCGTCGAGGGTAAAGGTGTCGATTCGGTTTCGACCGGGATTTGCGACCCGGATCAGGCCGTCCCGCGATACCGCCAGATCGAAATGCGGACTGGGGACCGCAAAACCCGGGATCTCGCGTTCCGGGTCCTTCTCGCCAATGTGGCCCACGAGCGTTCCTGCGAGATCATAGTGCAGCACGACTCGATGTCCGGCGTTGGCCACGAGAACCGCATCCCCGTGTCGTGCGATGCTCGTCAGGACCGCCTCGTCGCCCAAGGGCTCCCACGAGGCGGTCACTTTGCCTTGAGCGTCGAGAACCTCGACGTGCTCCTTCATGCCGACGTACAGTACGCCGTCATCCCAGATCGTCAGGCACTGCGGTTCGCCTGTCAGCGAGATCGTTCTCGCCAGATTCCCGGACGCATCGAAAACGCGAATCGACTTGTCCCCTGCGACATAGATCCGATCGGCTTTGTCCAGGGCGATCGCACGGGACTGGCTCAAACCCGTTCGAATGGGCGGGTCCGATTCCTCATAGAGAACGAGATTCGGATCTATCCTGGCCAGACGCGTCACGTCGTAAGCATAGGCGTCGCTGAGCCCGCTGCCTCGGTCGCCGGTGGCGTCAAGCCGGAGAATCGCCGCCAAGGCCACTGCCAGAGCCGCGACAACGAGCACGACGATCCAACCACTGTTGGTCTTTCCTGATGTTCGTTGCGTAAACAACCCTATACCCTTATGGAACAAGAACTTGCGAGCACCGTATTATTCTAGCACGGACGGACTGGCGATGCTACCGTCCGGCGACATCCAGGCACACCATCCGATTGAGGTCCCGCACGATCAATCTGCCGGAAGCAAACGCCATGGGGCCCCATGATTCGATCCCATCCAAGACTTTGGCCTGAGCCAGTGGGTTGTACCCTGAAGCGCCGGCCTCCACGATCGTCAGCACGCCGTCGTCGTCCATCACGTACAGCAAACCATCGGCAATCGCGTAGGGCCCGCTGCCGAACGTGTTCGCGCTCGTGCTGGTCCACACGACGTTGCCCTCCAGATCCAGACACACCAGTTGCTTGTCCATCCTCACGCCGTAGATGTGGCCATTGTAGAAGATGGGCGTGTGCTGCATCGTGCTGAAGACACTCGTGGGGTGCAGGAACTCGCTCGCCACGGCAATCCTGCCCTCGGACTCGGTCAGCCGGAACATGGTGCAACCGAAATCGTACTGGCCATAACCCGCAGACAGGAAGATCCGATCCGGACCGACGATCACCGGCATCGGGACATTCGTGCGGACCTTCCATCGGTCCGTCTTCCAGAGGACTTGGCCGTCCTTGGCGGAGACGCCGATGACCCCGCCCGCGTCGGTCGATCCGCCGCAATAGATGTAGAACCGATTGCCCGCGAACTCCATCGGCACGATCGAAGAATGCGTCATCACCCACTTGTCGGGGTTGGGCGTCTGCCAGACTGTCTCACCGGTGGCGCAGTCCACCGCCATCATCAGCACATTCCCGGCCGGTGCGATAATCGCCTTGCCGTCTTCGATCAGCGGGCACTGGGCCGTGTACCACTGCGGGATCACGGTCCCGAACTCCGCGACCAGGTTGAGCATCCACTTGAACTCGCCCGTTTTGGAATCAAGACAAGTGACGTGACCTCTGGGCCCGATGGTGACGACATACTTGTCCGTCACCGCCGGGACGGTCCGGCTCATGCCGTGGAACCGCTTGATCCTGATCGGGTAGGCATACCGCCAGATCTCTTTGCCGTCGTTCAGCGACAGGCAGCGGATGACATCCGCCTGGCCCGCCTGGTCGTAGTCGATGAGGTAGACCCGCCCTTCCAGCACGGCCGCCCCCGCGAAGCCCTCGCCCATATTGATGGACCAGAGCATGCGAGGCCCTTCCGCAGGCCAGGTCCGACTGAGCGAAATCGTCTCGGTACTGATCCCGTCGTAGTTAGCCCCCCGAAACCTCGGCCAGGCTCCAGGCAGTTCGGAAGGCACGCCGTCTCCCTTGGTCAGCGTCCCGGCGATCTTGACGGCGTCGTCCCTGGCCCCAGCGTTGGCTGGTTTGCCGTCGGCGCCAGGCGAACGCTCCTGAAGACCCACCGCCGCGTCGGCGCTGAACCAAAGATACATCAGCGACACAACGCCCGCGACGGCGAAAGACATAGGGATCAGATCAGCAACGAGATTCTTCTTCATCGAACACCCGAGAACAAACTCAAAACACGAAGTTCGGATTTCGTGCTTCTCTTCCTATTCATGCCTTAGTGCGTCCAACAATCGGCCCTGTAAAGCCAGCTTCCCGGCGAGCCAGACCCAGAAAGCCCCACTCAAGACGATTCCCGCAACTGTCGCCGCCAGAAAGACATAGGGCGCCTGCCCGGCCGGCGACCGCAGGGCCGGGATCACTGCGACAACCGCTGCGACGACTCCACAAGCCACCCCGGCCAGCATCAGGCCCCAATGCTCGTAGAAGACCAGCCGCAGGATGGTGGCCCTCTCGAAGCCGATAGCCCGCAGCATCGCCAGTTCGCCTCTTCGCTCCAGCATGTTGCGGAGCACCACGAGGCCCAACCCGACGCTGCCCAGAATCAGACCCAGCCCGCCCAAAGCGGTGAAGATCGAAAGGTACGTGTTCTCCACGGCGACGAACGCGGCCAGTCGTTCCCGCGTCGGCGTGAGCACCAGCCCCAGATCGGTCAAGCCCGACGACAGCTTCTGCGATATCGCCTCCATCTTATCCGATGGAGCATCGACAAGCAAAACCCGATACCCGTCCACCGACGGAAATCTGCGAACGAATTCCTCCTCGGAGACCAGGAGACTGCCCTGCAGGATGGAGCCCTCCAGCATCGCGACAATCCGCACACGGAAGGGCTTGCCCTGTTCGTCCTGGTATTCGATCTCGTCGCCAAGCTTCTTGCCCAGGCCCCAGACGACGGTCGGGTAGTCTCCCACCGCTGGAATAGCGCCCTCGCGGAATCCCCCATCGAGCAGGCTCCATCCCGCATCGTGGGCAGCTGCTTCTTTGCCGGCCGCAGTGAACTTGAACGCGTCGCGTTGCGTGAGGTCGCTCGGCCGCACGCCCAGCAGCCGCGGCCGCTGCGCGCGGTTGAGGTTCAGACAACTTGCATCGTCGCCCTCGTGGACCCGGAACGGGACGGCGTTGAGACCAGCGAGCTCGGGATCGGTCAGCCCCAGTTCCTTACGTCCGGCCTCGGTGCTCAGATCGTATAGAACGCCCAGCGAGGACTCGCCATAAAGAGCGAATCCGCCCGTTCCGGATTGCCGGTCTTGGGGCTGGCGCAGCGGATCGCGTCGATTGGCCCCTACCGCCACGACCATGAACACGCCGCAGGCCAGCAGACCGATGATGCTCAGACTGCGGCCGCGACGTCGGGCCGCGTTTCGAATACCCAGCCCCTGCAGCGAGATCGAAGACCAGGCTCCGCCCCCTGCCGCCAGGCACAGCAGCACGTGTCCCAGGCCCAGAGTCCCCAGCAGAAGCAACCCTCCGGCCCCGAAAAAAGCCCCGGCCATGGCCTGGCCTTCGCCGCCTCGCACGAACCCCAGGAGGATCGTCGCCCCCGCAAACGACACAACCGCAAGCCCGATCCCGAATCGGCCGCGAGAACGCGAAGGGGCATGTCCTTCGCCCCCCCCTGCCATCAACTGGCGCGCAGGAAGCGTCACGTGCTTTCGCAGAGTGATCCAGATCGCCAGCAACGCCACACCGAATCCACCGGCGCCGCCCAGCAGCAGTGTGAGACCCGTCGCATGGAATCGGATCACTGCACCGGCAATCGCGCCGCTCCAGAACGTGGACAAGCCATAGAGCATGAGCCAGGCGTAGAACAGGCCCACGCCAACGCCGGCGACCGTGCCCAGCAGCGCCACCAATCCGCCCTCGGCCAGGAGCAGCCGCTTGACCTGCCGGGCGGGCCACCCGACCGCCAGAAGCGTTCCGATCTGCGGGCTTCGGCTCTCGACGCCGAAGACAAAGAGCAATCCCGTGAGGATGATGGCAGAGCCGATCAGGAACATGCTCAAGCCCAGAAAGAGCTGGCCGAAATCGGTGCCGCCTTGGCCGGCGCGCAAGCCGGACTCACGAACCGCCTGGAAAAACAGCCCCGCCGCCGCGGGATCGAGATGGCTGGTCAGATGCTGTGCGACCTGCCGATCGAGTCCCTCCCGCCATGGGTAACGGATGGCGGTCAGACTGCCGTATTGGTTTCGCCACCGCGACCGGCCGGTATCCAGCGTGATGAACGCCTTGGGCGTGCCGCGATGGTCGTCCCAGTACCGCTCGTCTTTCGGACGGATCTTGTCCAGATCGACCGGCACGCCGGGCTTCCAGTCGCGGCAGTTGTCCACATCCGCCAGACCCGGAAAATCGGGCATCAGCGAGGGATCGCCAGCGGCCCCCTCCAGCGGCACGATCCTGACGATCTTGAATCGCCCTCGCTCCTCGTTCAGTTTTCGCCTGGGCCCCATGACGAAGTACGTGAGGTCGACAATATCTCCGACCTGGGCATCGAGGTCCTCGGCGAGCCATTGATTGACGACAATCTCATCGTCTCGCATCCCCATCGGGATCAGATCGCCTGCGCCGACCGCCGCAACCATCGAATACGGCGTCGCCTTCTCGCCCAGGCGAATCTCATTGACGAAGTACGTCAGAATCCCGAGCGCACCGGTGCCGGCCTTCATCGCCTCATCGGCAAACGAGTCTTCCATGAAGATCCGCCGGCTGCGAAGCTCCAACGCGTTCTGCGGCTCCAGACGAATCATCTCGGCTCCGGCGTCGGTCGGCCGCCAGGCTTTCTTAATGGCGGCGTTCAACTCGTCCGCGGTGACGCCGCTTCTCTGCCGAGCGACCAGAAGCATATTGGCCCGTCCCGGCTGCTCGATCTTCTCGGCAAGCCACGCCAGCGAGACAAATACGTTCAGCGGCGAGGCCTGATTGGCCGCCAGATCGAAACGTCCGAAATCCGAATCATCCGCGACGGCAAACACCTTCAGGCGGAAGGCAATGGTGCGATCCTCATCCGAAACCAGAGGGACGTCACGAGGCATCGTCGTCGTCTTCTCGATTCGCAGCAGAACCTCGTCGCCCGCCGCGACGCCGAGCCTGCCGGCGACAGACTCGCTCAGAACAACTCCTTCGCCCGCTGCTTTGTCAAAGGGGTCTCCGCCCGGACCCATCGCGTGGAACCGCTCGTCCACGCCGAGAACCTGGATCCGATTGACTCGTCGCGAACCGTCGTCGTTGGCGATCATGCCGGGGACCTGCAAGACCGGCGCGACTTCGCCCCCAACATGCGACTTCAAATCGCCGGCAAGATCGGTCCGAAAGTAACGCCCGTGCGGCCTGACGGCGAATTCGACTTCGCCCAGGCGGGCCTCCAGGGTCTTTCCGAGCGTGAATCGTACCGAGTCGCCGACCGCCAGAGCCCCCGTGAGCACGGCCGTGGCGACGACCACCGCCAGCAGGACCGCGGCGTTCGTTCGCCAGTAGAACCATGCGCTCCGCGCGACCAGCCGCCAGAGACTCATGGTCGGCCCTTGTCGTTGAGAACGCCCCCGCTTAGTTCGGTCACGTGCCCCATTCGCGAGGCCAGCTCCCGGGAGTGCGTCACGACGACCATCGTCACGCCGTCGTCGCGATTGAGCTGGGCCAGAAGCTCCGCGATGCTCCGCGAGGACTCTTCATCGAGCGAACCGGTCGGTTCATCCGCCAACAGCAGCTTTGGCTTGTTGATGAGGGCCCGCGCGACCGCCACCCGCTGCCTCTGCCCGCCCGACAATTCGCCCGGCCGATGCGACATGCGATCCGCCAGACCGACGCGAGCGAGCAACGACTCGGCCTCTCTTCGTAGGGTGGACGTCCTCGCCCGCCCTCTTTCAGCCAGCGTAGGCACCAACACGTTCTCAAGGACCGTACACTGGGGCAAGAGATGATGCATCTGAAACACGAACCCGATCTCGCGGCTTCGAATCCTCGCCAGTTCGTCGTCGTCGAGTCCCGCCAGGTCCCTGCCGTCCAGCAGAACCTGCCCGCTCGTGACGCGGTCCAGACCGCCGACGATGTTCAGCAGCGTGCTCTTGCCACAGCCGGAGGGCCCGACGATCGCGAGAGCCCGCCCCCGCTCGATCTTCAGCGTGATGCCTTTGAGCACGCTCACCGACGCGGGATCGCCCGGGTCGCCATACGTCTTCGTCACATCGACAAGCTCGACCATCCCCGCCCTCGCCACAATCATTTTCGAACGATCTGTTCATACACGCGGATCATCTCGCCGGCGGTCCGGCCGATGTCGAACGCCTTGAGCATCCCGGCCCGGCCCTCGGCTCCGAGCCTGCGGGCGATCTGCGAATCCAGCAACAACGGCTCCATCGATTGGGCCAGCCGCTCGGCGGTATTCGGTTCGTACAGGACGCCGCCGCCGGTGGCCGCGATCGTCTCGGGGAAGCACCCGATCGCGGGCTCCACGACCGGCACTCCCATCGCCAGAGCCTCCAGGACGCACAGCCCATACGCCACAGGCCGCGGTTCCGGAACCGACAGTACGGAAAGAGTCCTCAAAAACGCCAGTTTTGCGTCGCGATCGAAAGCCTGGAGAAACTCCACGTCGCCCAGAATGCCTGCGGATTCGAGCTTGTCCTGTTGTCGCTTGATGAAAGGCTCGTCCGCAAGGCTTCTACCGCCGGAGACGCGAAGCTTGGCGGACCGCAGCTTCGCGTTTTTCTTCAGGAGGACGAACGCATCGATCAGGGTATCCAGCCCCCGCTCACGGCACATCCGCGACAGAAATCCAATCGTCGGGACAGCGGGCCCGCTGTCGTGGGGTTTGTACAAATCCAGTTCAACGCCCATGCGAACGATGTGCATGCTCCCTGCGTCCACCTTCAGCCGGGCCGCCATCGTGTCGCCGTAGTACTTGCTGACGGCCAGGAAGGCGTCGATGTCCCGCACCCGCTCGTGGACCACGGCCCATGCCCGCTCGGCGTACGGCGAACTCAGGCCGTCGAGGAATCCGTCTTCGTCTTGCAGCAGGCAAACGACGGGAACGCCGAGCCTCTGCTTGATCCGACGGGCCAGCCCTGCGAGCAACACGTTGGACAGACACACAAGATCGGGCTTCTGCTGCTCCGTCACGAGCCAGTCCACGAATCGGTCGAGTTCCTTCACCTGCCGGCCGTCTTCGCCCTGCAGCATGGAGATCGTCGTTTCCCCGAGATCGCGGGCGTTGGTCATTCCCGCCTTGCGTCCGGCCCATTCGAGCAGCCCGCGGGAGTCGAACCAGCGGTCGATCCATCGCGGGGTCTTTCGAAAGAGCGAGAGCTTCTGTTGCAGGTAGACGTTGACGCCGCCGAAGAAGATCGGCGCGTTGCTGACCTGTTCGACCTTGTCGGCCTGCAATGGCAGATAGAGCGGGACCATCAGCACGTCGTGCCCGAGTCCGCGAACGGCTTTGACCAGGGCCGCGTCGCGCAGGCAGTTCTCGCAATAGAAGTTGTCGCCGGAGCCCGGACATATTTGGATGATTCTCATGGGGTTTTTGCTCCCTCCGTCTGTTTGGGGCCGAATGCATAGACGTACCCGTCGTCACTGCCGACCACGACAAGTCCGCCCGCCACGGCCGGCGACGAGGTCACCGGCTGCCCGATCTCATAGGACCAAAGCCGCTTGCCGTCGGCCAGGCCGAGCAGATAGAGCCTCCCGTCGTCGCTGCCGACAACGACCTTATCCCCGCAGATAGCGGGCGAGCTGTTCACCTCGTCCAGCGTCTGGAAGACCCAGACCCGCCGGCCATCGTCGCGACGAACACAGTGTACATACCGGTCGCGGCCTCCGAAGACGACGAACTGCTCGCCCACTGCCGGCGAGGAAAAGAACGGGGCTTCGCCCTGCGTGTACTTCCAGAGGATCTTGCCTTCGCTCAGGTCGGCCCTCAAGAACACGTTTTCGTAGTTGCCGACGTAGACTTGTCCATCGACGAACGCGGCCGAGGCGGCGATGTAGGACCCGCTGTCGATTTCGGCGATCTTCGAGCCGTCGGCCAGCGAGACCACATGGATCAACGCATCGCAACCGCCGAAGACGCACCGGCCCTGGTCTACCGCGGGCGACCCGTTGATGTAGTTGCCTGTCTCATACGTCCAGACCGCCTGGCCGCTTTCGGCGTCGACGCAGTGGACCTTGTTGTCATAACTGCCCACGATGATCCAGGTCTTGTGCCCCTCCGACGAGCGGGTCCAGTTCGGCGAACCCAGGATCTGGCCTTCCGTTTCGTATGTCCACTTCAACTCGCCGGTCTGGGCGTCCAGCGCATAGAGCCGCTCATCCGAGGCGCCGACGAACACCCTTCCGTCGACCACGCACGGCGAAGACTCGATCACGTCCCCGGCCTTATGGGACCAGAGCGTCTCCCCGGTCCGCAGGTCGAGGGCGTAGAGATGACAATCCGAGGAACCGACAAACACCCGCCCCCCCTCGATGGCAGGAGAAGACTTGACCTCCGCCTGTGTCTTGAACCGCCACAGGAGAGCCAGCGAGTCGGTCAGCGCGCCTTCGGCCCGACCCAACAACCCCGGCCCGCCGTGGAACATGGGCCAACTGCCGTCGAACCGGGGAGCCTCCAAGGCCTCTGACCGTCGCGTGCGGGAATCATCCTTTGTGGCCGCAGAACCTAGTCCAATACCCCCTCGCGATACGAAAAACACGATCAGCACCGCCACAAGGATGGTGCTGAACAGAATCCAGATTGTAGTCCGAAAAGACCCCATCGCCACCCGGTGAACACCGCAGCCAACTGAAAGTCCAACGCCGCACGACTACAAACCGTACGCCACCGACGTCATAATAGTTCACCGATCTACGTGACGCAACCGCAGACGAGGAGGTATCTTTGTTCGCCGGGATTGGCCAGCCGGATCATGTCGAAGAAGAGACTGTCGTGGTTCTGGAAGCAGACGCCCTGCGTCCCATACGGCTCGCAGATCGTGCCCCCTCGCGTCCCGTCTCAGGGGAGACGGTCTCTCTGGGCCCAGGCTTGGCCCCGATCGAAAGCACGCCGAAGGGCTTCGGGGCCGACATGGAAACCGGCCCTGCGGCCGGCAGGCCCGAATCCCGTGAAGGATTCCGAGCAACCTGCCGGCCGCGGCCGGTGAGAATCAAACCCGTCAACACGGTCAGAACGACACT
Organism: Sedimentisphaerales bacterium; assembly: GCA_035476995.1. Lineage (GTDB taxonomy): Bacteria > Planctomycetota > Phycisphaerae > Sedimentisphaerales > Anaerobacaceae > PLanc-01. The sequence continues at coordinate 14,567 of DATIKY010000315.1, read as the reverse complement.
ACGCGCCGCCCTTGGCGACCATGTCAACTCCCTATCATCCCCTGTCAGGACTGGCCGGTTCCTTGCGCGTCCGGACCGCACTGGATCTTCGCCAGTTGCTCCATCAAGGCATAACGGCACTTGGCATCCTGGTTGGCCAGTTTCATCAGGTCGGCGGCCGCCACAGGGTTGGACTGCTTGAGCACCTTGTACCGATCCTCGCCGTAGGCGTACTCCTCGAACGTAATGGTCGGCGCCTTCGAATCGAGCTGCAGCGGGTTGGTTCCCTTGTCCGTCAGTCTCGGGTCGAACCGATAGAGCGGCCAATGCCCGCAGGCGACGGCCTTCTTCTGCTCCTCGCAGCCGTTCGTCAGGTTCACGCCGTGTGCGATGCAGTGGGCGTAGGCGAGGATCAGCGACGGACCCGGATAGGCCTCGGCCTCTGTGAAGGCCTTGACCACCTGAGCGGCGTTGGCGCCGATCGACACCTTGGCTACGTAGATATTGCCATATGTCATCGCCAGCAGGCCCATGTCCTTCTTCGGAGCTGGCTTGCCGCCGGCGGCGAACTTCGCCACCGCGGCGCGGGGCGTCGACTTGGACATTTGGCCGCCGGTGTTGGAGTACACTTCCGTGTCCAACACGAGAATGTTGATGTCCTTGCCGCTGGCCAGAACGTGGTCCAGACCGCCGTAACCGATGTCGTAGGCCCAGCCGTCGCCGCCGAGCGCCCAGACGCTCTTGCGAACGAGGTAATCGGCCACGGTAAGCAACTGCTTGCACTCGGGGCAATCGCACTTGCCGCAGGCCTCCTTGAGCTTGGCGACGCGGGCCCGCTGAGCCTCGATTTCGCTCTGGTCGGAGGCGTTGGCCAGGGTTGCGGCCCGGATCTGGGCGACGAGGTCCTTGTCGAGGCACCTCTCGGCCCGTTCGAGCAGGTTCAAGGCGGTCAGTCGGAACTGATCGACCGTCAGTCGCATGCCCAAGGCGAACTCGGCGTTGTCCTCGAACAGACTGTTGCACCAGGTCGGGCCGCGGCCGTCTTGGCGCGTCGTGTACGGGGTCGTCGGCAGGTTGCCGCCGTAGATGGACGAACAGCCGGTGGCGTTGCCGATGTACATGCGGTCGCCGAACAACTGCGTGAGCAGCTTCACGTACGCCGTCTCGCCGCAGCCGGCGCAGGCGCCGGAATACTCGAACAGGGGTTGAATCAACTGGCTGCCCTTGACCGAGTTGGATTTGAACAACGAGGGATTCGTGTTCGGCAGCGACAGGAAGAAGTCGTAGTTCTTTCGCTCGCGTTCGCGAATCGGCTCCTGCAGCTCCATATTGATCGCCTTGCGGCCGGTCGGTTGCTTGTCGGCGCCACGCTCGGCGCCGGGGCAGGTCGTCACGCAGGCGCCGCAGCCGGTGCAATCCTCGGGGGCCACCTGCACGGTGAACTTCATCCCGGCGAAGTCCTTGCCCTTGGCGTCGATGCTCTTGAACTGGGCGGGGGCGCCGGCGAGCTGCTTGGCGTCGTAAGCCTTGATGCGAATCGCGGCGTGCGGGCAGACGAACGAGCACATGCCGCACTGGAGGCACAGCTCCGGCTGCCAGATCGGAACGTTGACCGCGATGTTTCGTTTCTCGAACTTCGTCGTGCCGACCGGAAAACGACCGCCCACCGGCATCTTGCTGACCGGCAGCGAGTCGCCCCGCATCGCCATCATCTCGGCGGTGACGGTCTGGACGAACTCGGGCGCCTCGGCGGGCACGGCTGGCGGCATCTTGAACTTGCTCGTGACCTTGCCCGGCACCTTCACTTCGTGCATCCGATTGATCGCGCCGTCCACGGCGGCGTTGTTCAACTGGACAATCTTCTCACCCTTCTTGCCATAGGAAGCCTGGATCGCGTCCTTGATCGCGTTGACCGCGGCGTCGATCGGGATGATGTTGCTGATCTTGAAGAAGGCGGTCTGCATGATCACGTTGATGCGGGCGCCGAGCCCGAGCTCCTCGGCCAGCGAGATCGCGTCGATCACGTAGAACTTCAGCTTCTTGTCGACGACCTGCTTCTGCACTTCCTGCGGCAGCGTATCCCACACCTGGTCGGCCGGGTGCGAGGTCGTCAGCAGGAATGTTCCGCCCTTGCGGGCCGACGAGAGCATGTCGTACTTTTCGAGAAAGCTCGGGTTGTGGCAGGCGATGAAGTCGGCATGGCTGATCAGGTAGGGCTTGCGGATCTGCGCTTTGCCGAACCGCAGGTGGGAGACCGTCATCGCGCCGGCCTTCTTGGAGTCGTAGACGAAGTAGGCCTGTGCATAGTTGTCCTGGAGCTGGTCGCCGATGATTTTGATCGAGTTTCGGTTGGCGCCGACGGTGCCGTCGGAACCGAGGCCGTAGAACATCGCGGTGTACTGGCCGGGCGTCGGCAGCTCGAACGAAGCGTCGGTCGTGAGACTCAAGTTCGTCACGTCGTCGACGATGCCGACCGTGAAGCTTCTCTTGGGTTTGGCGGCGCGGAGGTTGTCGAAGACCGCCTTGACCATCGCAGGCGTGAATTCCTTCGAGCCCAGGCCGTAGCGGCCACCGACGACCACGGGGTACTTGTCGAACGGGGCGATCCCGTCGGCCATGGCCTCGCCGATCGCGGTGCGGACGTCCAGGTACATCGGCTCGCCCAGGGCACTGGGGTCCTTCGTGCGGTCGAGCACGGCGATTTTCTTGACGGTCTTGGGCAGCACCGCCATGAAGTGCTTGATGCTGAACGGCCGGTACAGGCGGACCTTCACGACGCCGACCTTCTCGCCCTGCGAGTTGAGGTATTCGACGGTCTCGTGAACGGTGTCCGCCCCGCTGCCCATGATGATGATGATCTTCTCGGCATCGGGGGCGCCGACGTAATCGAACAGATGGTACTGGCGGCCGACGATCTTGGCGAACTTGTCCATCGAGTCCTGCATGATCTTCGGCACGGCCTGATAGAACTTGTTGACCGTTTCGCGGCCCTGGAAGTAGACGTCGGGGTTCTGAGCAGTGCCGCCCATCACGGGACGATCGGGCGTCAGAGCCCGAGCCTTGACCTGGGCCACCAGGGCGTCGTCGATCATCGCCCGCATATCGTCGTAGGTGAGTTCCTCGACCTTCTGTTCCTCATGGCTGGTCCGGAACCCGTCGAAGAAGTGCAGGAAGGGGACCCGGGAGGCCAGTGCCGCCTGCTGCGCGATCAACGCGAAATCCATGACTTCCTGGACGCTGGACGAGCAGAACATTCCAAAACCCGTCTCCCGGCAGGCCATTACGTCGGAGTGGTCGCCGAAGATCGACAGGCCCTGGCAGGCCAGCGAACGCGCAGTGATGTGGAAAACCGTGGGCAGCAACTCGCCCGCGATCTTGTACATGTTGGGAATCATCAGCAGAAGGCCCTGCGAGGCCGTGAACGTCGTCGTCAGAGCCCCGGCGGCCAGCGCGCCATGAACGGCCCCGGCGGCTCCGCCTTCCGACTGCATCTCGGTGACGGAAGGGACGGTCCCCCAGATATTGGGTGCGCCCTTGGCGGTCTTCGCGTCGGAAATCTCGCCCATCGGCGAACTCGGCGTGATCGGATAGATCGCAATCACTTCATTCGTCGCGTGCGCCACGTGCGCGGCCGCGTTGTTGCCGTCAATCGTCACCATCTTACGCTTCATAGGGCCTCCATCTGTCATAAAAGCTGAAACAACAATAACTTAGCTCAAGGACACTCCATTGCCGCCGGTCCCAGGAAGCCTCCTGCGTGCACACCCGGGCAAGAGCGAGCCCCCTGCATGTGCGCCCGGCGTACGAAGAAATGCTATTCTATACACCCGCAGGCCGAGACACGCAACAAAAAATCGGCCCGCCCTCCCCCAATGCGGCAATCCCCCCTTGTTACGCTTTTTGCCCCCATGCCGATCGAGCGTTACGCCTATTCGTCCAGGCCGAAAGCTTCCAGCCACTTGTCGGTTTCGCCGTCCGTAAGCCCTTCGCGTTTTTCTTCGGGCTCCTTCCTGCGAGGATGCTTTCGACCCAGTTCCCTTCGGACCCGTTCCCAGAACTCCTCGGACTTGACAGTTGCGGCACTTCTCGTGGAAGCCGCCTTGCGAAGCCGGCGATCGCTGCTGACGACGGTCAGACGCCGGGGAGAGGTGTTCACCGTGATCTTCTCTTCGATGACGCTGTCGGCATCGTGATGGAAGCCCGCGAAAAAGACCTCGGGATTCGAGATAGCCTCGAAATCGCTCGTGTCCGAGGGCCCAGCGCCGTCAAAAACCACCTGCCCGATCTCGTCAATCTGCGAGAAGTACTGGCTCAACACCCGGCACAACTCGATTTCGTTCGTAATCTCTCGGTCATCGAACGACTCGTGCAGCGCCCACAGCAGGTTGTTCCCATCGATAATCGTCATGCCTTCGACATCCTCATGGTCATCATTGGGGGCCCCCGGCGTCGCGGTCGCTCTATCGGCGATAACGCCACACCCGGGCCCTTTGTTCGCGATCCCGCGAGGGTTCGCGAGAATCAAAGCCAGATTATGCCGCATAGGGCCGACGGGAGCAAGCAATGGCAAGCGACTGACGCATCAGTTCTTGACGGTGATCTCATAGCGAGTCCTGTCCTTCTCGTCGCCGCCGGGGGGCAAGGACGATTCCAGCACCGCCGTCGATCCGGTGCAAGTGTATCGAAATGGTCCACCGATCATCGCATCCTGGGGCACAGACACCTCGGTGATTTCCGCCAGGGTTTGCGGCAGCCGTCCGGCGTGCGAAGCCGCATACGAGCGGATGGCTTCGACACACTGGAGAGCCGCCAGATTGGTCTCGAATCGCTTCACAATCACGCGGCATCGGTCGTGTGCCGGATCCAACAGATCCTCCACCCCGACCTGAGAGGACGCACGAGGAAGAATAACGCCTTACGGCGTCACTACGAACAGAGTATCAGAGTTCGAACCGCACTTCGCCGCCGACGATGGTCTTTTCGACCTTGCCTTTGACCGTCCAGCCGTGATAGGGGCAGTTGCGGCTCTTCGAGAGGAATTTGTTCACATCGATGGTCCACTCCGCATTCGGATCGATGATTGTCACGTCGCCCTGCTTGCCGCGAGTGAGCGAGCCCTTCTCGATCCCGATGATCCTCGCGGGATTGGCGGTCATCATGCGGATCAGGCCGGGCCAGTCGAGGATCTTCGGCTCGATCAGCGCCTTGATATAGAGGGCCAGGGCGCATTCGAGGCTCGCGATCCCGAACGGCGCCGCCAGAAACTCCAGCTCCTTTTCGCTCTGAAGATGCGGGGCGTGGTCGCTGGCCAAGGCATCGGCCAAGCCGTCGGCGATGGCCTCTTTCAGGGCCTCGATGTCCTTCTGCCCCCGCAACGGCGGGCTGACCTTGTAGTTGGTGTCGTACGTCGAGCAGCATTCGTCCGCCAGCAACAGGTGGTGCGGCGTGACCTCGCACGAGACCGGCAGCGAATCTTTCTTCGCCTGGCGGATCAGTTCGACCGCCCCGGCGGTGGAGATGTGCTGTGCGTGATACCGGGCCCCCGTCTTGCGAACCAATTGAATATCGCGCCAGAGCATCGCCTCTTCGGCCATCGCGTCCATCCCAGGCAACCCCAGGATCGTCGAGTGATACCCGGCGTTCATGACCCCGCCGCCGGCGTAGCTGTTGTCCTGGCAGTGCTGGGCGACGACCACATCGAGCATCTTGGCGTACTTGAGGGCCCGCAGCATGACGGCGGCGTTCTGGAGGCCGGTGCCGTCGTCGGTAAAACCCCGCGCGCCGGCCTCGGCCATCAGGCCCATCTCGGCCAGTTCGGTCCCCTCTCTCTTCTTGGTGATCGCGCCCATCACGTAGACGTGGGTCTTGCGAGTCTGGCGGCCTTTGCGATGAACGTATTCGACATCCGTCTCGCTCTCGATGGCAGGGTCGGTGTTCGGCATGCAGACGACGGAGGTGAAGCCGGCCGCCACGGCTGCGGTCGAACCACTGGCGATCGTCTCCTCTTCCTCATCGCCGGGTTCGCGGAAATGGACGTGGATGTCGATCAACCCCGGCACGACGAGCTTGCCTTTGGCGTCAATGACTCGCGAAATCGTCTTTTCGACGTCGCCGTTAAGACGACCGACTTCGGCGACCTTGCCGTCGAGGATCAGGACGTCGCACTGGGCGTCCAGACGATTCGCCGGATCGATCACGCGTCCGTTCTTGATCAGAACCTGATTTGCCATATCGCACCTGCACCCCTGCAAAGATCATGGAACAGCCACAATACTCATACCAGAAACGCAGGGAGAAGGAAAGTGTTTCTTGCAGGGCCCCCCGCGTGGTCGCCCTGATTCAGAGGTGGGCAGGCACGGGGGCCTCAGCCCCTGCGGCATTCGCCGAACGCTGGGGGTCAGTTCCGGTCGGGCGCGAGCCACTGGGAGGAGAAGATCGCCAGGTCGGCCAGGTCCACGATGCCGTCGCCGTTGAGGTCGGCAGAGGACTTCGCGGCGGCCCTGTAGCTCCACGCATGCTTGGGTTCGTAGATCGGCGGAGACGCCGGATCGAGGCCCCGTCGTTCCATCCAGGCCACGGTCACGTCGAGCCCGTCGATCTCCACGAGGACGTAGCCGTACGCTTGGGCGTGGTAGACCGGGATCACATCGAAGTAGCTGTTGTCGCCGATATAGGGAGGCCACCACACATAGCCCGGGGCGCCCGCTGTCGCGACGTCGAGCTGGTGGACGTCGTTGCTCGGGTTGCCGTCGCCGTCGTCGACGTGGGCGTGGTTGAAGAAATGGTCGTGGCCGCAGAAGTACATCCGAACACCCGCGGTCTGAAGGCTGTGCCAGAACCGGTCGCGATGGATGGGATAATCGTCCAGGCAGTCCGGATGCACCATCCGAAAGGCGGGTTCATGGCCAAAGACGACGACGTGGGGACGAGTGTTGGCGTTCAGCACGGAATTGAGCCACGCCTGGTCCACCCGGTGGGCGAGATGGTGGTTCATCCCGCCGTATTGATCCACCGCCACAATCAGGGCATTCTTGTGAACGACGGAATAGGACATGTGCCTGGCGTCCGCGGGACCGTTGTCCGGCAGCATCTGACGGGGAAAATCAGGATTGCCGAAGACGTGACGCCACCGCAGAGAGTAGTTGTCCGCGGGATTGGGCCACTGGTTCGGCTCGGCATCCCACATGTCGCCGACCTCGTGATTGCCCCGGCACACATAGACCGGAATCCCGGCGTCGTAGACAGGCTTCATGGCCCGGACCCACATCCACAGGTAGTTCTCGAAGGACTTGGGGGCCAGGCGGGCGCCATAGACCAGGTCGCCGGGATAGATGAGGAAATCCGCGTTCTGCCGGACAATCTCACGGGCGATCTCGCCAAGGATGGGTTCGTTGACGCCGGTCAGGACATCGCCCCGGCTGTCACAGGTCGCGACAAAGCGCCACCGCTGCCCCGCGTGACAGATCGCCGCGGCGGCCAGGGAGATCGACAAACTGGGGATCAGCAGTTTGGAGAATCCCACGAAACACGCTCCACTTGGGAATCCGAGGCCCTGTCCCTCGCACGATCACCTCGGCTCAGTTCAGGACGCTGTCGGCGACGGGGCTTGCGACCGCCACCGTATCGATGCGCCACATGGCCTTCTTGTCGCGGTTGGCCTCGACGGCCTGAACGTCCGCGTCGTCGATCATGCCGTCCCCGGTGATGTCGCCGATGACGTACGCATGGGAAGACTTCTGCCTGGCGGCGGAATTGTTCTTCAGGATCGCCAGGTCGTGCTCGTCCACGACGCCGTCGGCATTGAGGTCGTACCACAGGAGGTTCTCCTCCGCCTGCGTGGTCTCGATGCTCCAGGCCAGGGCGTACCGTTCGCCGGCGGGCGACGCAGGCCTGGCGTTCAGATCGCTGTGCGAAACCACGATTTCGTACACCGTATAGCCGGGCAGCGTCCCAAGATCGACGTAGATGTGCTCCACGTTGTCCACCTTGCTGTCGCTGTAGTCCAGCAGCTTCACGGGCTGGGTCGGATTCGTCGTGTCAATGGCGAACACTTCAAGCCGCAGGTCGCTGTCAATGTCCGACAGACGCTTGAAAGGATACGCCTGCCCATAGTGGCGGTTCCAGACGAGCGTCGCGGTCAGCGTCTTGTGCGTGGACTCCTCGACGACAAGACGGTAGACCTGCTGGAGTTCCAACCCCTGGCGAACGAGGTTGAGGTCCCATCCCGCGACGGCGACGTCGCCGGGCTTGCCTTGACCGGACGTCAGGAGCTGGTGTGCGCGGGCGGCATTCACCATGCCCGCCCCCTGCACGTAATCCAGCGGAACCTCGTGATCATCATCGGGGGTCAGCCGGCCCTTGTGCCAGTAAGGCAGCTTCACCGCGGAGTTCATCACGATGGCCTTGAGCAGGCAACTGCCGCCCTCGGGCGAGAGCACCGGGCTGAACTCGGGGTTCTGTCTGGCCGTCTGCATGAGCAGGCCGACGATGCCGGCCGCCACCGGGGTCGAGAAACTCGACCAGTTGCCCGTCATGTCGTACCCCCGCTCGGCCCCCTCTTCGGCCACGAGACAATTGCCGGGAGCGATCACGTCGGGCTTGCAGCGGCCGTCGCCGGTCGGGCCTGCGCTCGACTCTTCCGGATACGCCAGGGCGAACTGCGAGAGTCTCGTGGCCGGGTCCGTCGCGTTCACCGAGCTGACAACGCCCACCCCGATGACGTTGGGACCGGCTCCGGGATAGAACGACGGGTCGGAGGCGTTCAGGCCGTTGCCGATGCTGGCGACGAACACCATCCCCTTATGCTCGATGAGAGCTTCGATGCCCCGCGTCCATTCGGCCTCCACCGGCTGGCCGAAACTCACCGAGGCGATGTCCACCTCCGGCCTGTCCTGGCGATACACGTGGTGCTTGACGAAATGCCAGAATTCGTAGATATGCCCCTGGGCCTGGGGCACAACGCCCTGGTACGGGAACGATCCCAGGCCGGCCGCGGCCCCATTGCCATCGGGGTCCTGCCCGAAAAGGATCGAGCAGATCGCAGTGGCATGGCTGGACGTGCCGGCGGGCTTGGCGAGACTGCTGTGAAAGCCCAATTCGGCGTCCTGAAAACAGGCGTGTCGGGTGTTGGGCAGGTAGTCGTTCTGCGGCTCGCCGTCGGCGCTGTACGTGAAACTGCGGCACACGACGCCGAAACGCACGCCGGAACCCGTCAGATCCGGGTCCGCCTGTCTCAGATCTCGGACCCCTGCCCACATAAGGGCCTGGGGCTGAATCGCGGAAAGGTCCTGTCCCATGGCGGGCGCAAGAGCCGTGAGCCCTATAACGAGGGTTACGCCCCATAATCTCCGACCCACGATTACAGCTTTTCCGCCCATATTTCCACACCACGTTCGAAAGAACCGGACCCGGCGCCCGGCGGCTGCCCGGCACCCCCCAGAATCCACGCTCCTTGTCAGGTCGAACCCTTCCTGCAACCAACTGGCCTCATCATAGCAGAAAACGACCGCTCAATCAAGCGAAATCCGCCTTGGCGACGGAACATATCGCGGTTGCCAGCATTGGAAAGCGGGTTCCTACGAAACGGCCGTTCCGAGGGAACTGGCGAAGGAAAAGCAGATTCTATCGAACATCGTCGGGAGGACTTGCCAGGGGGCCGACCAGGTGGTATAGTCTGCTTGAACTTGAAGGATCGCCGACGCTTCCTGGACGCGATGTAATCCGTTTGGGGACCGCGGAGACTGGACTATGCTATGAACGTTATTCTTGACGCCGACCAGATCGACCGCACCATCGAGCACCTGGTCGACCTGATTGCCGCCAGGATTTCGCCCGAGAACGGAACCGCCATTATCGGCGTGCGGAGCCGGGGCGAGATCCTCGCGGAAAGGCTTGCCGAGCGGCTCTCCCACAGGCTTGACCAGCCGGTCCCCTGCGGAACCCTGGACATCACCCTCTACCGCGACGATCTCAACGCGCCCCATTCCAGCGGCCAGCCGCTGGTCCGCACGACTGAGATCGGCTTCGACATCGACAACAAGACGATCATCCTGGTGGATGATGTGCTCTATACCGGCCGCTCGACCCGTGCGGCCATGGATGCCCTGATGGATCTGGGCCGGCCCAAGGCCATTCGGCTGGCCGTGCTCGTCGAGCGGGCAGGACGCGAGTTGCCCATTCAAGCGGATTACGCCGGCTACAAGGCCCAGGTCGGGCCTGGGCAGTCGGTTCAGGTCAATTTCGTGGAGTCCGACGGAAAGGACGAAGTGACGGTGGCCTAACAATGCGAAGCGGTGCGAGTCCTATAAGTCCCATAGATCTTATAGGTCCTGCGTTTCTTTCGTCGCCGCTTCAGAAATGGGAAGGACACATGGGTCGCATCCTCGACATTGTGCAACATCACACATCGGGCAGGACAGGAAGACGGCACAACACCTATATGACGATACCTCACAAAAGCGGCAAACCGTTCGAGTGGCACCGAAAACACCTGCTGGGCCTGCGGGACCTGAGCGTGGAAGAGATCACTCACATCCTCGACACCGCCACCGGTTTCGAGCAGATCAGCACGCGATCGGTCAAGAAGGCCCCCCCGCTGCGAGGCAAGGTCGTCGTCAACCTGTTCTTCGAGGACAGCACGCGGACCCGCGCCAGTTTCTCCCTGGCCGCCAGCCGGCTCAGCGCCGACGTGATGGAGTTCACCCAAAAGGCCAGCTCCGTCAGCAAGGGCGAGACCCTGCTGGACACCGCCCGCAACCTTGAGGCGATGGGCATCGACATCGTCGTCATTCGACACAGCGCCGCGGGCGTTCCGGTGCTCTTGAGCCGAAGCATCAAAGCCTGTGTCGTCAACGCCGGCGACGGCTACTGCGAGCACCCCACCCAGGGCCTGCTCGACGTCTATACCATCCGCAAGATCAAAGGCTCGCTCCAGGGTCTCAAGATCGCCATCGTCGGCGACATCGCGCACTCCCGCGTCGCACGCAGCGATCTGTGGGCGATGACCAAGCTGGGCGCCGAGGTGATCTTCGTCGGCCCGCCGACCCTGATGCCCGCCGAGGTGAGCCGGCTGCCGGTGAAGGTGAGCTACTCCCTCGACAAGGTGATCGAGCAGGTGGACGTGGTGAACATGCTGCGAATCCAGTTCGAGCGGCTCGGCGGCAACCCCTTCCCCTCGATCCGCGAGTACTCCCGCTACTTCGGCCTGACGGTCGAGCGGGTCAAGCGGGCCAAGCCGGACATCCTCGTCATGCACCCCGGCCCGATCAACCGCGGCCTGGAGATCGAGAGCGAAGTCGCCGACGGCGCCAACAGCGTGATCCTCCAGCAAGTCACCAACGGCCTGGCTGTCCGCATGGCGGTCCTGTTCCTGGTCAACCAAGCGGCAGCAGAAACACCCGCGTAACAGAGTGTATTCGCCCGTCATGGACGACCAGGAACGACTATCGCTGCGAGTCTGTCATAATCGAGATTATCGGCATCATGGCTTGGTTCTTGCTTGGACACAGGAATCCACCCGTAAACGGATCATCTGCCGCATTCGCAACCATCCTCCTATGAGAATCGACGGACACAAGAGAAACTGGGCGATGACCGTATAGGGATGGACCAGGGCCACTATCGGATCTCTTTCTGCGAACAACATGAGGAGCCCGCTGTTGACAAGCCATGTGAAAAGGACAAGTCTTATCGCGTACTTCATCTCATTTCGTGGGGCGATGACGCCCGTCACATACCCACCGATCAGTGCGCTGCCATAAACCGGGAATACGAAGACAATGCAACACTGAGAAAGTCGAGAACCCGGTGCGGACCCCTCTGAATCAATGAAATCGGCAATTGTCATCGTCATGAGGTATCCGCCAGACATGACAATCCAACCTGACACAACCGCGATTGTCCCCCGCAGGGCTCTCATCGAGATGGACTCCGATTCTCGCCGAACACAATAACATGACTCATGTGGCCACCGGTCTCGTCACGCGGATTCAGCTCGCGGCATACTCAGCAGCTTCGCCTGCACGGATTCGGCAATCATGTCCCGGAGAAATTGGCTCGCGTCGAGGATTTCGATGCCGATCAATTCGCCCTTGTCATTCAATTCGACCGTGATATTCGGGCTCAGTTCGACGCTCTGCGCCTCCGCCCCTTCGGAGATCATCAGATGGAGAATATCCTCTTGTTCGAAATATGCCATACGGGGCTTATTCATGAGTGAACCTCCCTACCTTAATACGAAATTCGACTTGCCCGCGGGTAGTCGTGTGTATGGTGACGGGAGTCAACTTGCCTCCAGTCACATCATAAGGGATTAGCACCAGGGTTGCCCCACAATGCCCTACCACGATGTGCCGGCTCGTAGCCATGTCGAAATACCGCTCTCTTGATGATTTCAGAATCTGCTCGATTTCCTTGAGGTCAAACCCCCGAAGAGCCGCTCTGTACTTCAGGTACTCTGTCCAGATGACGTCCATCGCCATACCGTTCCTTCTCGCAGTTCTGAACGAGCCTATGCTGGTTATAAGTATAGTCTGCCGCGAAAGTAACGTCAATTCGTCCTGCCCTAGGGCAGGCAGAGGCCGCACCGGTGTTCAGTTCCCATGGGGCTCGATAGGATCGGATCAGCATCCTGTTGGCTTCGTCATCGCTCGCGAAACGCTCGGCTCCCGGGTCCCACGTCAACTTGCGGCCTAATTGGATGGCGATGTGACCGAGTTGGCACATTGCGCAGGTGCGGTGACCGACTTCGGCGTCTGCCATGGTGGTCGCCTTGTTCTTGATGCCGTAGAGGAAGTCCTCCTTGTCCTGACGCTGCGGAAGACGAAGGTCGCTGTCCTTGAGCTTGGTCCGGAGAATCGACGGGTCGCTGGCGGTCATCTGCCCGCCCAGCCACGGGGCGTGGATCCAGCCATCCTCCCCTTCAACCCGCAGGAACGCGCCCTGAGCCGTGTGATAATCCAGGACGACGCCGTCGGCGTAGCGGTACTGGATCTGGAAGTTCAGCAGGACATCCCAGAGGCCGGAGCCCGCAGCCGGGTACTCGCCCTTGCCCTCCGCGCTCACCGGACCCGTCCGCTCGCTGTCGTGCGTCTGCTGGGCGACGTCGATCATGTGGGCCCCCCAGTTCGTCACCATGCCCTCGCAAGTGTCACGGCATCGCATCCAGCCGGGACGAGTGTAGGCGCGGACCGGGTGGACGCGGTCCACCGCGTACGGCTTCAGCGGGGCCGGGCCTGTCCACATCTCGTAATCGAGGTCCTCCGGAACGGGCATGGGAGCGGACGATCCGCCCGCGATATCGCCCGTGGGGACGCCCACCTCAATGCGTTTGATCCGGCCGAGGTAGCCGTTGCGGACCAGTTCCGCTGTCTTGTGCATGTACGAATCGCTGCGGCACTCGCTGTCCGTCCGGAACGTGACGCCGTGCTTCTTGACGGCGTCGGCCAGGACACGGCCCTCGGCGACGGAGAGGGCCAGCGGCTTCTCGCAACTGACGTGCTTCCCCAGTCGGACCGCCGCCAGAGAGATGGGCACGTGCCAGTGGTCCGGCGTGGAGTTCATGACCGCGTCAACGTCCTGGCGAGCCAGCACCTCGCGCCAGTCGGCATAGGCGCGACAATCGCTGTTCTGATAGTGTTGATCCACCGCCTGTTTGGCCTGCCCCAGCCGCCACCGGTCCACATCGCAGACGGCGACGACCCGGCAATCGCCGGACTGCAGAAAGGGCTTGAGATTGGCGTACAGAGCCTGGCGTCCCATCCCGATCATCGCGATCGTGATCCGGTTCGAGGGAGCGCCCTTTCCGAGCACGGACGAGGGAACGATCGTCGGAAACCCGGCGGCGAGCCCCCCCGCCCCGATCGCGCGGAGCATTTGTCGTCGTGTGAGCGTCGTGTTGCGATGGTCTACGTTCTTCATTGGAGTCTCCATGTATCCAGGCCTTGAATCCCCTGCTCCTTCGCATATGGTATCCGCTACACGGCTCGCTTTCAACGGCCTTTGGTAGCAGGCCGCGCTAATCTTGACTATCCCGGTCCCAGCGGTATACTACCTGGACGTTTCCATTAGCTCCTTTTTAGAGAGGTCAGAATGCAACTGGTATCCAGGAAATCCCGGCTCAAAGGCGTTGTTTCGATCCCCGCGTCGAAATCCCATACGATCCGCGCCGTCGCCATCGCCTCGCTGGCGAAAGGCAACAGCGTCATCCGCAACCCGCTCTGGTCCGGCGACACCGAGGCCGCGGTCCTGTGCTACCGCGCGTTCGGCGCCAGGATCGACACCGCCGACGACAAGGCATGGAAGGTGACCGGCTTCGGCGGCAAGGTCACCCCGCCCAAGGAGACCATCGACGTGCTCAACTCCGGCACGACCCTCCGCGTCGCCATGGGTTCGGCCGCACTGGCGGAGCCGGGCGCCACGACGAACTTCACGGGCGACGAGCAGATCCAGAGCCGACCGATCGCCCCTTTGATGCAGTCCCTTGAAGAACTGGGAGCCAAGTGCGTCAGCGTCAAGAACAACGGCAAAGCTCCCGTCCAAGTATCGGGCGGGCTTCGCGGCGGGCGGACCTCCATCGCCGCCTTCACGAG
>DATIKY010000314.1:0-1517 GCA_035476995.1 Sedimentisphaerales bacterium | reverse complement strand
ATACAAGAGCTCCGGAGAAAAAAAGGAGGTTCGCCAAGGCGAACTCCCCTTGACATGCCTTCTCATAGAAGCTCCGGAGAAAAAAAGGAGGTTCGCCAAGGCGAACTCCCCTTGACATGCCTTCTCATAGAAGACACAGAGGACACAGAGAAGAAGCGCAAAGGCATCGCGGAACGGCTGGGAACCCTCCCGGATGGGCTCACAACCGAGACGCAGAGGACCCGGAAAAAGGGACGCCGGGGCTTGTGTTTCCGTCGGGGCGGGTTTCTGGTATTCTGAACGCGATGAGACGATCGCTGGGATGTGTGTTGGTTTCGGTTCTGTGGCTGCTGTGGTTCGCGCTCCTGCCGGGCACGTTCACCGCCGCGTGGATCAGCGGCCAGAGCCATTGGAGCCGGTTCTGGGGGATCTCGTCGCTGGTGCTCTCGGCCGCCGCGTGGGTCAACTGGTCCTTTCATCGCCGGGACCGGCTCGGTCCGGCGTGCGCCTGGATCGCCTTGGGCATGACGTTCGGCACGCTGGCCGATCTGTACGGCGCCTTGCGGGTCCTCCGCTTCACCGAGCCCCTGACGATGATCATCCCCCTGTTCGCCCTGGGACACGTCGCCTACATCGCAGGCCTTCTGACGCTGGCCCGCCGTCTGGAGCTGACCGGTCGGGCCCGGTGGGCCAGGACGCTCGCCGGCGCCCTCGTCCTGTGCAATCTCGCGGGCCTGGCCCTCTGGGCGGCGCTGGTCTATCCCTCGGACGACCTGCGGAGCTTCCACCTGCCGACGGCCGGGTATACGATCTTCCTCGCCACCGCCGCGGCGGTGATGGCGACCGTGGCCGGCCTCGACAGGCGATTCGCCGCTGTGGGGATCGGGGGCCTGCTCTTCCTGGCCAGCGACGGGTTTCTCGCGGTCCGGCTCTTCCAGGACAACTGGCGCGGCGTCGGAGATCTGTGCTGGATCACCTACGGCGTCGGCCAGATGCTGATCGTCTACGGCACAATCGCCGGCCTCTGGCCCCGTGTAAGCCACGAGCGCCAAACCTCGGTCTAGCCTGCCTCTCGATCCCGCACCGGACACCGACCAGATTCTTCACCACAGTGGCACGGAGGCCACGGAGAATACTCGACACGGATTCCCCGACAAAGAACGACCGACCAGTGACAAGGGCCGAGCGACGCTCTCCCCGCGCTCCCCCGCGTTCACGCTTCCACGCTTCCACGCTTCCACGCTTCCACGCGGCGTCCCGCCGCAACTTCCCCCTTGCCTTCCCCCCGGCTCCCGCTGTACAATCCGGCTGTTGATGGCCCTGAGTATTGGGTTGGTGAGGATCGAGAGGCAATGCAATCAACCGTTTTGAGACCGAGGATGTCGGAACCTGTACCTGACACGAATGGCACTGCCGTCCACAAGGCGTGCGATACCAGGGGTTTATGTTTTCTGCAGTTGCTCACGGAGTTGCTCTCGGGGTCGTTGCATGAGGGGGTAACGGTGGCGACGGCGTTTGAGGACCCGTGGCTCGATGCG